>NZ_WVRF01000010.1:0-164338 GCF_013110775.1 Ruegeria sp. HKCCD7296
TGAACTCCGAGATACTGATGCGGTGCAGCTTGCCCCGCACCTTCCGCTCGACACCTAGCATCCACGCCGAGGTCTGTTTGCGGCACACGAACCCGCGCAAGTCGGTGTCACGCAGCGTTACGCCGGTGGTGTCAGCGAATACGGTGGTCGCTCGAGTGAGGGTCTGCTTGCCGAACCGGAAGCGGCGCGACTCCTCGGGCTGGGCTTTCGATTGGGGCAGGGGTACAACATTTGCGGATATGGGCGATGGTCCTTTCATCGGCTGGGTCAAGAACCCCGTTCCGGTTGCGGCCGCGGTGGGTTCGTCGTCAAAACACTTGACTGTCGACCTCAGAAATACGTTCAAGGCAACTTTGAGGCAACCACAAGAATGATAAATGGGGGGTAAAAAGGGTAAAGCCAGAGTAATGATATCGAGAGTATAGTGCTTGTTTTTATTATTATTTGGCAAGGTGTGGGTAATCGAGGAAAAGATGGTGCACTGGACTACGAATCAAGGGGTCGGGGGTTCGAATCCTCCTCGGTCCGCCACTTGGTGATTTTCACAAATTTTGATGAAACATACTAGGTTGCTTAAACCTTTGTGTTTTATGGCTGAGGTCGCGCTAGAGGGTTTCGTTGGATTTTATCTGATTATGCCAGTATACTTTTATTGAGTGGTATATTTTGTGGTATTTACATGGCTGCGCTCAGCGGAAAGCTGACAAAGAAGCTTGTAGAGAATCTCGGTCCGGGTCGGCATGGTGACGGTTCTGGCCTGTATCTCGTTGTCGATCCATCGGGCGCACGGCGCTGGATCGTGCGTGTAACGGTCAAAGGGCAGAAGAACCGCAAGGGCGCTCCGCTGCGCACGGATTTCGGGTTAGGTGGCGCTGATGTCGTCACACTAAACCAGGCTCGAGAAAGAGCCCTCGAATATCGACGCATGGCAAAGTCCGGGCTGAACCCGCGCTTCAACGCCCAGCGTGAAATCCCGACCTTTGAGGAACTAAGCCGACAAGTTCACATTGACCGCCTGCCAACATGGAAGAATGCCAAACACGGCCAGCAATGGCTTAACACCTTGCGCGACTATGCGTTCCCCAAGATCGGCCGTATGCCCGTGGACAGCATCGATCAGCCCGAAGTTCTGATGTGCCTGTCGCCCATCTGGACCGAGAAACACGAAACCGCAAAGCGACTGTCTCAACGGATCAAGACGGTGCTCGACGTGGCAAAATCCAAGGGCTTCCGTTCGGGCGAGAACCCGGTGACTGCGATCCGCGAAGGCAAGGTGCTGCCCACCGTCAAAGCCAAGGTGCAGCACCATGACGCGATGCCGTGGCAGGAGGTGCCCGCATTCTATGCCGAGTTGCAGACCCGTTCGGCCATGGCCGCCAGGGCACTGCAGTTCACCATTTTGACCGCCTGCCGAACCTCAGAAGTGCTGGAGATGAAATGGCCCGAGGTAGATGTCAATGCGCGACTGTGGACCATACCTGCGGAGCGCATGAAAGGCGGGCAGGTCCATCGCGTGCCTCTCACCGGCGAAATGCTGGCCATTCTGGAGCCGCTGCGTGCGCTGGCCTCTGACTACGTGTTCGAGGGGCAAAAACGACACCAGCCCTTGTCGAACATGTCCATGCTGATGTTACTGCGCCGGATGCGGAAAGATGGCGTCACTGTGCACGGCTTCCGCAGTTCGTTCCGAGATTGGGCTGCGGAGTCTGCAAACGCGCCTCGGGAACTGGCTGAGGCGGCTTTGGCTCATCAGGTTGGGTCCGATGTAGAGCGCGCCTACGCTCGGTCTGACTTGTTGGATCGTCGGCGCGAATTGGTCGAGCGCTGGAGCAGGTTCTTGTGTTAACGACCCTGATGGGAGGAAAAGAGGGTATTGGAACGTTTTTCGGAAGAAGAAAGTGAACGATTAAACAAGATCCTATCCTATGAATTGAACCCCTTCGTTCATGGCGAGGGCGAGTTAAAAGAAGTTCCACTTGGTAAGAAAACAAAGGACTGGCTGTTTGAAACTCGAATGAACTTACCTTCCGATGTGAACGCCGAGCTTGACCGTATTGGTTTCGACGAGCTGCCGGATCAAGTTCGTGTTCATCTGCTGAATGAAATATTGGAAGAAAGGCAGGTCAGTTCAGCACCCAAATGGTGGGAGATGAACTTCTTTGAGTTTTCCACAAATGATTTGTGGGAGTTTTTCGTGGAGCAATGTCGAAGGAATTATGAAATCGATTATGTGAGGGAGCATTTTGACCTCCTCATTGCATCGTTTGTAGAGTTGGAAGAGGCTCGACATATCCTGCAAGTCAGCAAACTAAACAAAAGTAAATACTCTCGGGAGCAGGTCGACTTAGCGCTCGAAGTTTTTGATAGAAGCTACCCTTTGGACTTCCGCGACTATGAAGAAGCTCCACGGCGATCGAGAAGTCCACTAGACAAATTGAGAGGCTTTGGCATTTGAACTCGATAAGCTCGACTCAGTCTTCACTAAGCGCTGGTTCGAGTTCAAAATATTGGACGAGTTGGCTAGCTTTAAAAGCTACATTCATGAAGGTTCAAGGGATAGCGAACTGAGCAAAGCTATAGCTGGTCAGCTGCGCCACTACATGTACGGTCAGCTCTTGGCATTAGGCCGGATGGTCGAACACTACCGCTGGAAATTCAGCTACGAAGATGCAGCAATAACCGGAGTGCGGTCCGCAAAAACCAGACTTAGGGCTGGAGAAGCCGGGGCGCGCGCATCTCGAAAACGCAGACTTCAAAACTTGGAATCGCTGATGCAACAAATCGAGGAGCTGTCTGACGCGGTCGGTTTGATCAATGAAGAACGCATTGTTGAACAAGCTTTGGAAAAGACAGTTGAGAAAAGAAAGGACTTCCCAAAGTCAGCAAAGACCCATGCGGATTACGGTACGGCTCTACGTTCAGAAGAACCCTTCAAATCAAGGTACGAAGCAGTTTTTAAGAAAAACGCCTAAGTGGTTTCTCCCTTTCGGAAAGCGCTTAGGCGCAGGAAAAAGTCTGGTGACACTTCGGGAAAGCTGCCCATAATTGGGAGCCATCGCAACTGATCCAAGAGGATTTCAACGATGGCAAACGTCTTCAATGACGACCGGGTCTATTTTCCAGAAGACCCTGAAATGCAATTGCTAGGAAACCGCGAGAAGCTGGCTCAATGGCGTCACCGCATGTGCGGTCCGGCCTTCATCCGCATCGGTCGGCGGATCGCCTATCACGGCGCTGATCTGAACGCCTGGCTGGCGGCTCGTCGTACCGATCCCAACAACGAGGCTGCATAATGAAAAACCCCAACTCCAAGCGCGGAGATGGGGCTTTTCCAGTGACATCAACTGCCACCCTAGCAAGTCCAGTTGATGCCACAGGATGCCCCGCGCCGACAAGACAAAACGAGCGCCGGTACTACTGGTCACCCCTGAGCCACTCGGTCGAACGGGTGATCGTACGGAAAGGACGGATCAAGCGTGGCTGATATGTCCTTTTCCAAATCGAACCTTTCCAGTCACGATAGGGGGCCAGACGCTGGCCCTCTTTCCCAAACCGATCATCGAGAAACCGATGAGAACTACAACGGCGAGTTCTTTCGCCATGGTGTCTACCGCGTCGCCGTATGCCGGGATGGCATCCAATGGCTGTTTCAACGTCAAAGACCCCAATTTCCAGCCGGAGGAGCGGCTTGGGACACGCTCGGGTATTGTGTGTCCAAATCCGGCCTAATCCGGCTCGTCCGGGCGCATATCGGCTGTGACGTTCCTGAACTGGATGCATTGCCCGAGCATTTCCAGCGAGGGTGTCGCGATGAGTAGGAGACGGTCTCCCAACGGCAAACGGTCGGATGAGGGCCAGTTCGTCTATCTGCCCTACGCCATGATCAAGTCCCCGGCGTGGAGGGCTTTGTCGGGACCTGCAGTGAAGCTCTGGCTGGAGCTTCACACCCGCTTCAACGGCAGCAACAACGGCAAGGTGTTCCTGTCGATGAATGAAGCGGCAGAGATTCTGGGATTGGGCAAGGCCACGGTTCAGCGGGCTTTCGAAGATCTGCAGGACAAAGGCTTCCTCGTGCTCGAGAAGGAGGGCAACTGGTATCACCGTCGAGCACATGAATGGCGATTGACCACCAAGGCGACGCAGGCCCGGTCCGGCAAGAAAGCAGCCACCAATGACTGGCGGTTCTGGCAGCCCGGAAAAACAAAACGCGGTTCTGAGACGGACCCGTCAGCATCCTCTGTGGTTCCGTTTGAGAACCCAAACGCACCTCATGGTTCCAAATCAGAACCCGTCAGGCCGGTTTCGCGTCGGTCCTTCGGTTCTGAATCGGAACACTAATACTAACCACTCCTTGTTACGCGAGGCGGACATGAGCAAGACACAAAAAGACAGTGGCAACGATCTGCAGACAAAGAACTCCGAGCTTACCGACGCGGAAACCAATGCGATTGCGGATCTGAGGGAACGGAAGAAATCACGCGTTCGGGCACCGGGCATCAAGTTGGACTTCGATGAAGACACACGCAGGCTCACGGTTGGGCACAAAGGAAAAGACCCAACGGCGGCCTGTGCTTTGGCGATGCATGAGCTCGGCACAGCTGACTACCGGTTCTTCGAAGGCGTTATGGATCAAGTCGCGACTCTTGGGCAACAGGACAGTTCTGTCTCCGAGACCGCGTCGAACTTCGTGATGTCCGTTGTTGCCGGGGTCAGACCGCAGGACGAGATTGAAGCCATGCTTGCGATCCAAATGGGTGCGGTCCATCAGGCCACGATGATGATGGCGCGCAGGCTCAATCACGTCGAGACTCTTCCTCAACAAGACTCGGCGGAACGGGCGCTCAATAAGCTTGCGCGAACTTTCACAAGCCAGGTTGAAGCGCTGAAAAGATATCGATCCAAGGCGGATCAGACCGTCAGGGTTGAACGCGTCGAGGTCAAAGAAGGTGGCCAGGCTATTGTTGGCAACGTTCAAAACGGGGGGCGGTCCAATGACAAAAAGTGACGACAACCTCATGGACCCCACCAAACGGCTCAGGAATGCGCCCAGATGTACCGCCACGGCAAAGTCCACGGGCCGGCGATGTCGCGCACCCGCTGTTCGGAGCTGGAGTGTTTGTCGCATGCATGGGGCTGGAGGTGGGCACGCTGCTGGGCCAAGCCATCCTTCGTGGAAGAATGGGGAAAGGTCGAGAGAAACCGAGGAGATGCGCAAGACGATCAATGAACTTATCCGCGCTGACAGGGCACTGCAGAAATTGATCGACTGACCCGGCACGGCCTCGCAAGCAAGGCAAAGCAGTCGTTCGAGCGAAGTGCTTGGATGGCTGCTCCGAGCCCAAAGCGGATTTTCAAAATTCTTAACCCGTATGGACGACGAGCTGACTGTGGGCATTGGAAATCGCATAGTATTGCGAGCGTGCTACGGCCTATCCCTAGATTTTTGTCGCCTTCTTAATGCTATAGTGAATTGGCTTGGTTCCGGAGGTTGGTTGATGCTCATCGTCTTAAGTCTTTACTTCGGCTTGATTTGGTTGGTTTTTTCTAAACTCAAATGGCTTCCGTGGAACGCTTTCTGGAAAACAGTTATCTATGGTGGCGCTGCAGTAATTGCCCTTGTGGTCTTGGGAGCTCTCAACCACACAACACCGACAGGGCCAGTTTCAGTTCAAGGAATTGAGACAAACATCGCACCTAACGTATCCGGAACGGTTGTCGAGGTGGCTGTCGAGGCCAATCAATCCGTTAATGAGGGTGATCTACTCTTCAAAATTGATCCTGAGGTTTTTGCTGCTGAAGTGTCACGTCTCGAGGCCTCTCTTGAAACGGCTAAGTCTTCGGCTGACCAGTTACTGACTGATCTCACCGCAGCCGAGGCAGAAATCGAGTCTTTGAATGTTCAGCTTCTCTTTGGGCAGCAGAGGCGCGACGACATCATCCAATTGGAAGAGCGAGGCGCATCGACAACTTTTCAACTCCAAGAAGCCGTTGCTACGATTGATCAATTGACCGCGAATATCCGAGCAGCTGAAGCGCGCAAAAAGGGACTGGAGCGTCGAATTTCCGCTACGATTGACGGCCGAGACGCCGCAGTTGTGGAAGCTGAAATGGCACTCGAGCAGGCCAGATGGAGCCTTGAAGAGACAGAGGTTCATTCACCCGGAAATGGCGTTGTTT
The DNA here is from genome assembly GCF_013110775.1 of Ruegeria sp. HKCCD7296. NCBI lineage: Bacteria > Pseudomonadati > Pseudomonadota > Alphaproteobacteria > Rhodobacterales > Roseobacteraceae > Ruegeria > Ruegeria sp. HKCCD7296. The sequence continues at coordinate 6,178 of NZ_WVRF01000010.1, forward strand.
CTGCTGTTACACTACGGCCTGGAAACCGCGCCACCACGTTTCAAGGTGCGATAACATTTATTGATCCGTCGGATTTTGCAATTGTAGCCTCCCTTCCACAATCGAGCCGCCAAAACGTAAACATCGGAGACGAGATTAGGTTGGCACTGCGGACACAGCCTGGCACAGAGCTCTCTGGCATCATTGTTGCTTTACCGGTGGGATCCGCCGAGGGGACACTCGATCTGCGCGCGGGGCTTCCTTCAATACGAGAGCTGGCCGGGATCTCTAGCTACCCAGTGCTGATCGAGTTATCTGAGGTTTCCGATTTGGAAGATCTTCCTTTTGGTACATCAGGAACAGCATTGGTAATGACTGAAAAAGCAGGCGCAATCGGGGTTCTTGCCGAAATCCTGTTCTGGGTAACTAAACAGCTGAATTATTTGTGACCGGTAATGGGTGCCATGTTGCAACGAATGGCAGCATTGTCCGCACAACAGACATTAGAGAGAGTTGCGACGAATGACTGCTCTGCGGACGAAACTGCCCTTCGCCGCACCTGCAACCTGGTCAGATCCGAATTTCGGGAAGGCGCAGAAACCGGACTTTGTGAACTCGCTTTGTATCGCTTTGACGCCAGCTGGACAGATTGAGCAGAGAGTCTTTGGCTGGGCTGCCCAAAGGCATGTTGGAGTTGCTACACCAGTGATTGCGTGATCGGGCCCCAAGGTTCAGTCGGGAGAAATTTTTTGACCTCTCAAAAAGACTACAACTTGCGAAATGCAGTCTGGATCTCGATAAATTTCCGAATGGTTGAATTTGAACCGCCCCGGAATAAACCTTACTTGGGTGTCCCCAAATGGAACCGAGGAAACCACGTATGATCCCATGAACGCTTCGATCAGGCCTCTCTCGGTCGATATCTGATCGGAGACACCAACGATCCAGAAAACAACAAACCGCATGAAGCCAAAGAAAAGGACTACACAAAAGCAAGTAATGATACTCAATCCAACGAGCAACAAGGCGGCCAGCATCAAATAAATCAGCCAGTTGATTGGTAGAACGTTCGGATCGAAACCAATGGAAGATAGTTGAATTGACCATGCCTTAAAAAAATCGGCTGGGAAAATCATCCTGGCAAGCGTGACGATTGAGAAAAGGAAGAAAGAAAGAACAACAACGAACCAAATAAGTAGCCAAGACCATCCGAAAAAGACGTCAAAAACTCGCGTTTTTCGGAAAAAGAAGACCACTCCGTCGATCATCTTGAAGACTCCGAACTGCACAAGAGCCATCAAGTTCGAGATTACGGACAGCGCCATGTATGCTTCGTCGTGGCTATAGGCGCAAACCAGTGTATTGTTTGAGGTCGAAATTTCCGGCTCTTGATTTGCTCCATTATTCAAGACGGATGTAGCTATACGTTCAATGAGTTTAATTGTGAGCCACGGAACCAGAAGAATCCAAGCTATTGCTGGAATGAAACTGTTGTTGCCGCTTCTCTCCGCACCAATCGCCACGTGAAAACTCTCTGGCAAAAGTGGGTCCTGCAAAGCAAGGTAAAGCAAACAACTAATAGCCATGACGGAGGCAACAATTGCCAAATGGATATTGTCGCGAATGATCTCAGGTAACCGTTCGAAGTAGTCCCACGCGTCAAATCGGCGACTGGATCCTAGAAACGGGGTCGCTAAGCAGCAGAATCTCAAGCATTTTCTTTGCTTTTGGTTCAAATGAGTGGCCGCCTGAAGAGCCACGTTGCCTCCATGGCTGTGCCCAATCAAGACAACTTCTTGAGCGCCAGTGTCCAAAACTGGTGCAATAGCTTCAGCCAGCTCTTTCGCTGCTTCTTGTCGATCTTTGGAACTATTTCTTCCTGTCCATTGGAACCTCTTGAACTCCGCATTGACATCTGCCTCTCTGATGCCTGCCACGAGGTCCGAACTCTCTTCGTATGTCCACGGCGCATTTGGTGCCCGGGTTCCATGTATAAGGTAAATTAGTGGAACGTCCGTAGGATCGCATGGGCATTCGCAATCGTCACGATCCACTGTGCTTTCTTGCAATTTTTCCCTTTGTCGGCATGCTACTTTCCTCATTTGCTCCAATGCGTGATCTGGAGAGGTAAACAGCGATGTGAATTCGACAAAAATCGCTTCGGCTACTCTCCTGTCTCGATCTTTTCTTGGTCGACCCAAGGGTTGCCCATCGCAAAACAGCACTGCTTCCCAAAGATCTCCAGTTCTTTGGGACTTTATTTCGAACTCCGGCCACGAGCAGACCGTTCCTGACTCTACTACTGTGCGGAAAGTATACCCTCTGCTTTGGAGGTTGAAACTAACCCAAGCTCCGCGAAGGGAGTACCGAAGCCACAGCGCCAAAGCAGACAACCCGCAAACTGGTTGTATCCAATTTCCTAGGCCTTCAAGAATTGAGGTAGCAAAACTTGCCCCAATTACAAAGAACACAAGAGAAAACATAGACAAAATGGCCTTACCAGCCCAGTGCATCTCGCAACGTACTTTGAGGACCTTACCTGGTTCGTAGGCTAAAACTCGAATTTGCGCAGCTTCACAAGTCAGCTGAATCCTGTCCGGCTCGTTCATGGAGCGATTTTACCTGTCATAGAGTCTCTGCCAACCCCGACTAACGACTACCAAGCCGACGTTCGGACAGCGGTGCACCGCGAAGCCTCTAATTTGCTTGAGATTTCTCATTCTTTAAGACTTGAAAAACATAAGCGCGTTTGACAGGCTCAGTGGTGTTGAACAAAAAGCCGCCTTGACAAAAATCAGCTTGATGAAGTTGTGAATTTATACATGAACAAGCAAAGTGACCACTCTCTAACCCTTTCTGAACTAGTTAACCGGTTTACTGACGCATTGGAAAGTGCTTTAGATTGCAGCGGTCTTGATAAAGTTCAGAACATTAACGTCGACAAATTTGTAGATGAGCAGAACTTACCGACATTCATCCATCTGACCTGTAACCAGGTTTTACTCAGTCAATCCAGGCACATAGATCGTGACTACGAAGAACTATTGGAAGGCAGCCTTCAGCAGGGGTTAGAGAAGACAAACTGGTTTATTCCTGCATCACTTGCACTTATCGAACTGCGTTTCGCGAACGAAACCTTGAACAACCTTACAAAAATAGAAAAAAAAGCCATAAGACAGCACTATGGCCTTGGGCGTCTGCCAGATCAAGGACACCTTGAGTACCATCAATCTGGAACAACATCGATAATATTTGTTTCGAACAATCAAGCGATAAAGATTGTTCGCCCAGTGTATTTGCTGGACAAGGAAGTCGCTTCACTTGACAAGTATCGTGACTCCTATGCTGGTGCACCCTTGTCGCCCAAAGTGTATTGGGCAGAATCTACCGTACTATGTATGGAGTGGATTCGCGGCGATACGCTGGAGCAGTACCTAGAAAAGGCCAAAGACAACGGCGACATAAAAAGTAAGTTGTCGATAATCAAATCGCTTGGACAAATGATTAGAGAAATCCATGAAAAGGGATTTCCTCATGGAGACCTCAACCCCAGGAACATAATCGTTGAGGCAATAGCCGGGCATGACCAAAACCTTCGTCTAATCGACTATGGCTACAACTACTCGCTTACAAAGCCGGTTCTATCTGCCCAGTCTTACAGAGACTCTGTACGGTATATCGCTCCAGCCAAAAACGATATGAGCAGAGACGCGTATTCCGACGATCTTTATTCAACGGCAGTGATTATACTTGATGTTTGGTTTCGTGATTTGACACGGGCAGCTGAAGACCTTTTGCACGAGCTTGCAATTGTCCAACCTCTTCTTGCCTTCACGTTAGAAGATGTCTTGGTCAACGACCCCGACCTTCGGTTAAGGAAAATTGCGCCTCAAGAGGTTGATCCTGCATGCCGAGCGGAGCAGTTTTCAAAGGCTATCCAAATGGCCTGCTCGCAACGTGCGCAATTTACTCGTGCTGCGGAAAAAAAAATAACGCTAGTTAGGTTGGCAGTTTCAGGTTTCTGGACTCTTCTGCTTCGTGGAAAAGAAAATATTGAAGACGGATTTGTGCTGGATGAAGACACTAATAAGAAGCTGCGCAGGTGGTTGTGGATTTGCGGTTTATGTTTCGGTGGAATATTGGCGGCTATTTCAACAATCCTCGTATATAGCTTTTCAGAAAAAGACACATTCTGGTCCGGTTTGGCACTGCGGGACTGGTGGTTCGAAAACTCCATTGGATTGACCAAAAGTGGAGCGGGTTTTTGGGACATTCTTCCAGGGCTGGCGATTTGCTTGTCGTTCGCCTGCTTGGCGACAACATACTATGTCGCGATTTTCCAGAGCACCGCCCCACAAAAATCTGCTGGATTTGGAAGTGGCGCAGCAAACTTTACGATGAGACTAAACTCATGCTGCTTTGCCTTTCCAATAGCCTACTGTTTTATTTTAGACCCGAAGGCGTGGCCGTTTTGTGCAGCACTGGGTTTAATGCTCGTTGCACTGAACAATTTTTTTACCTTCCGCATGTTGGAAAAGATAAAAATGGCCCCTGACTTTGGCAAGCTTGCAATATCGCGATCCTCAGATGCGGAAACATCCTATATTGTGTTTTCTGGATGGGCTTCACTGGTGTTCTGGTATGCGCTCGGAATAATTTTGGTTGGGATTGTGCTTATAACATCAAGTGATGCAACCAACTCTATAATCGACAAGCATACCGGTGATGCTGTTAGCTATAACATCTACGAGTACCTTCTCGCATTTTGTGTCATTGGTATCAACTACTTCAAGATGCAAAGGGAGAACTGCGGCAGGCTCGCGCCTAAGATGGAAGCTCTAATTCAAAGGTACATTGAAGCCTCAAAAGCACTGAAGTGAAGGTCACTACCAAAAATGAAAGTAAGTGAACTAGTCAATGAAAGACTGTCTACAGCCTCGATACCTGGGCAAAGATCAGATGAGTACAAGCTAGGTTTGGTAGTGGAAGGAGGCGGGATGCGCGGCGTTGTATCTGGAGCGATGAGCGCCGCACTAGAAAACCTCAACCTAACGAATTGCTTCGACGCTGTTTATGGAGCCTCTGCCGGCGCTATGGCCGGCGCGTTTTTTGTTGCCGGTTCGGCCAGAGCTGGTGCTACCATTTATTACGAGGAGATCAATAATAGGCAGTTTGTGAACCCATGGCGCCTTGCCCTCTTAAGGCCAATAATGGATCTGGATTTTCTGGTGTACGATGTTTTCCAGAAAAAAATACCGCTAGATTGCGAGAAAATCATTCAATCTCCCATACCGCTAAACATAGTTATGACTGACGTTAGCACCGGTTCCAAAAGGGTTGTTAACAATTTTGGAACGGGCCAAGAAGTATTGGAGTACCTAAAAGCGTCCGCTTCTAATCCGCTGTTTGCCCCTAGCCCTGTTGTGATAGGTGAAGTTGGATATTGGGATGCAATTCTTTCTGAATCGATACCGGTTAGAACAGCTCTCGACGATGGTTGTACTCACGTGGTTGTGCTTCGATCACGGCCGAAACTCAAAACTCGCTCAAAAATGGGAGCGATAGAGCGCTTTCTAGCAAAGCAGATCATTCTTCCCAGAAGTTCTGCTGCTTTCGAAGCGTATTGCCGCAAAACCGAAGCATACAGTTCGGAGTTGGAACTGATTGATAGCTTGAAGGACAACTGCCTAACGATTGCGCCAAGCGAAGGAACCAAACTATCACAAGCTTCAAAAATTCGGGCTGATCTTTTGGGTGCTGCTAAGGACGGCTATTCAAATGCTCTGGCAGCTTTCGGTGCAGCTGATCAAACTGTATCCTCTATGATTGGGCACTACTGATCGCGAAACGACGGGGCATGCTATTCTCTTTTTCCAAGCAGGCAGATCTTTGCGGTTTCATCTATCGGTTCACATTGCCTTCAGAAAGGAATGTCATGCTTACTATCCGAAGATCCTGATCCAATCTGATCATTGCGGTCAGATTGATAAATTTTGTGCTGGTTCATTCGTCTAGGTGTTCCTAACTCTCCGTTTGAACGGTGGAACTCCGGTTGAAGCATCACGCGTTCTACCACATCTTGTACTTTGGGGCGCAAAAAATAACGTGGTTCTTCGCCAAGCTCTGCAAAGAAGCCGTCTTGAAGCATCACTTTGTCCATACGACCATAAAGTGACGCAAACCCTTCTTCGGCTAAAAATGACTGTCGCCCGAATACCGTATGATAACGGCTGTTGTTAAAAAGCGTCCTCCAATTCTGTGGATAACAGGCTTGGAGTTGCTGGGGGTCTTGCCAGAACGTCCAGCACTGCACTCCATAACTTCGCAATAGGGTTACCACGGTCAGCATAAACTGCATCGGCCCAAGTTGTGCGGCCTCATCAATCATAAAAAGCGTATGACTATGATTTTTTGTGCTGCGTTCCAGAATTTTCGAGATGATGGACTCCATCCAAACTCGAATCAAACTGCTGTGACTGCTGAGGTAAATTGGAGGAAGGATCATATAGAGCGTGAAAGGCTTCTCACCGTCAAATACTTGCAGTGGAAAGCTTGTGTATCGAGTCACTGCGTCGATTCTTTTTCCGCGAAAAACTTCTGTAAATCGCCTTGCTGAAGACAGGATACTCGCAATCGTGCGCTCTGCTTCCATTGGAAAAGCGTGCGAGCCAGATGACACAATAGGATTTCGGGATCGGGCCATATCTTTGAGCGTTAGAGTGAAATCCTTTAAGCTCTGGTTCAGTAAGTAAGCGATCTCGTGCAAATTACACAGTGCTTTGGGACATTCGTGGTAAACGAATAGGATTAGTTGCGCCAAAAGGTTCCGTGCGCTGGAATCCCAAAATGGGTCAACTTTACTTGTTTCGTTGGCGATTGAGCCAGCCAAACTTTGAGCGGCTTCAAGAGTGTCACTATTGCCCCTCAATCGCAAATCGAATGGGTTTAGACTGGAGCTTTCGAAGCCAGATATGCCGAAAGGGTCAAGAACGATAATGTGTTGCCCCATGGCCTGACGTGCTCCCGCCGTGGACTGTGCAAGTTCTCCCTTGGGATCAAAAGCGACCACCGACCCTTGATATTCAAGCAGAGTTGGGATGGCCAGTGTCCAGGTTTTTCCTGAACCTGTGGGTGCAAAACTGATCAGATGCCCTTCGGGGTCAGTTCTAATTTCTCTGCTTTTTGCGAAAGACGCTTCATTTTTTAAGAATCCAGTTTTTGTGGCCTCATTAACTGTATGACCGAGTTTGATGCTAAATTGACTCGTCCGGTTCGAGTCTTCTTCCATTGCAAGCTCCTTTTGTGGTGGAGCTAGGTGTATGGGGCAATCTAGTTCGCTGTTCCATCAATTTTAGATGGACAATTTTGATTTGGCTGACCTTTTGGTGGCATCCGCTATATGCACCCGGAGCGCAACGAGGGCGCGCTCGGCCTCTCTTATATCAGCCTGGATTTGAACGGCTTCCTTGTGGTCCACATGTTTGTCTTCCAGTGCTTGGTGCATAGCACGCATGACTTCGGCCGCCTCCAAAACAATTCTGTTGGTGGCACGATAGAGGTTTTCCTCGTCATCAATTTCTGAGTCCTCAAGTCGATCAGCGGCAACAAAACAGGACTTTTCCAACAAATACCCCACAATTCTAGGGTCTGGCATAACTCGGATTAGAGACTTGATCTCATCCGCAGAAAAAACTGTCCTGTTTCGTAGACGCGAATACAATGCATCGTACTTTAGCCCCATGCCCTCAGCCACGTCCTTAGACTTGTAAAGAGTTTCCGTCGTCAAAATTCGATGGACTAATGAAGCGAAATCACTACCGCGCATGTATCACCCAAAATCACTCAAACACTTATAATTACGCTGCAATGTTCTCGCGACAATGTCCATAGACGTCGTTTACGGTCCCTGTCGTCGACGAGAGAACGCGCTTGCGTCAAGCAGCTCTAGTGCGGCCCTTAGCGGCCAAGATATCTAAAGGCCACTCAGGGACACTCCGAAACCTGAACTCAGTTTGGCAAAAAAGTGCGAGCGTTTGGAAACACCCGCGCTTATCAAAATTTACAGCATTGGCTGGGGATCGGATGCCCGTTTTTTCACCTGCTCTGGCGAACCGCTTAGAACTGGCTTTGCAAGTTGATCCAAAACAACAGTCTCGTGAGTTGTCCGCTTCTTGGGATTTACGAGGCTCAGCGACCAATGACCGCTTCGGGCTGCAACCTGCCGGATGCGCCTGCAGCAGATCATCTGGTGGGCAATGACCGGTAGGGGCTCAAGTCAGTCATCTGAGTCGTTAAGTCAGATGACGGCTTAGGAACGGATAGCGGTCATTGTTGGTGGTCATTCCGAGAAATTTCGCCTGAACGTCTGCATTGAACGGCGCTGGACGTTCTTTGAAATCTGCTGAACGGCAGAGTTTCGGTCAAAGCAGACACGGGAAATAACAGACCGCGTTGCCTTGTTTGAATATCGCACTCGATCTGGCCACTCACTCGGATAAACCAAAATTCGTTGCTTTCTAGACAACGCCCGCACCAGTTTCGGCGGGCTAACCAAAACCTTGATGCTTGAGGCGAAGAGACAAAAAATGACGAATAAATGACCCCGCAAACTGCGGGGCCACAAAGGGTTTGACGAAAAGGCGACTCAACTTTTTTGAGGTTGAGCGACGGCCTAAGTTAGCTGGCAAGTGCAAGGTTGCATTTACGCCCTTCTTCCATAGCCTTCTTTGTACCGGTTAGGTCCACAATGAAATTTGCGGACTTCTTTGGAAATGCGATCAAAGTCTGTCCTTCGGCCACGGCAGTCGCCATATTCGCGTCCTTTACAACGATATAGCCACCAGAGTAGTCATCCGCTAGCTTCTTGCTTTTTATGCCTTTTGCGCGACCTTCATACACGAAGTCGTCAATTGCTATTTCTATTTTTTGACGGTTTTTGATGTCTATGTCAGCTTGCGTGAATACTCCCAAGTAACCGTGTTTTTGGTTTTTGGTTAGACCCATTTGCATGACGTTCCCGCTCTCGAAGACTTTTTCTATCAGGCATGTACCAGAGTCGTTGTCAGCATAAACCGTCCAGCCTTCAACCTCACTGTAAATCTCGAAGTTGTCGCTACTTGCCGGAACCGGGTCTTTGGCAGCGGCAACAGTTGCATATGCGGAGATTGCCGCGGCGGCAAAAATGGCAGCATATTTCATGTATTCCTCCCAATTAGATGATGCGTCGCGAAGCTACCTACGACGCAACAAAAGCAAATATTTCGATGTGAATTCATTTCAACGAGTGAAAGCGTCGTTTGCAAACAACTGCTCGAAAAGCACTGCGGAACGTCGGTGAACACCTATAGCCTGAACAACTCGCAAGCTCTTCTTTCAAAATACAAATCTTTTGTGGGAGTTTTGATCCAAACTCATGATGGCTTCGTACCTATCATACCCCTAACTGATACCCACGGTCGTCTCCCATCCCATGAACGACCGTGGGTTTTTTCGCCAGTTCCATTGGTTCGTGTCTGGAAATGACTAGGGGCTGCACCCAAAACAGAACTACAAAAGCTCGTCGCTGCATTTACAGAAGTATTTTCCATCTCGTGGATGCTTTTTGAGTAATTGTTTGGAATAGCTCCAAAAAAGTATCAACCAACATAAGCAACCATACAATTCTAAGAAGGTGCTCGGTTAACTCGCGACCAAAGCTCTCCATCTCGAGGGGTGTGCGCATTGCATGCTCCGACTTTTAAGCAGTTGGATCTATCAAATATCCAAATTGGATACATAAATAGAGCAAGCATCGAAATATCAGAATGTTTCCCGTAGTGAGTGCGGGCGTCATTTGATTACCTAGCACTTTCCTACAGCCCCGCGTTGATCCTATCCCAGGGTAATCGACGCGGGGCAACAGATAGAATCACCTCTACAAGCAAATAGTCTGCAACTTTGTCATTGTTCCAGTTCACTTTGTTTCTTGATCCTAAAAGAAAACGTATAAAGTGATCGAACTAGGTTAGCTTCCCGCCCTACTCGGGCTGGACGCGGTTACTCGTCGCATCCAACCTGAACTTAAATTTGTGAGCAATGCAGACGCCAACGGCTTGCTTTTGCAGACGACCATTCAAGTATGACCGGAATTCCTTTGGCGATAGTCAGAGGGTGCCAATCCCGTTACCTTCTTAAATGCGCGGCTGAAATTATTTGCGGTTTCGTATCCTAGCATGGAGGAGATACTGGAGACTGTCTCGCGCGTATCTGTAAGGAGTTCCTCGGCCCTTGCTACCCTGATATCGTTGACGATTTCGCGAAAACGAACCCCTTCGCTTGCTAACTTCCGTTGTAGTGTGCGAACGCCAAGATCGAGCGAACGCGCGGTGGCATCAATCGACATTTCCTCCCGATGAAGTTGTTGCCAAACCACCTCCTCGACTTGTCCTCTAAGTGTTTGAGGTGGGCCGCCCAATCGTTCGCGTGAAATATCTCCGACAGTTGTCGAGCCTCCGCTAAGTTTTTTGGGCGCGGCTTCGGAGCTCAAAGCCGAAGCTTCAAACTCAACCCCAAGGCGGGTGGCGTTCCAGATTACAGGACAAGCGTAAGTGTCTTCTGCCTCGACAAACCCAGGAACTTTCGGGAAGTCCAAGAGCACGGCCGATGGCTTCCAATCGTTTCCTAAATACGCGCGGAATATGCTCAGAAAAACCCCAACGGCCGAGAAACCGATGTCCGGATACGCGAAATGCGAGCGAAGTCCAAAACGATAACAGTAGCGCGCGCTAGTGCCCGAAGTTTCAAGCCACGCGCGATCCGTGGACGAATGAAATGGCATGACGGCAGAAGCTCGTATTAGCGCTGCCCCCAGCGTTGGAGCAGAAAGAACGTAACTCCCCCAGGCGCCGTAGTCAGCGACAGTGAGATACGGTGACCACAACAATCCGATGTTTTGTTGTCCCGTGGATCGTGCGGCTTCGTGCACAAAGGTCGCCAAGGCATGCTCCGAGATGTAACCGCCTCTTTCCTCAATGAAGTGAACAGGAAGATCGGCAGAGTCAAAAGCACGCAACAAGCGTCTTTCCCCAGCGGCCTCAAGCACAAACTGGGGCATCGCGCCCAAGGCCTTGGCCGAAATCATCGGTGGTAGGTTCAATCCGTCAACCCGCTTGTTCGCCCGCGTGTCGTGAAATGATACGCATCGGCTGAACGGATGTGCAAGCTTTCCCTAAACAGCAGGGAGCATTGCAATATGAAAATACTTCGGCCATTACACGGCGGTTTTTCGATGCATTTTTTGGGAATGGTGCTCGGCGCAGGTATTTCTGCTTCACCAGTTTTCTCCCAGTCCTTCAACGACACGGGCGACATCCTTGCACGATCAGCCGAGGTCGAGGACATCGAGTACAAGATTATGGTGCAGCGTGCCACCCAGACGGCCATTTGGGGAATGCCTGCCGCCGGTATGATCGATTTCCTCAAGGGCATTCGCCGCGACCTCGGTGGCGACTACAATGACATCATTTATCTCAACAAGCCGTTCGACTCCAAACATGGGTTTCTTACGGCCAACGATGTTACGGCCTATGCTTGGGCTTCAATGACCTCCGAACCCGGTCCCCTTGTCATTGAAGTGCCCGCTGCCACCGACAAGGTGAACTACTTCGGTACAATCGTGAATGCTTGGGATGTTCCTATTGTGGACGTAGGTCCCGATGGTTTCGATGAAGGTGTCGGCGGCAAGTACCTCATGCTACCCCCAGGCTACGAAGGGGAAATGTCGCTGGAGGAATTAACTGAAGCGGGATACCTTCCCTTTGAAACAGATACCTACGAATATGGTTTTTCGTTCCGGCCAAAACTGACGAATGGCGGAACGGACGCCGATGCGGCCGAGTACGCTCAGACGATCAAAGTGTACTACCTGTCCGAGGCCGACAATCCGCCACCCAACAACTATCTCGAAGCGTCAGAAGTGCCGTACGACTCGCTTCCATACTACAACGAGACATTCTTTCAGGACCTGAACGATTACGTTCAAAACAACCCGATCCGTCCACAAGACAAGGTTATGGTGAATTTTCTGAAAGATCTCGGGATCGAGAAGGGAAAGCCTTTCGAACCAAGTGAACTTCAAATGCAGGCAATGAACGAGGGATTGTTGCTCGCGTACGCCTCGATGCAGAACTACTTTGTGACGCCCGGGAAAGCCATGATCCCACTTTGGGTCGACGATAGCGGCGAGATGAGGAGCCAGTGGTTGATTTGGGATTTCGCGGATGGTCAACCCGAGGCTGGTTTCCCCTATGAGACTGAGACCGAAGTCCTTGTGGATGCGCGTGCGGGCGGCAGTTATTTCTGGATTACATACCTGCCGAAACAACTGGGCGGAGGTACATTTTATCTGACAGGCCTGCGCGACAGCGACGGGGAAATGTACGATCACAATCAGACCTATAAACTGAACGTCCCAGCGGATACACCTGCCGACGATTTCTGGTCCGTGATTGTTTATTCGATGGAGACCAAGAGCTTCATTCGGAACGTTGATCCTGTCGGTTTGTCCGAGCGCGACACTGATGCGATGCAGGCTAATGAAGACGGTTCTTACGACATCTTTTTTGGACCAGAAGCACCGGAAGGCATGGAAAGCAACTGGATACCAACCACAGAGCCGTACTTCCTTTTGTTTCGTCTATATGGGCCGCAAGAAGGATGGCTGGAGAGTGGCTGGATGCTGGGCGATCTAGAAAAAGTAAACTGATCAAAACAAACAGTAATTCCCAATGGAGCGAACAATGAAAACAAAGTCGTTAGCTGTGCTGACTGCCCTGATACTCGCATCGCATTCTTCAGCCCAAGAATTCAAAGCCGACGTTCCTGAGAATGTTCTTACACCAGACAAGGTCGAGACCCAGACGCTTGGTGATCTGGAATTCTTCGATGGTATGCCATCACCTGAGACGGTGGAGAAAGTCTTCGACAACCTTGATCTGATCAGAGCAACGACGGCTTTCCTGGATGGCATGAAGATCGCTTCGCTTCGAGCTATGTTTCAGGGATACGAAGACTTGGGCGTCAATCCCAATGACGTCGTGATTGCAGAAGACCTGCTGGACGCGCGGTCCATCTGGCTGACGCCCAATACAACCACAATCTACATTGGTTCGAATGTCGATATCTCGGATGGCCCGATGGTGATTGAGGTTCCGGCAGGCCTGCTTGGGTTGCTTGATGACGCCGCGTTTGACTATGTGACGGATATCGGGGCGCTTGGCGCGGATAAGGGAGAAGGTGGCAAGTATCTACTTTTGCACAACGACGATGAAACGCCGGTGCCCGAGGGCTACTTCGAACTACGCACAAAGACATATGAGCACTGGTTGTTGCTAAGACGCTCGCCAGACGCAGACGGAGATACGGCTGGCCCTGTTGCCGAGATCAAGGCGGGTCTGAATATCTATCCGCTTAGTGAAGCGGACAATCCTCCCGCGGAAATTTTCCTGAATATCTCCGGTGTTCAACACAACACTGTTCACGCGAACAACGAAGACTTCTTTGAAGAGATCCACGTCGCACTCGAAAACAATCCAATTGGTGCGTTCAGTCCGGAAATTGTAGGAACGTTTGCTTCCATAGGGATCAGGAAGGGCGAGCCCTTCGAACCCGATGCCCGTATGCAGGCCATTTTCAAGGAGGCAGCAGCAATCGCAAACGCCACGGCGCGAGCGATCACGTATGCCTCGCGCGATCCGGGAGTTTTCTTTTATGAAGACCGGCAATGGAACTCACCGTTCCAACGCCAGAGCTATCTTTTTCTTGAGGACGGCGCGCGCATCCTCGATGATCGGTCGTACTTTTTCTATATGGCAACGGGCATAACGCCTGCGATGACCTCGCCACCCGTCGGGACGGGGTCTGTCTATGCGATGACAGCGCGAGACAGCAACGGACAGTACCTTGACGGCTCAAAAACCTATAAGGTAACGCTACCGGCGCCGGTTCCCGCCAAAAACTTTGCGTCGTTTATGTTGTATAGCGGACAGACTCGGTCAATCCTTGAAACTGACCAGCAATCCGGTGGTATCGACTCTAATAGACCGGGGATAAAACCTAATGAGGATGGGAGTACCAGCATCTATTTTGGTCCAGAAGCCCCAGAAGGTTGGGAGAACAACTGGGCGCAAACCATGCCCGGGCAAAGCTTCAACGTGATGATGCGCCTCTACGGCCCGCTCGAGCCTTGGTTCGACAAGACCTGGCGTCCCGGTGATCTGGAACTGGTAGAATAAAGCGACAACCGCGACTATCGGGCGACGCTACTTTTTGGCGTCGTCTGACATTTTTTCGGTGTCCGCTTCGGGGCTCGGTGCGGCCATTCGCCGAAATGTCGCGAGCGACCGCTACACGGGCGAAGCTACCGATCAGCTATTGGTCGGTTCGTAAGGTTGGGCACTCCAAACGAAACTGGCGACCTTTAGAGACCCGAAGTGCTATTCCATTGGTATTTCAGTACCAACGGTGGCATCGTCCATTCTCGAAAATGACAATAACTCGAGGTAAAAATGGGCGACGGCTACCTGCATCGATACTTTCTGAATAATGGCGACAAACGCCTGCACAAGTGGGTGCACTACTTCGACATATATGAAAAACACTTTGAGAAATTCCGTAGTCGCCCCATACGGATGCTCGAAATTGGCGTTCACGGTGGCGGTTCGCTAGAGATGTGGCGCGACTATTTTCACAACGAATCACAAATAGTTGGTATCGACATCAACCCCGAATGCGAGAAGCATGCCGCCAATAACATAGATATTCATATAGGGAGCCAAGACGACAAGAAATTTCTCGAGGAAGTATCTGATAAGTATGGAGGTTTCGATGTTGTTCTTGACGATGGCAGCCACGTAAACTCCCACGTTATTACGACGTTTGGAACCCTTTACGAGCGTGTTTCGGCTCATGGGACATACATGGTGGAAGACATGCACACGTCGTATTGGCCAAGATTTGGAGGCGGGTTGGGAAAGGAAGGTACTTTCATTGAGTATGCGAAATCAAAGATTGATGAGTTGAACGCTCAACATGTTCGAGGCGATTTCGAAACGACAGCCTTTACACGCCAAACCGATAGCATAACTTTTTACGATAGTATGGTCGTGTTCGAACGACGGCCCCAAGGTCGACGGCAAGACTTGGTTACTCGTTCAATGAAATAAGCCAGAGCTGTTTTGCTTCCCTTATCATACTCGCTAGGGAATAATTTCTACAAGGATTTCGAAACGCAAGTTAAGGGGCTCTGGGTTGTTCGCATTATTTCACACTGCTTAAAAAGTCTTATAGGCTGCCTTGCGAACTAGATTACTAACCCATGGAATTACGGAGAGAAATTGGCTTTGAACCGAAAGGTAGCCTGTTGCATTAACAATTGTTTGAACATGCAGCCAATCCAACGTGCTCAAAGTGCGTTTATTCGTTCAATAATTGTAGCCGCTCTTGCATCAAAAGAGTGTCTATGGCGCATTTGATGAGCAAAGGCGATCCTTTCGATGCGACGGTCAATTCTTTCATCCCGTGCGGCTACAATAGCTTCCGCGAAATCGGTCTTGTCCCGGACGATGTATAGATAAGGTTTGATGTCCTCAGGAAACCAGCCTACGTCGTCCGTTATAACCGGAGTTGCGCACGCAAGCGCATCAAATATTCTATTTGATGGTATACCAGCGGAACACATAGTTGGTGTGTGATCGTTTAGAACCGCGGATGCAGAGCGATAAACACTTGGTAGGTCTTCGTTCGGTACCCTTGCGCCCACAAGCAGTTTGGAGGCGTCAGTATGTTCCCAACCGTTTCCCCACAATCGGATATCACATTGAGTTTCTAGTGCGTATCGAACCATTGGGCGGCCGCTTCGAGCGATACCGACGAAAACGGCGGATCCGCGATCCGTCACTGTCTTTGGTGGCACCATCCTTTTAGGGTCGAAGGCTTGAGGGAGCAGCGAAGTTCTCTCCAACTCGACGTGAGATGCGACATCGTCCAGCGCAGGTTTCCCAGCTACGAAGAAATGATCTCCCCCGGCTATCTCTCTTTTGCTTAGTCCTGGTTTGGACATCAGCCAAAAAAGCGTTCGCCGACCCGGTACGGGCGCATATTTCGCGCCTCCCCTCAACACCAAATCAATCTCGTCGGGCGTTTCAACTACATCCCAGTGTTTTCTCGTCTGAACACGGGCGCGATGTCCTGCGCGTTGTAGAGCCTCCATCAGAGCAACTCCAAAATGGTAATCGCCCCAGCGGTTCTGAACCCGAGGCCGTGGGACTGGCAGTTTTATTGCCAAGTTAAAACTCTCGTTATTGTTGATCCACGGACATTTGGAAGTTGGAGTAAGCTCAAAGCTGTTAACTGTTGCTTCACAGTCAGATCTATCGCCGTATACACTGCAGATTTCATTGTATTTTTCCTGCAAAACTCTATTCGTAGGATCTAGTTTTTCCACTACAATTATGCCGGTTGGTGCCGCGTCATAAAGTTCCAATTTTAGATCTGGGCGATATTCCCGAAGGATGGGAACAATCTTCCAGACATCACCTGTCCAGTCACGTGTCTCAACTGTGCTCCGGTCGCGATTCGCCATGTTTGTCGTCCAAGGCAGAAAGTTCTTCATGACGATTCTGCCCTCAGGTGCCATTAGTCGCTCGGAATTCATGAAGTCGCGCAACAGAACTTCAAATAGATGCATGCCGTCCAAAAATGCGAGGTCGAATCTGGCACCTGTATTTGCAATGAAACTTGACGAAAAAAAATCGTCACTGGTTTGTTGCATGAGGAACAGTTGTTCTTTTCCCTTCAATACATTGCGTTTCAGTCGAAATTCTGGATCAACCGCCACTGAGTTTGTTTGAGACAGTGTAAGACTACGTCCAGTCTGCGTTCCTATTTCCAAATACCAGTTCGGCTTCATCCGTCGATGCAAACCGGCCAGTACCTCTGTATAGGGATGTCCTTTTGCTTTGCGCATTCCCACTCCATGAAACGTGTCTCTGCGACATCTAAATAACTTGTCGAAGAAGGCTACAACCTATGCGTTTCGAGGGAAACTCTCCCCGTGTAGTTAAAAGCGGAATGTTCACGTAGTGATCATAGCCTGTCACCACGAGCGAGACTTCGTTGGAGCCGAAGGCGGGCATCCCGAGGACCATCGGTTCATGCCGCAGATCGAGCAAGACGTCGATGTAGAGCGTGTCGTTGTTCGGCCGCGCTGTGTTTTCGTCCTTTAGGGTCGTGTCCGCCTGTACCGTGTTGAAGCCGCCATGATCCGCCGCAATCTTATTGTTCACTTTGCACATCGCGACGTACTGGAAGGATTGCTCCACCATGTTGCGCAGCGCCGCATTATCTGGATCGACGATCGCGGCAAAAGTGGACGGAGTCATCGCTACAAGGAGCGCTCCAAAGGCCGCTGGTAGAAGGGATTTGTTGAACACTGCATATCTCCCATGATGCTTTTTTTCGCTGGGAATATCGAAATGTGCACTAATTTCTCTGGTGAGAAAAAAAACGTGCATCAAGCCGAATTGGAAGGGCCGCTTCGGGCTCAAAGCAGTCGTTTGCTGCACTTTGCGCGAGTGTCTGTTATATACGTCTTACCGGTCGTTCTGTCATACTCGAACCTGAGGCTTTAAAGCGCCAGATCCTATGTTCAGTGTGGTATATTTAGTGGTATGGGAATCATGGCTAATTATTTTTTTAAAATTTAACAAATAATTACGAAAAATATATAGTTGCTCCTCGGTCCGCCACTTGGTATCTGTGTAGGGCGACACATAGCTCTACCACAAGTGACAGAACCTTTCCATTTTCGCCTCACTTCCTTCATCCAGCACCTAGAGCGATTTCAATGATCCTGACCTCCCTTTTAGGAAAATCGGGGCTGATTTGCAGATCAGACGCCGAAGGCGTTTATTCTTTCTGATCTGCCGCGTGGCGAACGCGGATGGGGGCCAGGCCATGTTATTTGACAATAGCGGTGCGGCGCGCAGGCGCAGCCGAGGACACGGTGTCGTTTAATAGGGTTGCCCGAGGCGGAAGGCAGCACCTTGCCCCAGACGGTCAGGGTCGTTTGGGTTGTCCAAATCCCACTGACCCCAAAACCTGTGCGGCGGTGTGGGCTGCGCCGTAACTCTTTGCGCCGGAACACGTTGTTTTTTTAAAGAATGGGCAGGAAGCAGTCATAAAACTGCCAGTCACTCCTTACCGGATTCTCTACTGAAAAATTCCGTTCAAAACGAAATCCGCTGTGCTTGGGCTGCTTGCGAAAGGTAGGTCGTAAACAATCGCCAGGCGGCTGAGAGCTTTGACATCCACATCATGGGGCATCGGTGACAGTGGATCTATGAAGAAGAATAGGCCGTTGAGCTTACCCTCACAAATCATTGCACCAAGCTGCTGATCGCCCCCCAACGGACCGCTTTTGAGGGCGGTCAGTTGAAGCTCGGGCAGGGCTGCGTTTATACGCCCGCCAGTGGTACCTGTGGCAAAAAGGTTGGCTTGATGCAAAGTTTCGGAATGCCTTCTGGCCCATTCGACCATCAGGTCTTTCTTGGCGTCATGCGCAACCAATGCTAGTTGCAGCCGACTATCTGATGAACTGCTCGACATAATCCGCACCCAGGCCGACTTCCTCATAGTGCTTACGGCACATGTCGATTTTGGTGAAGACGTCCTCGTAACCCATGGTTTTGCCCCATGGGTCGACATAGAGCATTACTCCGTTCACCTGAAAGTATGTGATCATCTCATCCACATCATCGGGCACGACTAGCGTATGAGTTTCACCCGGCGGCTCATATACATAGCCGCCTTCTTGTGCGACCCAGTCATGTTCCAGATAGTGCCAGCGCCCCTTCAGAACAAACCCATGCACGGGTTGAGGGTGCCGATGCCGGGACAGGACACCTGATTTCCGGACGCGCAGAAGGTTCATCCAATAGCCTTGCGACCTGTTCAGGCACAGAGGCCGGAACGACACGTTCTCGGTTTGGGGAACCCAGATACGCTCATCCAATGCAATCGCGTCGGGGATCACGATCTCTTCCTGCGCCTCTTTGGGAAACGGCAGTTGATACGGCATTCTCGGATCGTCGTCGTTTTCTTGTAATGGCATTTTCTGCTCCTTTGTCACATCGCGGAATAACCGCCATCGACCGGGTAAACGGCTCCGGTTACAAATGCTGCCTCGTCTGACAGTAACCATGCGGCCAGCGCACCAACCTCCGCTGGCTTGCCCCAACGATCCAGCGGTGTGCGGCCAAGGATCGGCTGGTTACGCGCCGGGTCGGCGCGCAAGGCTTCGGTCATTTCGGTTTCGATCCATCCGGGGGCCACCGCATTGACGCGCACGCCATCCTCAGCCCATTTCCCGGCTAAAGCCTTGGTCAACTGGGCGACCCCGCCTTTGCTGGCAGAATAGGCCGGAACAAGTGGCCCACCAAAATAGCTTAGCATCGATGCGGTGTTCACGATGGCTCCGCCTGACGCGGCCAACAGAGGTTGCGCGGCCAGACAGCAGCGCATTGTGCCGGTCAGGTTGATGTCGATTACTGTCTCAAAAACATCGATCTCATATTCCGCGCCGCGCGCCAGAATACCTGCGCAATTGACCAGCCCGTCGAGGTGCTCAATCCCACCGAAAAATGCGGTAACGGCCGAAGTATCCCGCACATCCAATTGTGCGCAGACACCGTCAGGGTGCTGCGCAGCATAGGCCGAAACCTCGTCAGCCCCGACGCCGGTTGCTGTGATGCGCCATCCCTTGCGGCGAAGTTCCCCTGCGATACCAGCGCCAATGCCGCGGGTGCCGCCAATAACAACGGCGTGCTTCATGGGTCAGTCTCCTTCCGCAAGAAACACCTCGACCGCGTCTTTGCGAGGCATTGGGGCAACTGCACCGTACCCTTGGGTCGAAAGGGCGGCGGCGGCGTTGGCATAACGTGCGGCCTGAAACGGGTCATCGCCCAAAACAATACGAGACAGGAAGGCACCGTCAAATGTGTCGCCCGCAGCCGTGGCATCCACTGCTTCGACCCGGCGGCCTTTGACACGCTCACGCTTTTCAGGTGTCGCAACCAGGGTCCCTTCGGCCCCCAGCGTCAAAGCGACAATTTTTGCCCCGAGGTTCAAGTAGAAGTCTGCGATGGCATCTGGATCGGAAAGGCCTGTCAGTTGCTCTGCATCATCCAGACCGGGAAGGGCAATATCGCACTGTGACATGGCGGCATGTGTTACGGCGCGTGCGCGCGCGATCGGCCAGAGCTTCAGGCGCAGATTGGTGTCGTAGGACACGAGGCCCCCGGCATCTTTCACGATCTGTATTGCCCGGAATACAGCATCGGCCGCAATATCCGATATTGCCTGACTGATGCCCGAAACATGCAGGATTTTGGCCGATTGCAACGCGGCTACCGGCAGATCTTCTGGTCCCATCCGGCTGCTGGCAGAGCCTGCACGAAAATAGCTGAACTCGTGCCCGGTCGCGCCATGCGTCACGAAATAAACCCCGGTATGAGCGTCTGCGACCTGACGTACGGTCGAGGTGTCGATCCCCTCAGCCTTCCAAAGGTCCATGAAGGAATTGCCGAACGTATCCGCGCCGATATGCGTCACATAGCCGACGGATGCCCCCTGTCGCGCGGCTGCGATGGCGCAGTTCGAGGTGTCGCCGCCATGTCCGGGCAGGTAGTTCCCATCGGGCTGCTGGTTGAATTCCAGCATCGGTTCGCCAAGGCACAGAATATCGGGGGTCATTGCTGTCTCATTTCACGTAAAAGGGTCAGCCCGTTGGGGCTGACCAAGTTGTATGGGAGGATTATTCGGCCGTATAGCTTTGGCCGACACCCGGGATCTTCCAGATTCGGAAGTTCGGGATTTCGGGGTCTTCAAAATTCATGTCGCCATCGACCCAGATGTGCAGGTGGTTCGACACCACATACATCTCACCATCCGGTCCCCAGGCCAGCGTGTCGGGCCAGTTCATTTCCGGGTGGTGGACGAAACGGCTGACCTCACGCGTGGATTCATCGAACTTCATGATCCCGTCCAGTGACAGCGCGGACATGTAGATGTTGCCTGCGTTGTCCGCCGTCATCCCATCGGTGTTCGAGGGCAGCACTGCGGCAACCTCAACCGCGTTTTCGATAACCGTTTCATTGGTCTTGAAATCACGCAGGATTTCGGTCGGCAAACTATGCAGGTGATTGCCGGTCAAATTGGTCCAGTAAAGCGTTTCCTTGTCGCCCGACAACGCGATGCCATCAGCACCGGTGCGCATGCCGCCATTCTTCAGGACCGGACGGTCGTCGATGTTGAAGAAGAAATTAGGTTCATCATTGGTGAACCGGTGCTGATCCAGAATGCGGCGTACCGAGTTGGTGTTGCTGTCATAGACGATCAGACCACCATGCAGCGGGTCGCAGAAAATGCCGCTGTCCGCGATATAGGCAAAGCCGGTGTCGTTATCGACGGCCAGATCGTTCAGAAAAGAACACTGACGATCCGCTTCTTCCGCTGTGAAGACATAGCGCTGGATTTCCTTGTTCTCTTTCAGATCCCAAAGCACCAGCTTGGCGTCACCGTCTTCAAACGGAGGGCCGGCCACGTGACCCTGATCCAGGATCCACATCACATCGTTGCGGTCGATCTCAAAACCCAGAACGGCTTTCAGGCCATCAGGGTTCGACATGCTGTTCATTTCCTCAGACGGAAACGCCTCCAGTTCCCAGGTGTCGCCGTTCTTGACCAGTTTCGAGACGGTCGAGGGGATCTCGGCCCCGCCCCAGCGCGCGGTGGACACATAAATGTTGCCCTGGCTGTCGACCTTGGCGCCCTGAACCAGCGCCTTGCCGAAAATCTCGCTGCCTTCCCAGGCAGATTTTGTCGCCTCGTCCTTGACGGCATAGGGCAGACTGTTCCATTCCGCTACTACCTCGGGCTCGTTTGCAAGCGCCGGGGTGGCCAGAACGGCGGTAAGGGTCACCGTGTTGAGCAGTCGTTTCAGCATGTATTCCTCCCTTGCTGAGTTTTGGTGTTCCGCAGGCCGTTGCCGCGGCCTGCGGGACGTTTGGTTTAGATGCGACCGTATTTCGCCAGACCTTCGCGCAGCGAGCCGGATTCGATGATCAGGCGGGCCTGTTCGGCTTCGCGCTCGTCGATCTCGCGCGCCATTTCCAGGATTGCTTCGGCATGGTCGCGCGGCACAGCTACCGCACCGTCAATATCGGCTACGATGATATCGCCGGGATGAACGATGACTTCGCCCATCGCCACCTCGACGTTCGAGGCCAGCGTCCGGATGCGGCCTAGCGTGGTGCCCGGGCTGACGCAGCGGGAATAGACCGGGAAGTCATAGTCACGTTTGATTTCGACCAAATCGCGGACACCGCCATCCAGAACCGCGCCTTCGTGCTTGTTGGCGACAGCGCCCGCAGTCATCAGACCACCCCACAGGGCAACGTCAGTGGTGCCGTTGGTCGAGATCACAATGACCGAACCAGCCTCGGACTCATCAATGGCGTCCAGCGCGTGCTGGGGTGGCAGAAACTCATCGGTCGGACCTTCCAGAATGGTCACGGCAGGGCCAACGATTTTCTTTTCGTTGATGCGTGGCTTTATCGAGGCAGGTAGAAAGCCGGTTTTTCCTGCGATCTTGTCAACCGCGTCTGCGACGGATGCGGTGGCCACTTCGCGAAACCCGGCAACGAGTTCTTGAGTGTTCATGAGTATTATCCTCTTGGGTAAGATAGTTAGAAGGCGGGGCGTCTCACCACGGGTTTTTCCAGCTTTTGGGCTGGTCCCCGTTGAGAACGCGGGTGATTTCTTCGGCTGCATTTCGTTGCAGAACCGCGACTGAACGTTCCGAATACCACGCGGCATGGTCGGACACGATGGTGTTGGCGCTGTGCAGCAGTGGATTATCCGGGGCGACCGGCTCGTGTTCGAACACATCGATGCCTGCGCCAAATATGCGCCCGTGGTTTAGAGCGTCGGCCAGCGCCTCCTCATCGATCAGGCCCCCGCGCGATACATTGATCACGATCGAACTTGGCTTCATCAGCGCTATGTGTTCGGCATCCAGGATATGCCGCGTTTCAGGGGTAAGCGGTGCGTGCAGGCTGATCACGTCGGCTGCCATGCAAAGCTCGGTCAAACCGACCTTTTGCACAGCGGCAGCGGCTGCGGCCTCGTCGCTCATATACGGGTCAAAGACCAACACGGACGCAAACCCCAGCGCTCGAAATTTCTGGGCTGCCTGTAAACCGATCTTGCCACACCCGATCAGGCCAAGGGTGGCGTTTTCGCGGCTGGGGATCAGGGCTGCTTGGCCTATACCCCATTGGCCCTGTCGCACTTCAGCATCACGCGATGGGATACGCCGCTGAACCCCCAGGTAAAGCGCCAGCGCATGTTCGCTGACCTCAGTTTCGGCCCCATAATCGGGGACGTTCGCGACGTAAATGCCACGCGACTTCGCGTAGTCCAAGTCGATGTTATCGACGCCCACACCATAGCGGACGACGACTTTGAGATTTGGGCAGGCATCGATTACGGCTGCGTCCACGGCGCGTTCGCGAACGAGGATGGCAACCGGGTCCAACGCCTGCAAAGCTGGGACCGCCGCTGTTTCCGGCGTGACCGGTGCAATCTGAACATCTTGCTTAGCCAGCACCGAAGCCTCGGTGTCATAGGCGGCATAGCCTGGTTCAAGGATTGCGATGGTCTGGTTGGTCATGTGACGATCCCTCGGCATGGATTACTGTGCCTTGTAAGCTTCGACGGCTGCGTCGAGGCGGTTTGGCCAGTCCTCACCGATTTCGCTGACGATGTACTCACGCACAGTAGGCTGAGCGGCGGCGCGGAACATGGCCTTTTGCTCGGGGCTGACGGGAACAACTTCCATGCCTTTTTCGGACAGGATCGCAGTTGCGTTTGCGTCCTGCGCGGCGGTCATGCCGCGGTGGATCGTTTTCGAAATCTCGACGCACTGCTCGACAGCCTTCTTCTCGTCATCGGTCAGGCTTTCGAAAAACATGTCCGACATCAGATAGGCGTGCCAGCTAAACACATGTCCATCCAGAGACACGTATTTCTGATGCTGATAGAGCGAGGCGTTGACGATGTTCGTCACGCCGTTTTCCTGCCCGTCCACAACTCCTTGCTGCAGAGCGCCCGGCAGTTCCGGCCATGGCACTGGAGTTGCCGATGCGCCCAGGCTTTCGACCAGAGTCACCCAGACCGGCGCGGTCATTACGCGCATTTTCAAGCCTTCCATATCGGCAGGCTCGGCCACGGGTTTGACGTTATTAGTGAAGTTGCGCACGCCATTATCGGCCACACCAAAGCTGCGGATGCCGGTCTTTGCCAGCATATCGTCGGCCAGCGCGTCACCGAATTCGCCGTCCATCACTGCCCAGGCCATCGCCTGATCGTCGAACAGGTAGGGCATCGCCAGAACTGAGAAGGGTTTGTAGACCGCTGAGATCGGGCCGTCGTGGATCGCTGCCATCTGAACGGTGCCCAGCTGCAGACCTTCCATGATCTCGGACCCTCCGCCCAGCTGCGAGGCCGGGAAGATCTGAACGTCGATCGAGCCTGAGGTCTTGCCCTCGACGCAGGCTTCAAACGCCAGCGCCGCGGCGTGTTTGGGCGAGCTCAGGTCAGCGGCCTGAAAATGCGCGTATTTCAGCTCTTTAGCCGAAGCCGCACTGGCGGCGGTCATTGCAACAACGGCTGTTGCCGTCATCAGTTTCGACATGGTTTTCATGAGGTTCCTCCCTTTCATGTCAGTTCGCAAATCCAAAGAAGTTGGGGATGAAGGTGCTGACACCCGGCACGAGAATGACCAGAAGCAGCACCACGAGCTCAGCCAGCAGCAGCGGCAAAACCGCTTTTGACAGGCGTTCGATTTTCAGTTGTCCGACGGTGGCGATCACGAACAGTACTGGACCAACCGGAGGGGTGATCATTCCGATGGTGAGGTTCAGCACTAGCATCATCCCGAATTGCAGCGGGTCGATCCCCGCAGAATAAGCGATAGGGCCGAGGATCGGCGTCAGGATGATTAACGCGGGCAGCGTGTCGATGAAGAAGCCGCAGATCAGTGCGAATGCCGCAAGAATGAACAGAATGCCCAGACGGTTGTCGGTGATCTGGGTGATCAGTTTGGCCAGTTCCTGCGGGATTTGCAGATAGGTCAGCAGCCAGGCAAAGATCGACGCCATCGCCACGATCAGGAAGACCGACGACGTCACCACCGCGGCCCGCACAAACGCGGCGTACAGAGCGCGGACCGTGAAAGCGCGCAGGATGAAGCCAAGAAACAGAGCGTAGGCAGAGGCCACCGCGCCCGCCTCGGTCGGGGTGAACACACCGAACAGGATGCCGCCCAGAATGATAGCTGGCATGATCAGGGCTGGAATGGCCGCCAGAGTTGCGCTGCGCAATTCAACCATGGTGGCGCGATGTTCGCGCCCGCGGTAGCCGTTGCGGGTGGACACGATATGGTTCGCGATGGCCAGCGCAACGCCCAGCAGAACCCCAGGCACAATTCCAGCCAAAAACAGTCCCGCGACCGTCACTCCATTGGTCGAGATCGCAAAAATAACAGCCAGAATGGACGGTGGGATGATCGGACCGATGGTGGCTGTCGCGGCGGACAAGGCACCGGCATAATTCTTCTCATATCCAGCTTCACGCATCATCCGCATGACGATGGCAGAAGGCCCCGCGGCATCCGCGAGGGCAGAACCGCTGATCCCCGCAAACAGCATCGACACAAGGATGTTCACATGCCCCAGCCCACCACGTACGTGCCCAACCAGAGCGTTGGCAAAGCGCAACAAAGCGTTTGTTAGTCCGCAGGCCGTCATCAGTTCAGACGCGAGAATGAAGAACGGTACCGCCATCAGCGGGAAACTGTCGATCCCGGCGAACATGCGTTGGGTTGCGACCAGTGGGTTCAACGAACCGTCGATAAAAATCGCCGACAGGCCGGCGATCCCCATCGTGAAGGCTACGGGAACACCCAGAAACAGCGTCGCGAAGAACAAGATGATCAGGGTTTTTGCCACGGCTCAGACCTCCGCCTCGTCGCCGTCGGGGTTGGGGCCGTGTTCAAAATCCTGATTGACGAAGCGTTTGGCGAAGAAGGCCAGTTGGATCAAAAACAGCGCGCAACCAATCGGGATGGCCAGATACGGAATGCCGCGCGAGATACCGGTGGACATAGTTTCCTTGTTCCAACCGAATTCGACGAACTGGATGCCCAGCCGCAGCATCGTTGCCATGAACCCAAACATCACAATGACGATGCCCCAGCGCAAAAGGCGGGCCAACGCATCCGGCAGCAAGTCCGGAATTGTGGTGATTGCGACCAGCCGGCCCTCGCGCAAAGCAAGACCAGCACCACAAAACGCACCAAGGATCATCAGGTGGCGGGCGACCTCTTCAACCCAGGCAAAAGATGCGCCGAAACCGTAGCGCCCAACCACGTTGGCAAAGACGATTGCGAAAACCGTAGCCAGGGCCACGGCGACCAGCGCCCGGTTCAGTGCAACAATCCATGTCTCCAACCTTTGCAAAGACGCCCCTCCCGATGCCGTCTCTTTATGAGAATCAAAACTGGCATACAGTATGCTAATATGTCAACACTAACACATTGTATGCCAGATACATCACTGCTACTGTCGAACTGAGGAGAGCGACATGAGCCCATTCAACAGACCGAAATCATTGACGGAATTGGTGACCGAAAACCTGCGCGAGCGGATTATCAAAGGCGAGTTCGAACTGGGTGAACAACTTTCTGAGGCTCGAATCGCGAAGAATCTTGAGGTCAGCCGCACCCCTGTTCGTGAGGCAATCAATCGACTTGAAATGGAGGGATTGCTCGTAGTCGAACCGCAACGTGGGTCCTTCGTGTTCAACTTGGAGCCCGAAGAATTGGCAAAGCTCTGCGACGCGCGTGTCTGCCTTGAGACAACCGCTTTATCCTCGGCCATGCAGGCAAACCCGCAAGAGCTGTATACCGCGCTTAACGATTGCATCAATCGGATGAAAACGGCGCGAGGGGCGGCGGATGATGCAGAATACCTGTATCAGGATACTCTTTTCCACCAATGCCTGTTTGATTGTGCGGATAATCGGTTTCTGAATGATGCGTACCAGACGATAGCTCTAAAAATGGCGGCATTGCGCAGCCGGTTGGGACACCACCCGGATCATATGGCTAAGTCCTATCGCGAGCACATTGAGTTGCTTCAGTGCGTCGAGAATGGCGATGTTTCAAAAGCGTTGGACGTACTGAAACTCCACATAGACAGGAAAGAGGGGTCCTATTGGAGTGACGCAACTAATGTGGAAAGTCAGACCCAGCAGGTGAATTGAGCGGTTCCGTCTCCTGCATAAAACCAAACACGTTGTCTGCAAGTCAGATAACTGCGAAAACTGGCCAAGGTCAGTGCGGTAAACAGAAGTTGCCACTGAGGTATGCAGACATCTGACATTCCGAGTCGTTGCTTAACAGCGAAGGGAATGGGCATCCTTCGGCCGCTGGGTCGATATCATTGGGGCGTTTTCATGCAAAACCTGACGAAAAGCCCGAAGCGGTTCTCGCAGAACATTTTGCCCTTCTGTATCCTCAGGTAAACGCGCATAAGGTTCAGCACTGGCGGGGCGGCAAGTTGCGTGATTTCATGATTTGCAAGGAGGTATTTTCGTCACTCCTGTCGGAATACGCTCGAGTTGGCGATGGTACGATTAGTCTGATGACGTTGTTCTCACGCTGGACCCGGCGAAGTTTGAATGCTTTGTATGGTCCGGATTTGGTGTGTTCCTTGACCCGCAACAATTCCGCGACTTGCCACAGTTCTCGGTCCTTGATCTTTGTGCTGCTTTTGCGGCGCGCTGAGGGCGCTCGGATCGTCAACGTGTCGTCTGCTGCGGGGTCCTGGCCGGCAAGCCCGGCTATGGTATCTCCAAAGCGGCGCTGAATGCTGTGACTGTCAAAACCGCTGCCGCGTAGAAACCTCATGGTATTCTCGTCAACGCCGTATCCCTCGGCTGGGTCGCCACGGATATGGGCGGCGGTGACCGCCCCTTTTTCTGAGGGGACGAAAGGTACAGCCTGGGCAGCGAATTTGCCCAAAGGCGGCGCGACGGGAGGGTTCTTTCGCGACGGAGTCCCAATTGATTGGTAGGTTCAGCCGCGTGCCATGAAGTCAATCAGCTTCCTGACCCGCGCTGGTAAAAGGCGGTGGCTGGGATAGACGGCGAACATGTTCCGGGTCAAAGGCAGGGTGTCTGTGACCTGCAACTGCTGCAGGTCTCCGTCAACCATATCCAATGGCAGCATCGCGACACCCAGATTACGGCGGGCGGCCAGCGCAATGACATCAAGGTCGGATAAGCTGTGTGCGGTGTGCTTTGGGTGCAATGTTTCCCCGCTCTCAAGCACCCAGGGCTGACCAGCTGCAAGCGCGGGCAAAACAAGAAGATCCGGTCTGGATATCGGCCTATCCAACCTATGCTCGTGGATGAAACCCAAACCGGCGCAAAAACAGTAAGGGATCGACCATAGCCGTTTCGCGACAAGGCTGGAATCTGTCAGCGGGCCGACCCGAAAGGCCAGATCAATATTGTCGCGAAAGAAATCCATCATGAGATTTGTTGTCGTCAATTCGAGTTCCACACCCGGATTCTGTTGCGCAAAATCCAGCAAGCGCGGGCCGATGGTTGTCCGAGCAGCAAGCGGTGGTGCCGTAACTCGGATTCTGTGGCGTTTGGTATCGTCGGCAAAGCCCACAACACCTTGAAGCGCCTCGACCGGGCCCTGACAAATGCCCAGAAGACGGCGAACCTCTTCAGTCAGGCGAACCTGTCGGGTTGTCCGCTCGAACAGTTTAGTGCCCAGGTAGTCTTCCAACTCTGCGATCCTGCGGCTGACCCGGCTAAGCGGTATCCCCAAGCGGTCCGCGGCCTTGGAAAAGCTGAGATGGTCGGCGACTACAGTAAACAGGGCAAGGTCGTTATAGATCATTATCCTATTTTTGGGATTATAAGTTCCAATATCAACTATTATCATTGAATTTGCGGACCTCTACCTTCTGCGCAACAGAAGGAGACAGATGATGCCTTTCGCAGTTGAAATCACCCAGACCGGCAAGCCGGATGTTTTACGCAAAACCAGCCGTACGACCCCAACCCCAAATGCTGGGGAAGTCCTGATCCGGAACAAAGCCGGGGCGGTCAACTTTATCGACACCATCATCCGCTGCGGCGAGATGCCTGAGGGGATGATGCCAGATCTGCCGCATGTCCCTGGGGTCGAAGGGGCCGGAGTTGTAGAGGCGCTGGGTGAGGGGGTGCAAGGCTTCTCTGTTGGGGACCGAGTGGCATGGATGGGACCGATTGGAGCCGGTGGATATGGGACGCATTCGGTGATCGCTGCGCCCTACGTCACACGGTTGGCCGACGCCGTGGATTTCGAAACCGCAGCCGCAATCCCCGTCAACGGGATGACTGCTTATCACATGCTGGTCAATCTGGGCGGCGCAACGGCTGGTAATTCCGTTCTTGTTCATGCGGCAGCCGGAGGTGTCGGTACCATGGCGCTGCACATTGCCAAGCATCTTGGCATGACGGTGATTGCCTCGACCAGCACCAACAAGGCTGGATATGCCAAAGAGCAAGGCGCTGATTACGTTATCGACTATCGCACCGAAGATGTCACCCAGCGGGTGATGGAAATTACCGAAGGATGCGGCGTGGACCTGACGTTGAACCCGATTTCCGGTGAAACCCTGAAATCAGACCTCGACGTTCTGGCACCTCTGGGCACCGCAGTTCTGTTTGGGTTCCTTGCCGGTCCGCCCGCAGGCAGTTTTGCCGAGGATTTGGCGAAGCACTTTCAGAAATCCGTCTCGGTTCGGGTCAGCGACATATACACATATTTCGGTAACCGACCTGATCAGTTCAACGCGGACATGGCCACAGTGTTTAATCTGCTTGAAACGGGCGTTCTGCGTCCGCAGGTCGCGACCCTGTCCATTGATAAAGCTGCCGAGGCGCATCGTCGTCTGGAAGCCGGCGAAACCACGGGCAAATTGGTGCTGAGCATCGACTGACCGACCCAGCAATGAGAGGAGACATAGCAATGAGTACGGTTTTCGAAACCGAGCTAAAAAGCAAGCATATCGTCATCGTCGGCGGTGGCAGCGGCATCGGGAAGGCTACCGCAAAGATGGCTGCGGCCCTTGGCGCGAAGGTTACGATTGCCAGCCGAAGCGTTGCCAAGTTGCAGGCCGCAGCAGACGAAATCGGGAACGGAGCGCAGATCGCACCAGTGGATACAACCGATGAGGCGCGCGTCACCTCCTGGGCCAGAAGGCTGGGGCCGGTGGATCATTTGGTGATCTCTGCTTCAAGTGCTGCGCATGGGGCGTTCACCGAGCTGCCCACAGACGATCTGCGCACCATGTTCGAGGCCAAGTTTATCGGCCCCTATGTGGCTGCGCGCGAAGTGTTACCCGCGTTGGTCAAAGGTGGGTCCGTTACGTTCTTTTCCGGTGTGCTCAGCCGCCGCCCGTCTGCCGGCGCGACAGGTCTTGGTGCTGTAAATGCCGCGGTCGAGGCACTGGCCAAGGGGCTGGCGCTTGAACTGTCTGGACGGGCGCGTGTGAACTGTATCAGTCCCGGCATGGTCGCCACGGAAGCCTATACTGTGATGCCGGACGAGGCACGAGACGATATGTATGCTAAAGTCGGTGCCAGCTTGCCCGTCGGACGCGTCGGAGTGGCGGAAGAGGTTGCGCAAGCCGTTATCCTGGCGATGACAAATGGCTTCCTGACCGGCACCGTCCTGGACATAGACGGTGGCCATCTGGTCCGCGGCTAGAACCTGCAACGAGCCGTGTGAGGAGTACATCACGCCAAAAAACAGCCCTTGTAACATGCGCCTATCTGCGAAACCCATAAGCCAATGCCTCAAAACAATGTCCGCGATGCTCAATGCAAGTGCAGCATTGCAATGCTCAATTGAATGCCCTGGTTGGGCCGTCCTCGTCCAAGCGAAATATGTCTGAGCCCCAAAGGTTAAAATGCGTCCAGGGTCTGCTTCGAGCTCGACTGAGTTGCAACGTGTTTTTTACACTTGAGTTCAGCTGGGCAAACCGGCCGCACGCAGACCAGCAGCAAGGCGTTCGAAATCATCTGGTCGCCGCCACATGGTCTGGAATCCACGAGCGAGGGCAGAAACGGTTTCTTCATTTACTTGGATGTCTCGGCTCATGAGTTCGTCGCGACGTTCGGTTGTGAAGTCAAGTAGGGCTGCCTCGGCTTCGACCTGGCGACCAAGCTTCGCGAAGGAGGCAGCCACGAAAGCCGTCGCCAAGGAATTGAGCCGGGCCTCTCCCATCAGTAACCCGAGAGCCGCTTCAAAGTCTTCACAGAAGAATTGTATCTGTCCCATTATCCAGTCGATAGCCGGGGGGTGCAGGGGATCCATCTGCATTGCCTCAGAAACGACGTCTCGCGCCTTCTCATGCCTTCCAAGCAAAAGAAACGCGTATCCGCACCAAGCCATGGACTCCGCCTCGGTTTCGATCAAAGACAGTGTTTTTTCAAACTGGGTTTCAGCCTCTGTCCAAAGGCCGGCGCACAAATAGGCGAAACCGAGTTGGTCCTGGATGTAGACATCCTGGTTATCCAACGCCGCTCCCTTTCGAGCGATATGCAATGCATGGTCTGCCGCGTCAGAGTCCGCCAATCCCAGCCAAAGATCTATGACATATGTATCTGAGAGGTACATGAATGACCTCGCGATTGACGGATCGAGAGCGACGGCCCGTTCCAGCAGGGCCCGAGCTTTTGCAGTATCGCGTGCATTCAGGCCGTCGCGAAGGGCTTTGCCCTTCAGCATCAGCTCGTAAGCCTTCATTTCATTTTCCGGCTTTCTGGTTGAACGATCGGCTACATCGTGCTGGACGCGCCCGGGAAGGACCGCCACGATGCTTCGTGTCACATCGTCTTGAACCTCCAGAACGTCCTCCAATTCATGATCATATCGATCCGACCATAATTGTGATCCGGAATTAGCGTCGGAAAGCTGTACCGAAATCCTGACGCGGCTCCCTGCCTTCCGTACACTGCCCTGCACAAGATAATCCGCACCCAAAGCTTCTGCGGTTTCAGCCGGATTGGCCTCTTGGCTTCTAAAACGAAAGGAGGCGTTTCTTGAGACCAACTGGAGAGTGCGAAAACGCGACAAGCCGGTGATGATGTCTTCTGCTATGCCATCGCTAAAAAATATCTGTTCTGGATCGTTGCTCATATTGTGGAACGGCAAAACAGCGATTGTCGGTTTTAGTTTTGCCTCCGAATGCGGCCGTTGGTTGCGGTCCCTATCCGATCCGCCAAACCGCCATGCGTGTACGGGCTCGGCAACGTTCTTGACATTGAAAGTCCCCGCGTCTTCCCAAGAGATTGGCAGACGATTGCCTGCGGCGCGATACACTGCGTCAGACACAAGCACGCCACCAGGTGGAGCGAGTTGTTCCAGACGTGAAGCCAAATTCACACCTGAGCCGAACACGTCTCCATCGCGCAGAATTATATCACCTAGATTGATGCCTATGCGGAAGCAAAGTGGATCACTGCCGTCTGGCGGTGCTTTTTGCCAATCAAGCGCGCAAGAAACGGCATCTGAGGCGCTTTCGAATTGAGCCAAAAGGCCATCCCCAAGCAATTTTATGACTTTGCCGCGATTCCGTTCAACAAGCGGGATGACAAATTCAGTCATGTGGGCTGACAGAGTTTCAAGCGTGCCGGTTTCGTCCCGCTCCATTCGGGCTGTATAGCCGACCATATCGGCCGCCAGTATAACCGCCAGCTTTCTCTCCACGTTTTCCCTCCCATCTACTGAATACCTTTTGCGAGGCTATACGACCACCAGTAACTGAACCACTCAATCCGACCGTCGTCAGCAATACCTGCCTTTACTGAGTTCTCTGGTGTCCAATCTTGCGCTCGTAGCGATTGTCGGCAACACGGGCGGCAAACACAGCAACGCGTAGGGACGGGGAATATCTCTTTTGGGCCGCCCCTCTCAGACGGCCCCACGTCCTAGATTTCAATGGCTTCGGTGATAGCCAGGGCATTCTCAAGTTCCACACCAAGGTATCGGACGGTGCTGTCCATCTTGGTGTAGCCAAGAAGGAGCCGAACAGTTCGACGGTTTCCGGCCTTCGTGTAAATCTGAGTGACTTTGGTTCTCCTCATTGGATGGGCGCCGTAGGCGCTCGCCTCGAGACTGAACGATGTCACCCAGTCGCGGACGAACCTTGCATGTTGGCGTGTCGAGATGTGCAGGCGATGAAGCCAATTTTCCGATTGATCCGCATATTCCAGCATTCAAACTTGTCAGATAAGCCGGTCTGAATTGTATTGCCCATGCGGGCGAGTTGGCAGGAGCAGACAGCGTCGTAGAGACAATTGAAAAGCTGAACCCGCAGAGGATCGGTCATGGTGTTCGATCCATCGAAGACCCCAATCTGGTTGAACGATCGGCCAAAACTTGGACGCATCTTGAAGTCTGTCCGACCTGAAACGTTCAAACGGGCACTTTTCAGCCATTACCCGGCACAGTTTGGCACCGTTGAGGGTGGTAGCGGTTGATCTGGGCCTCAATACGGACCTTCCATCGCCATCACTTTCTGCGGCTGATGCTCCAGTGTGTTTAAACCATGAAGATCGCCAGCAACGATCTGCAGAGGGGTGACCAGAACGGCCATCCACTTTGCCATCGAGAACATGCGGGTGACCTCGGCCGCGCGATTACCACTTAGCAGGTGCCATGCTGCAACCCCGGCCACCATGAAAGAAGTGGTGAGTTAAAACAGGCAATCCATCTATTCGATCGAAAAGCAAAAGCTTGGAGCAAAGAGCCTTGTGCTCGGTTCAACTGGTGCTTCCCGCAACCAGCCTCACTTGGGAGTTTCGCCGAAGTAACCTCCAAAAAATGCAATCATTACCACCAACACACTCAACAACACCACAATCACCCAAAGCGCTCCGCTACCTCTGGCGAAGTATCCCAACGAGATTAGACCAACCACGAAGATGCCAACTAAGAAGTACAGTACCGTATTGTCCAATTTACTCCCCCCAGAAATTAATACCTAAACTCAAAAGCCGCCTGCTTTGCAAAGGCGATCTAAAGACCGTTTGAAAGGCGATATCAAACGGCTTTCGGTGAATGTCGAATGCCACTCAGCGTGGCGAACAAAACCGGGACCAATATCATTGTGAGCATCGTGCCCACCGTTAGCCCGCCCATGATCGTAACGGCAAGACCCACCCAGAACACGTCTGGCAGCAGCGGTATCACACCCAGAACTGTCGTGGCCGCGGCCAGTACCACGGGGCGAAGCCGTGAGGCCCCTGCATTCAAAACCGCGTCATAGCCCGGCTGACCTTCGGCCAAGTTATCGTTGATCTGGTCGATCAGAACGATTGCGTTTTTGATCATCATGCCCGCCAGGCTCATGCCCCCCAGCAGTGCTACGAACCCAAAAGGTGTATTCGTGAGCAGCAAGCTCGGAACAATGCCTATCAGCACAAACGGCACGGTCAGGAAAATGACCAGCGGTCTGCGGTATGAGTTGAATAGTCCGACGACGATAAGCGCCATGATCGAAAACGCAGGTATCATCCCCGGAATCAAGGACGCTTGCGCAGACACCGTGTCTTCGTATTCTCCGCCCCATTCCATGCTATAGCCCGGCGGCAAGTCAGCCTCCAAAGCGTCAAAATCAGCGAGAACTGCAGCGCGATAGCTGGGCAGAGTGACACTGTCGATCGGATTGGCCTGAACGGTCAAAACACGGCGCCGGTCGCGGCGATTGATCGTGGGGTCCTCGGGTTGGATATTCACACCGCGAACAACCTGCGCCAGTGGAACAGGCTCGACAGAAAACGGTGACTGCAGTTGCAGCAGTTCAAAGTTATCCACGGCAGCCACGTCGTCCGCGCCCGGTCGAACAATAATGGGCAACAACTCGTCACCTTCGCGGTAGAGGCCGACTGAGCGTCCGTCGAATGCACGCTTTGTCGTATTCCCAAGATCTTCATATGTGATGCCGGTCCATCGTGCCCGATCCTGGTCATAGTCGGGGACTGTTTTCAGGACACGGTTGCGCCAATCGGTGCGTGCTACCTTTGTCCATGGGTGCTGATCCAGTATCGCGACGGCTCTGTCGCCAATTTCGCGTAAAGTCTCGGGATCGGCATCCGCTGGGCCGATGATGCGGTTTTCGAACGCCCAAGTATTGCTGGGCCCCACACCGAATTGACGTGTGAAGGAGGTCGCCTCGGGCATATTGGCTGCAATCCAAAGCGAGATCTCTTTGGTCATCTCTGGAATGACGCGATAATCCTCGACGTTCACGATGACTTGCGCGTAGGACGGGTTTATTCCTTCAGGGTCGACCGGCAAGTAGAAACGCGGCGGGCCAGCGCCGACAAAGCTTGCGATACCGGTCACGCGATCATCCATTTCCACCTGCGCTTCGATCCGCGTGATGGCTTCGGAAACCGCTTCGATCCGGTTTCCTTCAGGGGCGTAATAGTCGATCATGTACTTGGTCATCGAAGAGGTCGGGAAGAACAACTGTGTAACGGTCCCAAACCCGATCCCGGCAATAACCAGCGCAGCGACGGCCACTCCGATCGTCAGATAGCGAACCCGGATCGCGGCGGCCAGAAAGCGGCGGTATACGGCGTATAGACCGGTGTCAAAGGTCTCTTTGGCTCCACCCTTTGGGTCCGGCAGCATGGCCACGCACTGTAAAGGCGTGACTGTCATCGATAACAACCAACTGACCAACAACGCAATTCCGACCACCGAAAACAGCGTCCGGCAGTATTCTCCCGCGCTCTCAACGGAGGCAAAGATTGGGTAGAAAGCCATAACCGCAACAAATGTTGCACCAAGCAGAGACATAGCGGGGCGCGTGGCAGCGTCGATAGCGGCTTTCGCCCGGTCCATTCCCTGTGACATTCGAACCATGGCGCCATCTGCAACCACGATCGAGTTATCGACCATCATACCAAGCGCAATGATCAACGCGCCCAAGGACATGCGTTGAAGATCTATTCCTAGCATCGCGAGCGGGATAAAGGTGGCAAGTATCGTCAGGATCAATCCGCTACCTATTATGATCCCCATGCGAACACCCATCGCCAGGGTCAAAACGACCAGAACAATCGCGACAGCTTGTCCAAGGCTGACTAAGAAGCTGCTGACTGCCAGATTCACGTCGTCAGATTGCCAATGAACCCGTTCGACCTCGATGCCTACCGGCAGGCCTGCGATCAGTTCCGTTACTCTGGCGTCTACGGCCTCACCAACGCTGACAACGTTGACACCAGACTGGAAGGATATCGCCAAACCAATAGATGGAAGGCCGTTATAACGCATCATGGTCGTCGGTGGATCAGCATAGCCTTCCTGGACCTCAACGATTTCACCAAGCCTAAGTAACTCTGGTCCACGGCGCTGGCCGCTTTGAGCTTGGTCCAGACCGCTTGGCCGAACAACCAAATCAGCGATGTCTTTCGGGCTGGTGAATGTGCCGCTTGGCGCAATGCGCATGCGATAGTCGCCGATATTTACGCGGCCTGCATCCACAATCGCGTTTTGGGTTTGCAAGGTATTGAGGATGGTCTGAGCCGAAACACCCAACGCTGCCAAGGCTTCTTCCCGTGTCTCCAAATAGATGACCCTATCGCGATCCCCCCAAAGATCGACTCGGCCAACGCCGTCGATCAACGAAAGCTCTCGTTTGAAGTCTTCGGCAAAATCGTCAAGCTCGCGGGCGGAGAAGCCATCAGACGTCATCGCCAGAAGTAGACCGAAAACATCACCGAAATCATCATTGATCGCAGGACGACCAGCACCTGGTGGCAGGTCTGTTTCAACGTCTCTGACTTTGCGACGCAACGTGTCCCAGATCTGCGGTAGTTGATCCGACCAATAGTTCGGGCGGATCTCGACTTTGATTGTCGACACACCCGCCCTGCTTTCGCTCGAGATGTAGTCAATCTCTTTGATCTCTTGGAGTTTTAGTTCGATCCGTTCGGTAACCTCCTGCTCAACTTCGGCCGGGCTGGCACCGGGATAGAGGGTGGTCACAACAGCAGTCTTGATTGTGAATTCGGGGTCTTCCAACTGCCCAAGGCTAAAGAATGCTGAAATGCCGCCCAACGTGAGCATGACGACAGTGAACCAAACAAATTTGGCGTTGCGGATCGAA
The DNA here is from genome assembly GCF_013110775.1 of Ruegeria sp. HKCCD7296. Lineage (NCBI taxonomy): Bacteria > Pseudomonadati > Pseudomonadota > Alphaproteobacteria > Rhodobacterales > Roseobacteraceae > Ruegeria > Ruegeria sp. HKCCD7296. Next base: position 43,500 of record NZ_WVRF01000010.1, read on the forward strand.
AAAGCCGCCAAACCCATTAGTCCGTGTCCTCAGAAAGCAGCGAAACTTTCTGACCTTCTCGCAGAGAGTTTGCCCCGGCAGTGACAACCACGTCACCAAATTCCAGCCCCTCGCTAACGGCCACCCCTTGCGACCGTGGAGTGCCAAGCGAAACCTTCCTTGCCGTTACGGTTTCTGAGCCGGTATCAAATACCCAGACATGCGGATCGGTTTCCCCTTCAGGCACGAAAACCGCGCTGGCAGGAACCATGATCGCATCGAATGGTTCGTGCCCCTCCTTTGGCTTGCCGCGAACGCGCCCCGCCATACCCGGAAGAACAAGTGCATCTTCGGGCTGCTCCATTATCAATGTGACAGGAAATGTTCGCGTCGTCGCCGAAGCCTCTGATCCAATCTCACTAATTTCTGCGGGTAGAACAACGTCCCCCAAAGCGTCAAAAGTGACGGTTATGTCTTCAATGTGCGGGATCAGGGCAATGTATCGTTCGGGGATATCGATCACCACTTCGATGTGCTCGGCATCCAGAATGCGCAGCACTGGAGTTTGTGCTGCGACTTCTTCAAAATCTTCAATGTATTTGGCGACAACACGACCATCGAACGGTGCGGCCAAGCTCGTATAGGTTAAATCCAAAGTCGCTCTGTCCAGTGCGCCTTGAACAGAATTGATTGCTGCCTGAGCCGACGTTTCGCCTGCAACAAACCGGTCGAGTGTCGCCTGAGCGGCAACATCTTTTTCAACCAACGATCGCTGCCGATCTGTTTGCAATTTGGCGTTTTCGAACGTCGCCTGCGCGCTCTCAAGCTCAGCAGTAAGCCGATCGACTTCAGCCTGGTAGGGGGCCGGATCCAAGGCCGCGACAACAGCACCTTTCGTCACAAGGTCACCAACCTGAACGTCGACGCCAACAACATTGCCCGGCACGCGAAAGGCCAATGATACTTCGCGTGCAGCTCTGGCCGTTCCCACAAAGTAACGATCATGCAAACTCGAAAGGTCAGAAATCTCAGTTGCTCTGACAGGTCGGATTGTTGTTTCGGTCGCTTCTTCTTCCTTCTCCCAGCAGCCGGTAAGCAACACGAAAGCAAAAAGCCAAACAGATAGTTTCCTCATATCCCCCTCCCGTACGACCCGCATTTCTCTCTTCGTCTCTGTGAAGGTGGCTCAACTTGCGGATTTTGCGTCTAAAGCTGTTGAAATTGTACGCGCTTATTTAACAAAGTCAAAAATCCGAATTTATTTACTGCGAAGAAGAGAATTCTGACTAAACCTATTCAGGCGACCAAAATTTTAGGCTGACAACTTCGCAACACGACGTCGTCTTGATGCTGCCGTTTGTCTTATCGATCGTGCAGAAGGCTGTTTTTTTGAAATTGGAGAAGCTGCGCCGGAAGACAAATACCCAGAGATTACTGTGTGCCAGAACACAGCCAAGAGCGGCTTGTGGAAAATCCAGCCCCATTACGATGCAGTCTGAGACATTCTGCGTCGGTGTCATACTTTCGCCAGATGTGCATTTTCAGTTGCTGGGGCAAATGATGATCCTTGGACCTGGTGGCAAAACAAGCGTTCGCACAGGTGAATAGGGTATGCGTCTTATCGCAACCTTACGCGCATCGCTGAGGGAGGTGCGTTGTGGCTGGTGGAACTTCGTTTCATTTTCCAGAGACATGATTGAGCAAGTCAAAAAGGCATGGAAGGCGGCGGATTGGTTCAAAGGTCAATTCCAGCTACCGCCGGGTGATGTTGCCGACCATATCCCGATCACGCAAGAACTTGAGCGAACACCGCCGCAAAGTAAATTCGAGCCTTAGACCTGTCGTTTTGGCCCGGGGTAGTCATTTCTTGATAGTCCGTAATCCCGATTTACAGCCCCAGAATGTCTCGTGCCTGATCAACTGTGGCAACCGGACGATTGTACTGGGCGCAGATTTCAGCAGTCCGCATCACGAGCGCTGCGTTTGATGGTGCCAGCGTATTGCGATCCAGGCGCACGTTATCTTCTAACCCTGTTCGCGCATGACCACCTGAGGAAATCGCCCAGTGGTTCAGAACCTCTTGTTGCGCACCGATGCCGGCCGCACACCAAGGTGCCCCCGGAAACAGCCGGTTGACAGTTTTCACGTAGAAATCAAAGACGTCCCGATCAGCAGGCATTGCGTTTTTGACACCCATGACGAACTGCACATAGGGCGTGTTTTTTATCTGCCCTTTCGTGTGCATCTCAGCCGCTTTCAGAATATGGCTGAGATCGAAGGCTTCGATCTCAGGCTTGATGTCATACGTCACCATCTCAGCCGCCAACCAGTCGACCAGATCGGGCGGGTTTTCGTAGACGCGTGTGGGGAAGTTGTTCGATCCTACCGACAAAGAGGCCATGTCCGGTCGCAACGGCAACATGCCACCACGCGTCTTGCCCGCTCCGGACCGTCCTCCGGTTGAAAACTGAATGATCATACCGGGGCAGTGTTTCTCCAGCCCCTCTTTCAACCTTGCGAACTTCTCAGGGTCGCTCGACGGTGTTTGATCATCGTTGCGAACATGAGCATGGCAGATCGTCGCTCCCTCCTCGAATGCCGCGTGTGTGCTTTCGATTTGTTCCTCGACCTTTATCGGCACCGCCGGGTTGTTGGCCTTGGTCGGCAATGACCCGGTGATCGCGACGCAAATTATACAAGGCTCTGCCATGTCACGCCTCTTTGGGGGCAAGAACGAAATCGAATTCAACGTCCCAATACGGGCCCTCAAAGCCAACTTCTGTAGATCGTGCCGGGTCATCGACGCGATTGAACTCTGCGATCAGACTCTCTTTGACCCCAAATACTGCGTCCGAGTTGATGTATTTGTCATCGGGATCAAAGATATGGGTTGTCAGGTCGTCATACCCGTCTTTCGACACGATATAGTGCAGATGCGCTGGCCGAAACGGGTGCCGTCCCAGACGCTTCAACAGATCGCCAACCGGCCCGTCATCCGGGATTGGATAGTTCTTTGGCCGCACCGCACGGAACCAATAGGTCCCATCAACACCGGTTGTGAAGACGCCGCGCAGGTTGAAATCGGGCTGAATGCCTTTCTGTTGTACGTCGTAAAACCCGTCATCATTGGCTTGCCAGACATCAATCTTGACGCCTTCCAACGGGCTGCCTTCCACATCGGTGACACGACCCCGCACCACCATGTCCTCACCCTTTTGGTCGAGACAAATGTTGTGCCCCATCTCATATTCCGGCGCGCCGCCCACATGGAAAGGACCCAGCACGGTGTTCTCGGAGGCACCGGTTGGACGACGAGAATTCACGGCATCCACCAGCATCGACACGCCCAGAACATCGGACAGGAGAATGTATTCTTGCCGCCAGTCATCGCACATGTGCCCGACCTTGGTCAGGAACATGATCGCCTCAAACCACTCCTGCTGCGTTGGTTCAATTTCCTTCACGGCTTCATGGAGCTTTCGCGTGATGACCTCCATCACCTGCTTCAGCCGTTCGCTTTCTGCGTTTTTGTTCCGTGCGGTGACGACCTCGGCCGAGTTTTCTTCGGTAAAGTATCCCATCTCATGCGAGTCCATTTTGGCCTCCTGACTTGTGTAAGTTTGCTCCAGATTGGCTCATCGCGAAAGTACTGTTGTCAGCGCGCGACGCAGTTCGGCTTCGGCATCCGCAACCATATCGGCTGAGCGCCACGCCACATGTTGATCAGGACGGACCAACAAACAGCCTGTATCCGAAATCTCGGACGCGCGCGCCCAATCCCCGGTGTGGTCAACATAGGTCTGGCGCGGGCCGATAACGTGACAGCGAATGGGCATGCCCAGCTCTTTCGCGATCATCTCGGCTGCTTTTACCCATGCCTCGCCACCAATCCCGGTCAGCACAGTGAATTCTCCACGACCGCACAGATCCAGCGTTGAATGCTTGTTCCCGGTGTCATGATCGAACACCCAGACATGCGGAATGCGCGCACCGGGCCATGTCGTCGGCTGGTAGTGCAGCTCGGCATCCTGATCAAAACCGGGATTGGGTTGACCATCCGTTTCAATCGCACAGGAGTCGTAGCGTTGGTTCATTTCCACGCCATGTGCATCGAACTCATACTTCTTGAAGGCAATCGCCTCGCGGATGGCTTGTCTTTGTGCTGCGGCTTCAGGCGTTGATCCTGAGCGCGCCTCAAGGTTGCTTTGCATGACCTCTGGGTCGACGCCTTCGGCCATTCCGAGCGATTCAAAGATCGGTCCGAATTCACCGATGGATTGATTGGCCCGTGTGACGATCTGCTTTGCCACTGGCGCACGTTCTTCGCTGTAGCTGTCCAGCAGGTTTTCTCCTGCATGACCTTTCAGGACAGCCGCCAGTTTCCAGGCGAGGTTGAAGCTATCCTGAATCGACGTGTTCGACCCCAGCCCGTTTGACGGCGGATGGCGGTGCGCCGCATCACCCATGATGAACACGCGATCCTTCTGCATATGGGTCGCGTACATGTTGTTGACGGTCCAGGTGTTGGCGCTGATCAATTCGATTTCAAGCTCGGGGTCGCCAACAAGCTGGCGCGCAACCTGCGTAGCCATGGCCTCGTCAACTTCGGGCGCTGGTTGGTTGATGTCATAGCCCCAAACAATGAGCCATTCGTTCCATGGGCGGACCATGCGGACCAGACCCATGCCGATGCCACCGACATTCGCGCCGGGTTGCATCACCCAATAGAGGACCGATGGCCGATGCGCGACGTATTTACTGAGATCTGCCCGGAACAGGATGTTCATGGACCCGCCGACACCCATCTGACCTTCGAAAGGCAGACCGGCATGTTCGGCGACCAGAGAATTGCCCCCATCCGCGCCGACCAAATATTTCGACCGGATCGTGATTTCTTCGCCCGACAAACGATCCAAACACGTCGTTGTCACACCATCTGCATCTTGCTCATGTCGCAAGTATTCGGTGCTCATCCGCGCTTGCGTGCCTCGGCGGCAGGCCGTACCGAACAGGATCGGTTCCATGAATGTCTGCGGTAGGTCGTTCATCATCGTCGGGCTGGACAGCAGGTGTTCAGCCTTGGACAGAGGATGATTACCCCAGCTTTTCATCCGTCCGATTTCCTCGCCCGCGAGGCTTTCGCAGAACACATTTTCACCCATCAAGTCCTGATGCGCTGCGTGCATGTAGGCCTCTGCTTCAACCTCGTGACCAAGGTCGCGCAGCACCTCCATCGTGCGCTGATTGGTGATATGTGCCCGCGGCGTATTGGCCAGCCAGCGATAGCGGTTGATGACCATATTCTCGACGCCGTAGCTGGACAGCAAAGCCGCCGTTGCAGACCCCGCTGGGCCGGTCCCGATGATCAGGACATCCGTTGTGATGGTGGCCATGTTACGCCTCCCTCTGTTTGTCAGATTGAATTGAGTTGAGGCCGTCCTTTGGGTTCGTCAGCACAAGGCGACGGCGCACAGGGAAAATCTGCAGCCCAGTCTTTTCTGAGATCAGCCCCCACAGACCGCGGGGGGCGAAGAGCATGACGGCGATCCCGATTAGACCAAGCACCATGAGGTACCAGGAGCCGTAGTCGGCCAGCAGGCTCTGCAAGATGAAGAAGATCAGCACGCCCAGGATCGGGCCTTCGATGGTGCCAATTCCGCCGATCACGACGATGAAGATCACATAGGCCGTCCAGTCGGTGACCGAGAACGCAGCATCCGGCGAAATCCGCAGCTTTTGCACATAGATCAGAGCGCCGGTCAGCCCGGTTCCTGCGGCGGAGACCAAGTAGACCAGCCACTTCATCCGCACCGCATCGACGCCGACGGATTTCGCTGCTTCGACGTTGTCGCGGACCGCAGCCAGCGCCAGCCCGCGTTTGGTTCTGAGCAGCCAATAGATGCCTGCAATCGTTGCGATTACCAGCACCAAGGCCAGCCAATAGGTCAGGATATCCCGCGCTGCAGCGCCGCGCACATCAAACGCGGTCTGGATCCAGTCAGTCGCCCACATCTCACGCGTTGCGGTGCGGGGCAGAGAAGTTCCGGTGCCGCCACCCAGCACTTTCCATTGGGCCACCAGCAGGCGCATGACCTCGGCGATGACCCACGTGCCGATGGCGAAATAGGCCCCTTGCAGCCGGAAGGCGAAGAAAGCCGTGGGTATTGCAACAATCAGGGCCGCAACACCGCCCAGCAGGATCGCCGGAACAGGGTCCATGCCCCAAAGGATGACACCGCCGAACATGGCGTAAGCACCCATACCGACAAAGGCTTGCTGACCGACCGAGACCAAACCGCCGTACCCCGCGAGCAAGTTCCAGAACTGTGCCAGCACCAGCATGGTGAAGATAAAAAACAAGTCCTGGATCAATCCCCGACTGGCAAATGTCGGCAGCAGGATGAACAGGATGATCAAAGCGATACAGACAGCTCCGGCGCTATAAGAGGCGCGGGTCTGGGTCTGGACACGGTACGTCGAAATATCAGCCATCAGTCCACCGCCCTTGGAAACAGGCCCCTGGGTTTGATCAGAAGCACGATAAGAAAGGCCAGGTGACCGGCCAGGATTTGCCACTCGGGATTGATCGCCGCGCCGACAGTCTGAGCGACACCGATAATGATGCCTCCGACAAGCGTGCCCCATAGGCTGCCGAGGCCACCAATGATCACAGCCTCAAAGGCATAGATCAGGCGCGCTGGGCCGATATTGGGGTCAAAATTCGCCCGCATTCCCAGATAAAGCGCTGCCAAGGTCACCACGAGCATTGCGATGGCTGTCGCGGTCGCGAAAATACGTTCTGGGCGGATGCCCATCAAACCCGCCGTCACCGCATCATCCGAGGTCGCGCGGAACGCACGGCCCAGTTCCGTCCGATAGAAAAGCTGGTTCAGACCGACAATCACAAGGATCGCCGAGGCAAAGGTCAGCAACGGCAGAACGCCGAGGTTCAGCCCGCCCATCTGAACGGACGCCGTTGCGATTTCGCCCGCAGGGAGCCGCTGGCTATCCGCCGAGAAGCCTTCGAGTAATGCGTTCTGCAAGACGACCGACAAACCGAACGTCACAAGTAAGGGCGGCAGGATATCAGACCCCAGCACGCGGTTCAGCACATGTCTCTGCAAAGCCCAACCCACGCCAAACATGATCGGTGCGGCAAGGATGGCTGCCAGAAACGGAGAGAGCCCTAGCAGCGAGACCAACAGAAGGATCAGATAGGCGGCAAAGACGATCAGATCACCATGGGCCAGATTAACCAAGCGCATGATCCCGAACACAAGGCTAAGGCCTGCTGCAAACAGCGCATAAAGCCCGCCCAGCAAAACACCCTGAATGATGGTATCGATCCAGATCATGCGGCGGCTCCTCCGAAATAGGCGTCGTGTATGGCCTCGCGACTGAGCGTGTCTGCTGTGCCTTCCAGTGTGACGCGGCCTTCCATCATGCAATAGACGCGGTCGGAGACCTTCATTGCCTGGCCAATATCCTGTTCCACAACGATGAGGCTGGCTCCGGCCTCCTGAATGCGAGGGACGGCATCGTAGATGTCCTTGATGACTACAGGTGCGAGGCCAAGGCTGATCTCATCGCATAGCAGAACGCGGGGATTGCTCATCAGAGCGCGACCGATTGCAACCATCTGCTGTTGCCCGCCAGACAGGGCTGTACCGGGATGGTTCCGGCGCTCTTTCAGGATTGGGAACAGGTCGTAGATTGTTTGCAGGGACCAATGGCCCGATACCTTTCGGCCATAGGTTCCGATCAGTAGGTTTTCCTCGACACTTAGGGAAGGAAACAGCCGACGCCCCTCGGGTACCATGGCCACTCCGCGCGCCATGATCTCGTCCGCACCGAGGTCTCCGATGGGCTGTCCGTCAAAGCGCACTTGGTCTGTCCCGTTGGTCAGAACACCCGAGATCGAGCGCATGAGGGTCGATTTGCCCGCCCCGTTTGCACCGATGATGGCAACTGTTTCGCCTTCATCCAGATGCACATCCACGCCAAACAGGGCTTGGAAATCTCCGTAGTGGGCGGTCAGCGAATGGGTCTGTAGCAGGCTCATCAGACTTCGATCCCTAGATAGATTTCTTTGACTTCCCGGCTGTTCATGATCTCGTCCGGATCGCCCAGACCGATCACCTTCCCGAAATCCAGAACCAGCAGCCGTTCAACGACCGATGTGAGCGCATGCAGGACATGTTCGATCCAGATGATCGTGACGCCACTGCTATGCAGCCCCTTGATCGTGTTGATCAGCGCGGTGCATTCCGCATCGGTCAGCCCTCCGGCGATTTCATCCAGCAGCAACAGCTTTGGGTTTGTTGCCATGGCGCGCGCCAGCTCTAGCCGTTTGCGTTGCAGCAGCCGCAATCCACCAGCTGTGTCATTGGCCACTTCCAGCAATTCCGTTTGCTCAAGAATGCGGGCGCAGTTCTGTTCGACCTCGTGTTCGGACTTGTTCTGTCCATGCGTCGCAGCCACCAGCAGGTTCTCGAATACAGTCAGATGATCAAACGGCTGAGGGATCTGGAACGATCGCCCTATGCCCGACAAGCATCGTTGCATAGGTGGCACCCGAGTAACGTCAGCACCATCGAAATGGATCGATCCCGCATCAGAGGTCAGGTTGCCCGTGATCAGGTTGAACAGCGTCGACTTCCCGGCCCCGTTTGGGCCAATGATCCCAAGGGCTTGGCCTTGCTCGACGTCGAAGCTGACATCGTCGGTGACGGTCAGAGCACCGAAGCTTTTCGAGACGTTTTTAAGCGAAAGAATGGTCATACCGGTGTTCCTGCCCCGGAATAAATCCGGGGCGTTGATTTCATTGCGATCAGGAGATTTCTTCCATCACACCCGCGGTCGGAATTTCGGGCGCGGAAGAGTTGTCGACGATCACAAGATCATAGCTGCCATTGTCGAGCAGCCTCCATTGCCCCCCGACCAGGGGCGTTTTGGCAACGTTCTGCGCAGCGAAGGGCGGCAGGCCCGCACCATCAAACGCGATCCGGCCAACAATGGAGTCAAGCTGCGTAGCTGCGATGGCTTCGGCCACTGCATCCCCATCACCCGCGTCATCAACCCGGCCCATGACGTTTGCTGCCATTTCGAACAGCGCATGCACAAAGCCGATGGGTTGGGTCCACTGACGGTTGGTGGCGGCCATGTACCCTTGCGCCAGTTCAGCCGAGCTTGCGCCGGTCAGCGATGACGAGAACGGATGGGTGGGGGACCACCAAACTTCAGAGCTCAGGTTGTTGCCTGCGTTGCCCAAAGCTTCGACGGCTTGCGGGAACAAGATGGCCTTGCCAATGCTCGCGGCTTTCGGGGTGAAGCCTTGCTGTTTGGCCTGGCTCCAAAAAGTGGTGAAGTCAGGCGGGATCGGAACGCCGGTTACGATTTCAACATTCGCCTGCCGGAACGCGTTGATCTGGGACGAGAAATCATCGGTAAGGTTCTGGTACCGCCCGGGATCCGTCAATGTGTAACCCAACTCTGAGAGAACAGGCGGGAAACCTACATTTGGGTCGCCCCAAGCGTTGCCATCGCCGTCATTCGGGAACAGCGCACCGACCTGCTTGTTGGTCTCCAACTGGTTCCACATTGCCGTGAAAACCGAGATTACGTCCTCAAGGCCCCAGAAGAAGTGATAAGCGTAATAGAACGGCTCCCAGCTGGCTGGATCACCGGGATTGCCCTGCTGGCCGATGAACCATGGCTGCCAGGGCGTAACGGTGGAAATACACGGCACTTCCTCGGCCTCACAGGTCGAGGCAACCGGGTTGGTCGTTTCGGGTGTCGAAGCGACCAGCATCAGGTCGATCTCATCATCCACGATCAGTTCGCCCGCGACGTCTGCCGCTCGGTTCGGGTTCGACTGGCTGTCTTTGACGATGACTTCGAAATTCGCACCGGCTTCGGATGCGGCGAAATTCTCCAGAATAAACTTGTCTGCCTCGGAGAAGGCGGCCAGAGGACCTGATTGCGGGCTGACATAGCCCAACTTGATCTTGGCGCCCTGAGCGATAGCGGGCGCAGCGAGCGTGCCGGCGGCCAATCCCAGGCCGGTTGCAGCGCTGGATTGCAGCAATTTGCGTCGTGTGATCATGTGTCCCTCCCTTGACACGGTGAAGTCAAACGCTTGGGGCAGTGCCTGCCCACGCGTTTTGAAGAAGCGCCCGCAGCCCATCAGCAGTGACCGGTTGCGGGTTCCAATACGGGTTGTTGAGTGCGATTTCGGTGGCGCGATCCAGATCGGCCTTGGAAAGTCCAAGGTCCTTTAAAGCCATCGGCGCGCCCATGCTTTTGGCAAAATTCCAAAGCGCCTGGCCTGGCTTAGAGCCACCGAGAATATTTGACACGGGTTCCAGCAGCTCTGGCACACCCACCGCGTTGTAGGCGATGGCATGGGGCAAAATGATCGCATGGGTTTCCGCGTGTGGCAGATTGAATGACCCGCCCAGCGTATGGCAAAGCTTGTGATGCAACGCCATTCCGACCAGACCAAGCACCGTACCGCAGGCCCATGCACCACGCTGCGTTTCTTCTCTGGCTTTCAGGTCGTTGGGGTTTCCGACAACGGTTGGCAGTCCCTCTGCAAACGCCTTCAGACCGTCGATAGCCAATTCCGTGGTCTCATCAGTTCGGTCCTTGGCATAAAGCGCCTCGGCGGCATGAGCCATCGCGTTCAAGGCGCTGGTCACGGTCATTGCGGGCGGCAATGAGGCAACAAGTTCCGGATCGTACAGAATGACCCGCGGCAGAACCTTCTGGTCTGTCAGGGTAGTTTTGATGCCATCCTCAGTCTGACCCAGGATCGGAGTAGCCTCGCTGCCGGCATATGTGGTCGGGATGGCGACTTGCGGCAAATCGGTCCGAAGGGCAATCGCCTTGCCTAAGCCAATCGTTGAGCCTCCTCCGATAGACACGATGCTATCCGCATTTACAGACAGGGCGTGTTCAACCGCTTCTTCCGTCACGTCGACCGGGGTGTGCATCGTTGCTCGCGTAAAGACACCCGCAGCACGATCCCCAACAGTTGTCGCAAGCTCCATGGCCATATCGACTTGCTGAGGTGTCGAAAGGATGAGCGCTTTGTTCGATCTCAGCGCTGTTAGTTCCGTGCAGATGTCGTCACGCAAACCTACGCCGAACCGGACTTTCTGGCCATTGATACTGATGGTACTGAGAGCCATTGGGCGAATTCCTGACAAGCGCTGGATTGCAGATCTGAAGGAAACGCTAGCAGGCAAAGACAGCACTCTTGATCGAATTATCGACGCTCAATATAACTTTGGGTTATGAAGCTTGATCCAAGACATCTCGAGATTCTTGCCGCTATTGTCGAAGCCGGCGGATTGACCGAAGGCGCTGCTTTACTTGGGAAATCGCAACCCAGTGTCTCCAGAAGCGTCTCTCTGTTGGAGGATAGGGTGGGGGAGCCTCTATTCCTGCCAACCCGAAGGCCATTGCAACCCACTGAGCTGGGACTTGCTTTGGCCCAGGAAGGTCAAAGAATTCTGAGCGCTGGTCGCCATGCAAGCCGTCTTGTCGACGAACACCGTCAAGGTCTTGCCGGTGCAGTACGGGTTGCTGGCACGCCGATCTTCATGGACGGTGTCATCTCGAACGTTATTGCAGAGTTTCAAGCCGAGTACCCCAATATTCGGATCGACCAATCTTATGGATACCCTACCGAGCTTTTGTCCCAGTTGTCCGCCGAAACTCTGGATTTGGCCATTCTCCCTATGCGCCCGGCAGACGTGTCAGATGAGTACGAGTTTCGTCAAATCCTACCGGGTCGAAACGTCATTGCTTGCCGCGTTGGGCACCCATTGGCGCGCAAGAAAGAGGTGAAGCTGGAAGATATCACCGAGTATTCCTGGATTGCGCCACCCGCCAACAGTCCGCTGTTTCGTGATTTGCGAAACACGCTTGATGGTATCGGTATGCGAGACTTCAAAATAAGTTTTACCGGCGGGTCGCTGAGTGCAGTTGTGAACGTTCTAACAGGCTCGGATTCCCTGACTGTTCTGCCGTTTTCAGTGGTCTTCATGATGCAAAGGCAAAAAACTCTGACGGCACTTCCGATAAAAATCGGTGATCCCGATCGTCACTTGGGCTGCGTCACACTAAATGCTCGTAGCACGTCAGCCTCGTCAAACCGTGTGCTCGATTTCATCAAGCAGAAGTTCGAAACGCTTGATCGGTTGATCTGCAGCGCGTCAGGATAGCTCTGAGCGGTCGGCCCTGAAAAAAGCCTGAGAACGAATTCTTCGACGACGTTTTGGCTGCCAATGGAGTCAAAGGTTAATGTCGTTTCACAGTAGATTTTGGGCGATGGATAGTTCTTCCATCAGTGGCATAACCTTGCCATTTTCGCCTTACACCGTTCATCCGGCATCTAAATCGATCTGTTTGATCCTGACTTCCTTTTGGGAAAAAACTGGGCTGATGTGCAGGTCAGACGATAAAGGTGCCTGTTCTGGCTGATTTGCCGCGTGGCGACAGAGGATGGGGGCAAAGCCGTCATTCATCGCGAATGCAGCGAGCCGGCATGGCATGCACTGTCGTGAATTTACGACATCAGTTAGACTGCGATTAGGAGGGTCCTATGCAGCGCCGACTTGCCGCAATCATGGCTGCAGATGTCGTTGGGTATTCGTCGTTGATGGGAGACGATGAAGCGGGGGTATTGTCCGCTCTCAAATTGCTGCGTTCGGAGATTTTTGATCCTACGATCGACAGATATAATGGGCGCATCGTCAAGTTGATGGGAGACGGTGCCCTTGTCGAATTTTCTTCGGTCGTAGATGCCGTAAACTGTGGTGTCGATATTCAGCGTGCTGTGGCCAGGACCGCGCCGACACTTGCCAATGGATCCCGGCTGCAGCTTCGGATCGGTATTAACCTCGGCGATGTCCTGATTGCTGACGGGGATCTTTTTGGTGATGGGGTGAATATTGCTTCGCGTCTTGAAGGTTTGGCCGACCCTGGTGGTGTCGCGGTCTCCGAGAGTGTCGTGGGTCAGGCAATGGGCAAGGTCGAAGCCGCATTTGAAGATCTTGGCCTGCAAAAACTTAAGAACATTGCAGAACCAGTTCGCGTTTTCCGGGTCTTGTACGACGGAGCTTCTACCCCTCGGCGGCTATCAAACAAACGCCTATTGATGGCAATCACATCGGCGCTGATTTGCCTGTGCGCGGTGGGTTTCTTGGCGTGGTGGATCGGAATTGGTCGCGAGCAGTCCAACGTCACGACTTTCGATGACAGGGTAATTTTGGCGGAACCAACTGGCCCGACGGTTGCTGTTTTGCCATTTCAAAACCTTAGCAACACTGATGCTCGCGATTTGTTGGCGATAGGCATTGGCGAAGACATCATCGTTGAACTAGGAAGTTATCAGGACCTCAATGTATTGTCCCGCCAGTCCACCCATACTGTTGATCCGAAAGAAAGTGATCCGCGCAGTATCAGGCAGAAATTCGGAGCGGACTATGTGCTGGAAGGCTCGGTCCGGCAGGTTTCAGAACGCCTTCGCGTGACGGCACGGCTGATCGACACAACATCAGGCCTTCAGGTCTGGTCGGATGCGTATGACGAAAGTCTCACAACATCGAATATTCTCGACGTTCAATTACAAATTACTGAAAAAGTTGCCTCTGCAGTCGGGGACGCCGGTGGCGCGATTAAACGCATTCATGCCGGGCACGCGCGCGCGAAATCTCCTGAACACTTGTCGTCTTATGAATGTTCTCTGATGCGTGTCGGGTTTATGAACAGGCGAGACATTCAAGAGCGCGTCCGTGGTTGTATAGAACGTGTCGTCGAGGACGAACCCGATTATTGGCGCGGCTGGGCGCAGTTATCCGAGGCGCTTCTGACGGACGTCAAGTTCTTTACCGGTTTGTATGACGGCACACAGGACGAAAAAATCGCTCGGGCCGAAGATGCCGCCCGCAGGGCCGTTTCGTTGAATCCGTATTCGGCGCGTAGTCATTACCTGTTGGCTCTTGTTTTGCAGATTCAGCGCGATCTTGATGGGTTTTTCTCATCTGCGGAGACCGCACTCGCGTTAGGGACAGACCGTTATCTGCAGGGCCAGATCGGTTACGAGTTCATTTGGTCCGGGCGTCTGGAATTGGGCGCTGCTCTTGTTGATAACGCAATTGCCCTTGACCCAAATGCAGCAGACCCGAACTGGTTCCAGGCGCTTGCCGAGTATCACTTCCTAAATGAGGATTATGAAACAGCATTGGAAACGTACGGCAAAGGTGCGCAGCCTGATCTGTGGTGGTCGGTTTCGATTGAGGTCGCGATTTTGGCCGAGCTTGGTCCACATAGCGCCGCATTGGCGGCGAGAGACAGGCTCAACAGAATCCGCCCAAATATTAAAATCGCCGATATCGTTTGGATGTACCGGCGTTTTGCGCGACCGGATGAACTTATTCGTCCATTTGTTGAAGCATATAGAGCTGTGGGATTACCCGAAGGACAGTACGCCCCTTTGGAAGTGGAAAACGGAGGTTAACGCGTCTAGCCGCCGGTTCAGAGCGTTTATTGCATCCGACTGCTCACAAAGAACTAAGCACTATTCAGGCACGCCCGCTCTTTGCAGGCTCGCCAACCAGACTCGGCGGTTTTCAGGATGGTTTTTGGACCCTACGAATTGCCTACGCATCGCTGAAATCGACAGTTTTGGGTTAATCTTCAGCGCAGCGTCGACGGCCTTTTGCGCCTCTTCTGGTTTGTTCATTTCGGCAAGAGTGGCGGCGCTCAGCAGATGATGAAACAGCCGCCACGTATTGCTGGTCGCCACTGCGCCCAACTTACGGGCGGCGTCCAGCGCTTCTTCGTAGCGTTCAAGGTGAAACAGGATGTGCCCTTTAAAAAAATACATGTTTTGCAACATTGGATCGCGCGGACTGAGTCTGATCGCCATCTCTATCTCGGGCAGGGCGCGATCCTGCATTCTGAACCAATCATAGGTATGCGCCAGTTCCAGTCTAATGCGTGCGTCATTAGGGTTAAGTGCGACGGCGCGTTCAAGGTTAGCGATGGCAGGATCTGCTTCACCGGTAAAGCGGTAGATATAGCCAAGGGCTGCATGCGCCTGCGCGTCCTGATCATCCAGCTCAATCGCCCGTTTGGCCGCTTCGGTTGCGGCTATCAGCGTATCCTGAGGAGTGTCTGACCACTGAAAGAAGAATATCGTGCCCAACGCGCGGGCCAACAGACTGTGTGCCGCAGCGAACCCAGGATCAGTGTCGATGGCTTCCTGCGCAAATGACACCGCGTCCTGTTGCGCCTCGTGCGAAAAGATCGCCTGCCGGGCCCGACCACGCAGATACAGATCCCATGCCCCCATATCCTGGGTTGGTTTTCCCAGCGATCTCGTTTCGCCAGACTCATAGATTTTGGGTAGCAATTGGCCGGCGATGGCCTGGCTAATCTCGTCCTGAACGTCAAAGATATCTGTCACCTGGCGATCGAAAACCTCGGCCCAGATGGTTTCGGCACTGTCGACATCGATAAGCTCTCCGCTCACGCGCATCTGACCACCCACGCGGCGAACGCTACCGCGGACCACATATTCAACGCCAAGATCGCGTGCGATTTCGAGCGGAGTTGCTTGATCCTTCGCGTAAGAGAACATGGTTGCGCTGGACACGACGAACAGTTCGCGATTGCGCGAAAGATGCGCGCTCAGGTCGTCGGTGAGACCATCGACGAAATACTGCCCTGTTCTTTCGCCCCCAATGTTGTCAAACCGCACGATGGCCAAAGAGGGCTTTCGATTGTCCGGCAATCTCTGTCGGTCGGCAAAAAAGGAGATTGAGAACAGCGCTATGGCCAGACCCAGCAGAGCACCCGCGATGAGAAGGCCGGTTTTCGGCGTGTTGGCATCACTCTCGGGCAGGGCGTCATCCGATTCAACCGGGGCCACAAATTGAAACCCGCGCTTGGGGTAGGTTTTGATATAATCCGAATTTGCCGCGGTGTCTCCCAAAGCCTTGCGTACGGACCGGATGCGCGTATTCAAGGCAGCGTCTGTGATTGCGGCCCCACCCCAAATCTCGTCAATAATCTCGTGTTTGCTGACGATCCTGTCTCGGTTCCTGACCAGAAACTCAAGCAATTGCAGGGCCTGTGGTTCCAAAGGAACAGGTTGGCCAAGGCGGTTCAAACCCTGCGTCGGATCAAGTCGGAACTCCAAGAAACGGTACATACTGCAACCTACACCCCGCTTTATCCTTGGCTCAACGAAGTTTGGGGATTGTCAGAAGAATGTCAGAAAAAATCAGCTTCTGATCAAGCCCGACGTGCCTGCTGCAACTAGCGTTTACTTGGCTAACGCTCTTTTGCTTTGCCCAACACTTTATGGAGATAGGATATGGTACACTTAAAAACACTTTGCGTAGCGGCTGCTGTAGCCCTGGCAGGAAGCCCTGCATTCGCTCAATCTGATCTTGAAGCGGCATTGAACAATGGAGCCGAGCGTCTCGATGCTGAACAGATCGCGGAACTTCTGATCGGCAAAACCGTCACAGCCACGTCCGGAGAGAAGACGTTTCGCTTCTTCTATGACCCGAATAACATCGTGAGCGGAGAGCTGACGAACGGTGGTTGGAGCGGAGCGGGTGCCTTTGCCATCACAGACACAGATAAGGTTTGCGTTTCAATGGTTGCCGACAAAGGGCGCTACCGCTGTATGACTGTGCTCCGTGTTGGGGGCTCGATACAAAAATTCAATGCCGACGGAAAAAGGACTTTCGAACTTCACAGCTTTGAGCCTTCTACCGGTCTCTGAGGCAGGCTCAGTCTGGTTGTAGTGCAGCAGCAGCCATCTTTTGAATGACGAGCTGTGGCAACTAATATCCGACCGCGAGGGGATTTGCGCAGACAACGAACACCCAATATTTTGTTGAGATCTCGAGCAAAAATATCGGGAATTTTTGAATAGGGCGCTGTCGGAAGCCAATTCTGAAGCGCGCTCGCAAGTCGATGATCGCCGCCCAAAAAGAACGACCCGAGCTCGGTCTCTTTCGCCAAGGTTGTTCGTCCCATAACGATGCCACCCACCGCGATGAGAGTGTTTTCTATGTAAAGCTCAGCGTCCAGCTCTGGATCGTCTACACAAAACTAAGGTGGCGCGCCTCGCTGCGCCAGAAACCAGAATGTGTCGTGAACCGTCGGCTCATCGCGAAAGTGAAACCGGATCACGGATCGCTTGTCGAGCAAGCACCGACTTGAAGGACGCTTTGGCATTTCCACATCATCGGGGATGCCAATGCGCCTGTCAGTGCCACCTCGGCTTCGATGTTCTGCTGTGCTCAAAACCCCAATGCCTTGATGACAGGTTCCTTTGCTGTCGCATCGGGCGTTGCCGCCAATCTACTAGGGCAAGAAATCTGGTTGCCTCTCGAGCCGCCGGTGCCTGCGTTTTGGTTTCTAACGTTTGGCTTTCATCTAGCGATCCAAACGTGAAATTGGCTTGGTGAAAGGCCTCGACTGCTATGCAAAAATTGCAAAGCGAGTATTCGAGAAATCTTGGTAGTCGGAATCGCGATGCTCTCATATATGCGTCCGGTAAATGAAACTCCTGATGAGGACCAAGACGATGGCAAAAGAAATCAAAGATGCGTTCAGCCTCTTGAGCCTGATCGCTGCAACCGCCCTGCTGATTGGTGTGCATGCCTGGATTTATGTTCAGTAAGTCAAACCTAACCACGATTAATCTGATGAATGCAGATTGATTTGATTGGAACAGGTTGGCTGCGTGGCCGTCTGCGAATGAAAAAGGAGCCCGAAGCCCGGGCTCCTTTCTTTGTTTTTAGTTGAATCCATTACCGGCTGAGCAGCAGTTCCGGAAGCCAGAGCGACAATGACGGGACAAAGGTGGTCAGCATCAGCGTCGGCAACCAGGCGAACACGATGAAGATCAACGTTGGCCACAGCATCTTGGACACGGACGTGTCGCAAATCTGCGCACCGAGATAGAGCAACGGCGCCGTCGGAGGCGTGATGTTGGCCATACCAAGATTGACACCGATGATCGCAGCAAAGTGGATTGGATCGACACCTACACTTTGGGCAATCGGCAACAGGATTGGCGTGGCCAAGAGCAAGCCCGAGATATCGTCCATCAGCATGCCGATCAGGATCATGACCACGTTGATCATCAAAAGGATCACGATCGGATTGTCCGATACCGAGTAAACCATATCCTTGGCCAACTGAGGCGCACCCTGCGAGATCAGGTTGTCCGAAACGATCAGCACCATAAAGATCATGACCATGACCACACCGATCGTCACACCCGAAGTCTGGATGGTCTGAGCAAGCGTTTTCCAGGTTAGCCCACGATAGAAATAGATCGCAACCGGGATAGCATAGCATACCGCAATGCCTGCGGCCTCGGTCGGGGTCATGACCCCGCCATAGATTCCACCCAAGATAATGATGGGCATCAAGAGCGCTGGACCCGCCAGACGGCCCTGACCCAAGAGCGCGGGCATGAACGGATCTGGACGCTCCTTCAGTTGAATGTCGTCATACTTCCGCAACATGAACTGGTTGGTGACAATCAGAAGAGTTATCAGGATGATCGCCGGAATCACGGTTGACAGAAAACACTTGAGCACGTGCTGTTGCGCCACCCAGCCATAAAGAATGTGCGACGAGCTGGGCGGGATCAAAAGGCCCAAGGGTGCTGCACTGACGATAAGCGCCGCCGATTGCCCGCCAGGATAATTCGCCTTTTTCAGATGCGGCATCATGATACCGCCAATGCAGGTCAGTGTCGCATTCGCACTC
Source organism: Ruegeria sp. HKCCD7296 (assembly GCF_013110775.1). Lineage (NCBI taxonomy): Bacteria > Pseudomonadati > Pseudomonadota > Alphaproteobacteria > Rhodobacterales > Roseobacteraceae > Ruegeria > Ruegeria sp. HKCCD7296. The sequence goes on from NZ_WVRF01000010.1 coordinate 62,292, forward strand.
CCCGAGATCGAGCCGAAGACCCCACAGGCCAGTACGGAGGCCGCATTCAGGCCGCCCTTTATGTGGCCGATGAACATCTCGGCCAGCGCCACAAGGGGGGCTGCGATTTTACCTTTTTCCATGATGCCGCCAGCGATCATGAAGAGTGGGATTGCCAACAGCACCAGCGAACGGATTCCAGTCGCACCGGTCGGCAGATAGCCGGTAATGGACTGATCCCCAACAATGGCAATAAAGATCAGAACCGATCCAAAGGCCACGTAGACGCTGACACCGAGCAGCAGCATTAGGCAGACGATAATCAGGCTTCCGGTGATAATCATTTGGCGGCTCCTTTCATCGTCTCAGACCGAAGGGGCAACCCAAGGCCTTTTCGGATGTGCACGTAGAGATACGCAGCGGTGAACATCGCCATGAAGCCGAAGGCACACATGATCGCAATGCGCCAGGTGACAAACGGAATGCGCAACACCGGAGTGGACCGTAGTCGCGGGAACGAGAAGTCGTCCAGCAGCGAAACATAGCAGGCGTAAAAGAGAAACAAGATAACCACGAGTTCAACCAGCAACACCACGAAGCTGCGCCACCAAATCAACCGTTGATTATGTATTACAATGCTGAGGATATCAGCGTTGATGTGCAGATTGCGGGCAGAAGCCAGAACGGCCCCGGCAAAAAAACCGACAATGGAGAAGGCCAAAAGCCATTCCTCATAGGCAAAAAGGTCGCCTCCAAAGCCGTATCTGATCACGACAACAGCGCCAAAGGTGAATGCCATCAAGAACCCGCAGAACATTACGAGCTGTCTACAAACGAACGCGATCACCTTCATAGGATACCCAATGATTGGCGGAAGTTCGTCTGTGATTTTTTGTGGTTTGCCCTCGTCTTCATCGCCGACGAACCGCGGCAAGCCGTCTTCGTCATTCGGCATATCTGTCCCCCCCATTTTGACATTTTTTTGAGGAATTAGCAAAAAAAAGGGCCGGCAAATATGCCGGCCCTTCCGTGGTCAGGTTATCAGTTCTTCGCCGCCAGCAAGCGATCGATCACGTCCTGGCCGACGCTTTGGGCCATCATAGGCCAGATGTTTTCCTGGATATGAGCGGCCATGGCAGCCTGCTCTTCGTCGCTCAGGCTCAGGATTGTGTAGCCCTTGTCGATAAGCTTCTGTCCAAAGGCCGCGTCATTGTCGCGGTTATACTGGAAGAAGTCATCCGAGGCCTTGGTCATCGCGGCCTGAAGCGCTGCACGCTGCTCATCGTTCAGCTTATCCAGCGTGCGCTGTGACGCGTAGAATGTGGTCAGTTCCGAGATCGAGTTGTACTCGACAAAGTGCGTACCAACATCCGACTGGGCGAAGATCGAGTAGGTTGCCGTCTTGGTGCAGCAGATTGCGCCATCAACGATACCTGACTGGATCGCGGGGAAGATATCACCCCACGCCATGGTCGTGGCCTGGTAACCAAGCGCTTCCACCATGGCTTTCACGGCGGGCGACGACCAAACACGAATGTTCATGCCTTTGTCGTCGAAGTTGTTCCAGTTGGTCGGTTCCTGCGTGGCCACGATACCCACAAACCCTTCGGGATTTTGGGCCATGACCCTCACGCCGTACTCGTCGGTGATTTCCTGCAAGATCTGATTATACTCAGAATCCATGTTGCGCATGATGTTGTCCATGTCGTCCCAGCCCCCTACAAGGAACGGCATCGACAGGAACTCCAGGCGCGGGTCGGTATCGGCATAGATAAAGGCCGCAGCCAGATCGATATTGCCCCGCGCAACATCTTCGAACAGCGCTTCGCCCGAACCAAGCTGGTTGGCTGGGAACACCTCGATTGTCAGGCCGACATCTGCCGCTGCAACATCTGCGGCGACCTGCTCCATCATCTTGGTACCTTGGTGATCAATTGGAAACACGCCGGCAAAGCGCAGCTTGACATCGTCAGCAATTGCGGCAGTCGACATCAGCGCGCTCATTGCACCAACCACGATGCCCGTGGTTAATTTCGCAAAGTTCATGGAATACTCTCCCTGTTGACGTTTGTTCGTTCAGATATTTTTGCTGACCTTAGCTGGTCAATCTGTCCGGCCAGCCTATGCAAACAAATCGCACAGTGCAATTTGATTCACGTCTGCTGGTTTTTTTGATTTTAGCCCCTCCTTCAGTTGATTTTTTTGAGTAACTCTTGGTTTCGCGGCTCGTGGTAACAAGGCTTTGCGTCATCATTGTCGGGAAAGCGCGATTGGTTGGCCGAGCTTTGCCGCAAGGGCGATATGCCTGTGCTTCGCGGCCAGGGTGGCATCCAGTGTATCGTTAAAGGCCATCATGTCTCATGTAGTCGCTGTAGTCGGTCCACGCGTTCGGCCTGCAATGTATCCCCTTAACTCATGCGGACCTGCCCTCGAAGCCGTCGAGGAAAGACTGCAGGTTTGTGCCCAATTCATTGCAGAGATACCCGCCTTCCTGCACAATCACGGTAGGCAGGTTGAGCGCTGCCAGCATCCTTGCCATCTTGGCAAATCCAGGTGTCGAAACCGCCAGACCACCAAAGGGGTCGCCTTCGAAGGCATCAAGTCCAAGGGCTATGACGATTGCACCGGGCGCGAAGTTCCTGACGACGTTCAAACCTTCGTTCAGACCCTTCATAAACCCGTCATCCCCGGTGCCACGTAAGAGCGGTATGTTCAAATTGTATCCGTGCCCCGCGCCTTCACCGACCTCATGAGCGTGACCCCAGAAGAATGGATAGAACCGCGCCGGGTCCGCGTGGATAGACAGGGTGAATACGTCGTTACGTTCGTAAAAGATGCCTTGCGTTCCGTTGCCGTGGTGCAGGTCAACATCGATGATCGCCACGCGGTCATGAGTTTGCCGTAGGTATTGTGCAGCAATAGCGCTGTTGTTGAGATAACAGAATCCGCCAGCTAGATCGCTAAAGCAATGATGCCCCGGCGGCCGGCAGAGCGCATAGGCCACGTTGTCCCCGTCCAATACTGCCTGGGTTGCGCTCACGGCGCAGTTTGCGGACCAGCGCGCTGCTTCCCAGGTGTGTGCACCGATAGGGCAGGACATGTCGGTGACGTGAAATCCTGCCTGACCGACTGCCGACAAGGGATAGCTGGCCGTGCGGCGATCCGGGTGGATATTCGGGAATATCTCGGGCGTGGCGTCGGGAATGCGCGCCCACCGTTCATAAACCGTCGACAGGAACTTCAGGTAGGCCGGAGTGTGTACTGCCGCGATCGGAGCTAGGCCATGATCAGTCGGGGCGTGCACAGCGTGACCGCCCGCCGCGACGCCTGCAAGTAGGCGCTCCAACCGCTCAGGTTTTTCGGGGTTGGGTTGCATAACTCCGTTAACCAGAAACCCGCTGGGATTATGCTGGCCCTGCTGTTTCTGGTCAGAAAAGACTTTCATGTGTCAGAACCCTACCTTGTCTGCCCCTTTAAGACCGAGCATCGCGCGCGTCTCGTCAGGTGTTGCGATCTCGTATCCCAGCTCCTCCAGAACCGACCGGATTTTAGTGACCTGTTGAGCGTTGCTGGTAGCAAGTTGCCCGCGTTCGATCATCAGGCTGTCTTCAAGACCAACACGCACATGCCCACCCAGGATGGCGCTCATAGTGCCCAGTGGCATCTGCTGTCGCCCTGCGGCAAGCGCCGAAAACTCGTAGGCGTCGCCCAACAATCGGTCAGCCGTTTCCTTCAAATACATCAGGCTGTGCGGGCTGGCGTCGATCCCGCCCAGTACACCCATCACAAATTGCAGAAAGACCGGTGGCACAATGCTCTTTTGCTTCAGATAGAACGCCAGCGTCTGAATGTGCCCCACATCGTAACATTCACATTCAAACCGCGCGCCACCAGCATCGCCCAGCATTCGAAACACGGTTTCTATGTCATGGAATGTATTCTTGAACACAGTGTCGCGTGTGTTCTCCAAAAAGGACTCTTCCCAATCATGGGTCCAATCGGAATAGCGATCCTTCATCGGGAAGAGGCCGAAATTTATGGAGCCCATGTTGAGCGAACACATCTCGGGCGCCAGTTCCACGGGGGCCGAAAGCCGCTGTTCCACACTCATCTGTGAGCTGCCGCCCGTGGTCAAGTTTATAACCGCGTCACTCGCGTCCTTGATCCTTGGCAGGAACTGGCGAAAGACATTGATATCCGCGCTTGGGCGGCCGGTGTCGGGGTCGCGCGCATGCAGGTGTAAAACAGATGCGCCAGCTTCTGCTGCCTCAATTGCAGACTTAGCTATTTCGTCAGGCGAAACCGGCAGGTGTGGGCTCATGGTCGGCGTGTGGATCGAGCCTGTCACGGCGCAAGTCAGGATAATTTTTTGCGCCATGGGTCAAACCTCCAATGCACATTCACGGGCAAAGTCCCGGAGACTGTCGTCGAGTATGTTCAGGATTTCGTTGATCTGCGCTTCGGTCGCGATCAAAGGCGGGCAAATCAGGAAATGATCGCCCTCAACACCGCCGCGAGTGCGGCGCGAATAAGTGATCAGGTTGCGCTCGTAGCAGATTTCCACGAACCGTTCATAGGCGTTCAGGTCCTTGGGCAATGGTGACATGGTGTCCCGATCCGAGACCATTTCAAAGGCGGTTAGCAGGCCTTTTCCCCGCACATCACCGATGAACGGGTGACGCGCCATGAGGTCCATGAGCCCCGCCATCAGGATTTCGCCCATGATCCGCGCATTGGTCATCAGGTCCAGCCGGTCGATTTCGTTCAGAACAGCCAACCCAGCGCTGCATGCGAGCGGGTTACCGGCATAAGTGTGGCCGTGGGCAAATCCGCCGCTGTCCAGCACGGTTTCAACCATCGCTTTGTCGGCGATCATGGCCCCCAACGGGGCATAGCCTGCGCCAAATCCCTTGGACAGGGCCACAAGATCGGGGCGGATGTTCCAGTGCTCCGAAGCCAGAAACGTACCAGTGCGTCCGACACCAGACATGACCTCGTCCATGATCAGCAGGACGCCAAATTCGTCGCAGATCTCGCGCACCCGCCCATAGTAGCTGTCGGGCGCAACCAGCGCCCCGGTAGATGCACCGCCCACCGGTTCCATGGCAAAAGCCAGAACCGTGTCGGGCCCTTGTGCAATGATCTCATCCCTTAGCATCTCGGCATATTTCAGACCACGATCGTGGTCGGACAGGTTGTCGCGGTCCAAATAGCAAGTGGGCGCAGGAATTTTCGGCATTTCCTTGAAAAGCGGCGCAAACGCGTTCGTCAGCGGCCCGTATCCGGTAATCGCCAGCGCGCCCAAGGTAGAACCGTGATAAGATGGAAAGCGCGAGATGACTTTCCACCGACTGGCTTGCCCATCAGCAACCGCCCATTGCCGCGCGAATTTCACGCAAGACTCCACGGCCTCGGACCCGCCAGAAACAAAAAAGACCTTGTCCAGGCCTGCCGGTGTGCGATCCGCGATGGCTGTGGCCAGGTCTTCTGCTGGGGCGTTCTCAAAATGTAGACGATAGGCAAAGGTTGCGCTGTCCATCTGCGCCTTCATTGCAGCCAGAACATTGGGATTTGAATGGCCAATATTGCTGACCATCGCCCCGGACGAACCATCAATATAACGCTGGCCGTTCTTGCCCCAAATATAGATTCCTTCTGCGCGATCGACCTCGGGGCGGCGCGCGCGACTTTGATAGAAAAGGTTCGATGCCTTCACGGTTTTTCTTCTTTGACAGGTGTGGCGATGCAGGAGCGATACCCAACCTTGTGTTGGATTCTTTTATAGGGCAAATAGATAATGAGAATTAAGCATATTGATTGAATCAATGGATAACGCCGCTGAACAGGACAAATTGATCCGCGAGCTGGATTGGAATCTGCTTCGCACCTTTATGGTCATTGTTCAGGAAGGCAGCATCACCCTGGCGGCCCAGCGCCTGATGCGGCGACAACCTTCCGTCAGCCAAGCCCTGAAACGTCTTGAGACACGGCTTGGAATGCCGCTGATTGATCGCAGCCCATCGCATTTCCGCATCACACCAGCCGGGCAGACACTGTACCAGGAATGTCTGGACATGTTTGGAAGCCTGGCGCGGGCTATCCAAAGCGCACAGGGAACGGAAGACATCGTGACGGGTACCGTCAAACTCGCGCTTCTCAGTAGGATTGAAAGCGATTTTTTTGATGCGATACTGGCGGACTTTCATCGCCAATTCCCCGAAGTCAGCTTTGATATTGAGGTTATGTCCAGCAAAGCCGTCAGGCAGGCGGTTCTTGAAAAATCCGCGACACTTGGCGTCTGCTTGGTGCATGACACCCATCCAAGTCTGCAGCATGAGGTTCTTTATCGGTCCTACTTTGGGTTCTACTGTGGTCCCAGCCACCCATTGTTCGGGCAACGCGATCTGAAACTCGACGACTTGCGAGACCATTCGTCGGTTTCATTCCGGACAGACCAGCTTTGGGATGCGTTACGTCCGGTGGCGTTGCTGCGCGCGCAGCACAAGCTCGACAACAAAGTGATCGGTTACACTTCTGACCTGGGCGAGGCACAGCGGATGATCGGCGCGGGGCTCGGGTTTGGCCCTCTGCCTGTTCACATCGCCGAACGCTTCGTCAATCGCGGCGAACTGTGGCGTTTGCCACCTTATGAAAATGCGTTGGCAATTGATATTCATCTGGTGCACCACAAAAGCGCCCGCCTGAATCGCGCGGAAAAAGCACTGCTTGACATGTTTCGAAACCGGCTTGCATCGGTGCCGCTTGAACAGCGCAGCTACAATCCAACCGAAACAATCGAGCCAAGGATCCAAGAGGGGTAAGCCAAACAATGACATCAAGTGACACCCTGTCTCTGCTGGCTTGTCAGATCGAAATCCCCGCCACCAAGAGCGCCGCCGCGAGAGACAGACATCTTGCGGAAAGCGCCGCGAAAGTGCGAGATCAGCTCAGCCGCCGGAACGTGGACCTCGTGGTTTTGCCTGAGCTATCCAGTATCGATTATGCCCGCTCGGCCTTCGACCGGCTCAATGAGATCGCGGAACCCCTGGAAGGCGCTTCTTTTGAAAAATGGCGCGAGGTCGCCAAAGAATTCGGTGTCCATGTCACTTACAGTTTTGCACGCCGGGGGGCATTGGGGACGCATATTTCAATTGCGGTCGTCAACCCGGACGGTGCGCTGACCGGCTATTACGACAAGCTTCACCTTTGCCAATATGGCGCTTCGATGGAGAAGGAATATTTTGACGCTGGGGATCACATATTCACATTCAAAATCAATGGAATAACTATCTCTCCAATCATTTGCTACGATATCCGCATTCCCGAACTTGCCCGCACCCTGACACTAAGGCACGACGTCGATCTCATCCTGCATTGCGGGGCATATTATCGCGACGAGTCCTTCGAAACCTGGCACAATTTCGCCATGGCGCGCGCGATGGAAAATCAGATCTTTTTCTTGTCCCTTAACCGGGCCGGAGAAACCTGGGGCAATTCGATCTTCTGTTGGCCTTGGATGGATGAAAATATTCTGCCTGTGCGGTTTGCCGAAACAGCTGAAGATTTCCGTCACGTGACCATCAACAAGGGCCAGCTCTTACAAGCAAGAAAAGACTATACATTCCTCAAGGACCGACTGGCGGATTATGATGCACTGTGAAGGGTCAGACAGTCTTTTGTTGGCGGTTGCGAAACATAGGTTAGGTTTCGAATGACACAGGTTGCCATCTCTCCGGTGACGCTCGACAAAATAAACGATCTGGATTTTGCGCTAAGGGCGTTGTCGGCTGAAATGAACGACAGGCACGTCGCGAATGTTGACGTTTTGAAAGCTGCATTTGTTGGTAACCATCCGGCCTTCAATGCTTTGCTCGCCTACAATGAAGCCGAGGTCGTCGGCGCAATTGTTTGGACGCCAGTGTTTTCAACGACCAAGGGGGGTGGCGGCTTGTTTGTAAGTGATCTTTGGGTTTCCTCTTCGGCGCGAGGGCGAGGTATTGGAAACAAACTGTTGTCTCGTGCGGTTTTCGATGCGGACAAATCTTCAGGCGCGTGCTTCCTTAAACTGGCGGTCCATCGCACCAACCCTTCTGCTCTTGCCTACTACACCCATATTGGTTTCAGAGAAGAAACGGACATGAGGGCAATGATCCTCGAAGGTGCTCCTTTGCGGAGTTTAAAGAACTTCTGAAGGCGAATTGCGACGAAGTCGTCAAGTCGATCAACCAATTAAGGCTGTCGCGATGGTGGTTTTGGAAAGCTAAAGAGGGTGCGTCGCGTATCTTGCAAAAAGACACTTTTGCGCAATCGAACGACAAAATGAAGTTGGTTGTCAAAGCATGAATTTGATCCGAAGCGCCAATTGATTCACACTTTGTTAACAACTTTTGCCCGCGTTTCAGACGTTGCGCAAAATCCGATGATGAGCAGCCTTGGCGTCAAAACCGATTGCTGACGAGATCTTCGTCAAATCGGTAAAACACGGCGCGAAATTTCAAGAAAGTATACGTTCAACCACGCGCCGCCCGAATTCATGTGTCGGTCCTTCCCAATACGGACTGAGGCGACCGCCGTCATAGGCAGGCGACAGGCGCCCCTGCTGCAGCAGTTCGAGCATACCAAGATCCTCTCGGTTGAGATCATCCCACATTTGCATGAGTTCGGCCCTTGCGTTGGCATGGTCCTCTGACGTCGCAGCATCTCCGATCAGGAAAACATGCAGCTCTTCACGCGTTTTGTTCGGTGCAATTGGATAACTTACTAGAACTGTAAATTGGTCTGGGAAGACTTCGGCGGCGAAATGTGGGAAGCATAAGAACCAAAGACCGCGTTTGGCATCTTCTTGTGACAGATCGGGATAGTGCGGCAGACGATCACCGCGCCCTTCACCCAATTCAGGAAAGATGTAGTCGTTGTAGAATACGTGTTGGTCCCATTCACCCGACCACCGCACGTTCATCGGTGCAAACTTCAAAAGTTTGGGATGCACGGCAAAGACATGATAGCCCTCCATGTAATTCTCGTAGACCAGCTTCCAATTGGCATTGACTTCGAAATCGATTTTCCCGGCCCAGCGGATCGATGTGAAATCATAACCCGGCGTACGTGCAAGCATCGGTTTCAACCAGTCCTCTAGCGGCTCTGCATCCCCTGAGATATTGACGAAAACACAGCCGTTCCAGACCTCGCACCGGACCTCTTGTAGATCGAGCTTGTCGCCACCTCCGTCTTTGAAGTGGTCCGTTATATCCGGTCCGTTGAAATGGGGCCGTGCTCGCAGCTTGCCGTTCAGACCATAAACCCAGGCATGATATGGGCAAGTCAGGGTTGATCTCTTGCAGGGTTCAGTGACAAGTTTTGCGCCGCGATGCCGGCACACATTGTGCAGTGCGCGAATGGCTCCGTCCTGGTCGCGTAGGATGATCAGTGGCGCACCACCAATGTCGACCGGTTTCATGTCGCCGCGCTCGGGCAATTCCGCGTCAGCCCCCGCAAATACCCACGACCTGCGAAAGCAATGCTCCTGCTCCAATGCCAACCATTCTTTGGACCAATAGGCTGCATTTGGAAGGCCGCTGGCTTCCTCAATCGGGGCAAATGTCTGGACTAACCCTTCTTCACCCAGCAATGCCTTAACCTTTTTGAGGATCGGTGTATCGGGGAACTGGCCACTCATGAGGCCTCCATTCGGATAATTCTTGCGCAACTGGGAAAATTATGCACGGTAAATTTTCATGATCGTCAAGAAAAAACTTCAAACACGCAATCAAGAGTCGCTCAATAAGTTGGGTGAAGACTTACGCGCCCTGCGCAAAGCACAGAACATGACCCTGAACGACCTGTCTGAAACTTCGGGGCGCTCGGTTTCGTTTCTGTCAAAGATTGAACGCGGTCTGGCCCGACCCTCAGTCACGGCGCTGCAGGAGGTCGCCGAAGCACTTGGAGTACCTGTCGGATGGTTCTTTGAGACCGATGGCCCAGCTCCCGCCGAAGAACGCCCCTTTGTCGTGCGCGCCGACAGGCGTCGCAAGCTGACCTATTCCGGGCTTTCAGGGACAGACTATATGGGGTTCGAAGATCACTTGCTGTCCGCCAGCCTTGACCGACAGCTGGCGATGGGCATTTCCACCTATGAGCCCGGAGGCAGCACCGGCGACGACCTCTATACCCATGAAGGGGAAGAGGCCGGGATGGTGCTGAAGGGTGAAATCGAACTGACCTTGGATAGCCAGGTCTTTCGCCTTCAGGCTGGTGATAGCTTTAGCTTTTCCGCTGACATCCCACACCGTTACCACAATCCCGGCAAAGTCGAGGCCCAGGTCGTCTGGGCCAACACTCCCGTTACCATGAAAAGACAATAGATGACTGAACACACGCGTGTTGTTGTAATCGGTGGCGGCAATATGGGGGCGAGCGTCCTGTACCATCTGGCAAAAGAAGGATGGACAGACGTTGTTCTTGTTGAAAAGGCCGAGCTGACATCGGGGGCCACTTGGCATGCGGCGGGGCTGGTCAGCCGAATGACGGCGGGCCATGCGTTGGGGATCTGTCACGATTATGCGGTGGATCTGTACAAAACCATCGAGGCTAAGACCGAGCAAGGCGTCAGCTGGCACAATTGCGGGTCCTTGCGCGTGGCCGCAACCGAGGATCACCGTGCCTGGCTGATGCACACGCGTGACGCGGTACTGGCCCGCGGGCAGGAGTGTCGCTGGGTTACTCCCGAAGAAATCGCCAAGCTGAACCCGATCTATGACACGTCGCATATCATCGGCGGGATTTATACGCCCGATGACGGCCATGTTGACCCATCCGGCACCTGTCAGGCCATGGCCAAGGGCGCGCGGATGCGCGGGGCCAAGGTGCTGCGCCGCAACCGTGTGACAGATGTACGGCAGATGCCGTCGGGCGAATGGAAAGTGGCGACAGAACAGGGCGATATCCTGTGCGAGCATGTGGTCAATGCAGGCGGTTATCACGCCCGCCAGATCGGTGCCTTCAGCGGGCTGGACCTGCCGATCGTGTCGATGCAGCACCACTATGTGGTCACCGATGCGGTGCCCGAGTTCGAGGCGATGGGGCATGAAATCCCCGTCACCCGCGATGATTACTTCACCGGCTATCTGCGCCGCGAACAGGGTGGGGCGCTGATCGGGCTTTATGACACCCATGATGCGCTGGCCAAATGGCGCGATGGCTGCCCCTGGGACAGCGAGAACGAACTGTTTGAACCCGACTATGACCGTATTATGCCGTGGTTGGAGAAATGCTTTGAACGCTATCCCTGCCTGATGGAGCGCGGCATCAAACGCATCGTCAATGGCGCAATCACATATACACCTGACGGGCACCCGTTGGTCGGGCCTGCGCCGGGCTTGCGCAATCATTGGCTGGCCTGCGGTGCGACCGTGGGCATTGCCTGGGGGCCGGGACTGGGCCGGGCGCTGGCGCAATGGATGGTGCATGGCACGGCCGATATCTCGATGCGCGGGTTTGATCCGCGTCGGTTCCATTCGCGCGTTGATAAAGATTACACCTATCAGCGCTGCCGCGAAAATTACATGACGCGCCTGTCGTTGCCTTATCCACAGTTGCAATATGAAACCTGCCGCGAGATCCGAACCTCTGGCGTGCATGACAGAACCAAGGCGCTGAACGCGGTGTTTGAGGAAGCGGGCGGATGGGAACGCCCGCGGGTCTATGGCAAACCGGAATGGGATGGCAAAGAACCGCAATCATGGAAGCGTGGCCCGTCGTGGGAGGCTGCGCTGGCCGAGGCGCTTGCGGTGCATGAAAGCGTCGGCATTGGCGACTTCTCGGCCTTTTCCAAGTTCGAAATCACCGGACCCGAGGCCGAGGCCTATCTGAACCGCCTTTGTGCGAACAGAATGCCGAAAAAGGTGGGCGGCACGTGCCTGACCCTTTTGCTGAATGAACGAGGCACGATTGAGGGCGAGGCAACGATTGCCCGGCTGGCCGAAGATCGGTTCTGGTTCGTCACCGGCGGCCCCTCAGAGCGCCGGGTCTGGGACTGGATCACGGTTCATCAGCGCGGGTCCGAAGACGTGACGGTCAGGAACCTGTCCGATGACTGGGGTATCCTGACCGTGGCCGGACCCAAGGCGCGCGCGGTGCTGGGTCAGCTCAGCGATGCGTTTCTGGAAAACTCCGATTTCAGGTGGCTCAAGGCGCGCGAAATCGCTGTGGCGGGCATCCCGCTGATCGCGATGCGCCTGTCATTCTCGGGCGAACTGGCGTGGGAACTGCACGCAAACTTGGACCAACTTGGCGAGCTTTGGGATGCGGTTTGGGACGCGGGCAAACCCCATGGCATGGTCCCGTTTGGATCGAAGGCGGTGGAAATGATGCGCATGGAAAAGGCCTATCGCGGTGGGCATGAACTGGCCAATGACACCAGTCCCGTGCACACCGACCAGATGCGCTTTGTGAAATTCGACAAAGAGTTCATAGGCAAAGACGCGCTGCGCAACCTCGCCGAAACCGGCAGCAGTTCGGTTATTGCGTATCTCGACATTGAGCTGGTGGACACAGACGTGCTGGGCGGCGAGGCGGTTTATTTGGATGGCGAGAAAGTAGGGTCGGTTTCCTCAGGCGGGTTCGGCCCGGTAACTGGTCGCAATCTGGCCTTTGCCTTTGTCAAACCAAAGGCAGCGAACCCCGGTACGGCGCTGGAGGTGATCGTATTTGGCCAGATGTGCAAAGCCAAAGTGCTGGCCGATGCGGTGTTCGATCCGAAAAACGAAAGGTTGAAGGTATGAACACTCCTACTGACTTTGGCAAAGCGATACTGCCAGCGCCCGAAATCGATTGGACCAAACTGAACGATTACCGCATGGGCCGCATCCGCGAGGCCATGGCCGAACGGGACGTGGAACTGGCTGTCATTACCAACCCGCTGACCATGCGCTATGCGGTGAATTACCATGAATACATGCAGTTCCAGGCGCGTATCCCGCTGATGATGCTGTTTGTCTTTGCCGACGGCCCGGTGGTCTTCAGCGGCGCGTTCATCAAGGATCTGGACCATGTCACGGAATACATACCAATGTTCGGGCTTGCGCCATTCCTTGCGGGCTTTGATCAGGTGGAGAATACGCGCAAATTCGTAGACTTCGTCCGCGGCCGTTTGGCCGGCAAAGGGCGTTGCCGTGTGGCGCTTGACCGTTTGGACGCCTCTGCTGTTCAGGGCTTGATGCAGGCCGGGTTCGAGGTCGTCGACGCGCCCGGTTTTCTGGAAAAGGCCCGCTCGATCAAATCAGAGGAAGAAATTACGCTGTGCCGCTATGCAATCGAAGTGGCGCAGCTGGGTATCGCCCGGATGCGCGAAGCCTTCCAGCCCGACATTTCGGAAAACGAGCTGTGGAGCATCCTGAGCTAGGTCAACATCGCCCATGGCGGCCTGTGGTCCGAAGCCCGCATGTTGGCCTCGGGCGAGCGGACAAACCCCTGGCTGCAAGAGGCAGGCGAACGCCGCGTTCAAAAAGGAGAGCTGATGGGCTTTGACACCGATATGGTCGGCCCTTTTGGCTATATGTCCGACATTTCGCGCACTTGGTACTGCGGCGAAGGGAAGGCGCCAAACGCATTCCGAGACCTCTACAAACGCGCTCTGGACGAAATCGAACACAACAAGGCCAATGTGCGACCCGGTGTGTCGTTCAAAGAACTGGTGGACAAGAGCTTCCGCCACCCTGAAGAATTCCACGCGCACCGCTATCCGTGCATCATGCACGGTGTGGGGATGTGCGATGAATACCCCTATGTTCCCTACCCGCAGGACTGGGACGACATTGGCTATGACGGGATCATAGAGGAAAACATGATGATCTGCGTTGAGGGGTATGTTGGATCAGATCGAGGCGGCAGCGGCGTCAAGATCGAGCATCAGTTTCTGGTTACCGCGACAGGTCTCGAACAGCTCGACAGCTATCCTTACGACGAAAACCTGTTGAATTAATAGCCGATGAGAGTTCTGACCGACTGACAACAATTAGGTTGCCAGAGCGTGGTCGCGAGTTTTGCGTGAATCACCAGTGGCTCGGTGAGCGGTCGCACTGCTGCGTTCAGTGTCATGCCGACGCTCAGAACTACTGACGCGAATGCACGCGGAAACAAGTCCCAAAGTACTTGGTGGGCTTTCACTAGGCCTCATTTGCGCGGAGGATTGATGGCTGCTTCGCTTTGGCCGCAGTATGATGAAAGAAATACTTGCGACAGTATTTGCCTGGGAAGATACCCAAACCTGAACCAATGCCTCGGTTCCTGCTGTAAAAGCAGCAAGTTGCCTACAGGGCTGACCGTTTTTTCAATTTGCGATCTTCACGGTATTGAGGTTTCAGCGACGTATTTTGATAGGACTGCTCGGCTACCGTTTTGCCATATCTCAGACACCGTGGACGTAAAGGCATAGGCAAAACGTGTATTGCGCCCAATCTCACCATAGTACTGGGCTTGTTGCAGCCAACACTCTGGGTCAGATCGGGACGCTAATGCTGTTTTTTGCAGGTTCTGCCATTGCGGGTCATTGGGCACGATTTCAGAGCCGTCTTCCCGAACACCGGCACACATTCGGCACCAAAACGCTTCGGCCAGCGCCAGCCCGTTCACAGAAGATCCAGACGCCAATGCGTCGCGCAGCGATGGCAGCAGGAACCCTGGGTGTCGTGCCGATCCGTCAAACGCAACCCTGCGCGTCGTATCGTGAATCGCGGTGTTCGCAAATCGCGTCTCGACCAGCTCAAGATACTCTTTCGCGGTGGTTCCGGGAACGGCGTCGACATGAGGAAGAATTTCTTCGGATTGAACCTTTCCGAAAAACGCCAGGATGTCCGGATCCTGCATGCAGTCGGAAATCGTCGGGACGTTCAAGATTTCCCCGACATTTGCAAGCAGTTGGTGTCCCCCGTTCAAAATCCGCAGCTTCATCGTCTCATAGCTGTGAACATTGTGAGTCAGCGTCACCCCGACCTGTTCCAATGGCGGCCGACCTGCGCAAAAGTCATCCTCGATCACCCATTGGCGAAAGTTTTCGTGCGAGACCGGAGCGCGGTCATCGATGCCAAGTGCCCTGCATTGAGATACTACTTGTTCCGTCGTCGCCGGCACGATGCTGTCGACCATCGAGTTTGGGAACGCGCCGTTTTGGTCGATCCAGTCGGCCAGATCAGGATCGGACATTCGCGCCAAACCTACAACGCAGTTTCGCAGGATTGTCCCGTTGCCCTGAAGGTTATCGCAACTCAGCGCCGTGAAGGGGGTGATGCCTTTCATTCGTCGTTGTCTGAGGGCTGCAACCATGGCTCCGAAAACTGTGCGTGGTTGATTTGGGTTGGCCGCGTCATGACGAATGTCTTCGTGATGTGTATCGAAAGCGCCGGTATTGGCGTCCAGATAGTACCCGCCTTCGGTAACAGTTAAGGACACAATACGGATGGAAGGGTCTGCCATCTTGACGGTCAGCGCTGTGTTGCCCGGCTCAATCGGCAGGTAGTCGATCATCGGACCAATCACCTCGGCTGATACGCCGTTCGGATTCAGCTCGATCAGCGTTGTCAGGCAATCCTGCTCCAGCAGCTTACTTCGCATTTCGGCGTCGTAGCTTCGAACACCTGCGCCGATGATCGCCCAATCGCGGGCCTGACCTTGCTGCATAAGCTGGTGAATGTACCAGGCCTGATGCGCGCGGTGAAAATTTCCCAACCCGATATGCACTATGCCCGGCGTCAGATCCGAGGGGGCATATGCAGGTGTCCTGACTGTTACGGGCAGGTCTTCAAGCCTGTCACGCCGCAATCGTACCGGAGTTTTTGCGTTCGCCACGGGGTCCATCAGCTCATCCAGTTCCCACCATCGACGTTGTAGGTTTGTGCGACAATGTATTTCGCATCGTCCGACGCCAAAAACACCGCCATGCCGGTCAGGTCTTCGGCGCAACCCATTCGGCCATACGGCACAGATGCTGCCACTTCGCGTTTCTTTTGACCGGGGGCTTTGCCTTCGTATTTCGCAAAGAAAGCATCCACTCCGTCCCAGTGCTCGCCGTCAACCACGCCTGGAGCTATTGCGTTCACATTGATCCCATGAGTGATCAGGTTCAGCCCGGCAGATTGGGTCAGAGATATGATCGCGGCTTTGCTGGCGCAGTATACCGCGACCAAGGGCTCGCCTCTGCGCCCGGCCTGCGACGCCATGTTGATGATCCGGCCCTTGGTGCCGTGTTCGATCATATGGCGCGCGACCGATTGCATTGTGAACAATGCACCAGCGACGTTGATGTCGAAAACACGGGTGTAGTCGGAACGCTCGATCTCAACGATTGGTGCGGCCGTGAAGATGGCCGCGTTGTTGATGAGGATGTCGATGGGGCCAAGGCAGGAGGCTGTTATGGCGACGGCCGCGTCTATGCTCTGCTGTTTGGTCACGTCCATCTCGATTGCAATTGCATCCTCGCCAAATTCGGCGGCTGCGACCTGCGCGCGTTGAAAATCGATGTCAGCGATGGCAACACGTGCGCCCTCGGCCACATAGGCCTTGGCAAAGGCCAGCCCGATGCCCCTTGCGGCCCCGGTGATCAGGGCGGTTTTGCCTGCCAGACGTGTCATTCGATACGCAGACCTTGCGCGTCAAACCGGTGGATTACATCCGTCCGTGGGGTCAGGTGAATGCGATCTCCGTGACGAAATCCAACCTCGCCACCTGCACGGACGGTGATTGTTTCTGCCAGACCGGTTTCGTGCACGTGGAAAAAGGTATCCGATCCGAGATGCTCCGAGACGCTCACAACGCCGGACCAGTCCCCTTCGGTTTCAGAAACCCCAATATGTTCTGGTCTGATCCCGATGGTTTGAGCGCCGTGTTTTGCGGCCTCGGGCCCTTCAATGAAGTTCATCTTCGGTGAGCCAATGAAACCTGCCACGAACAGGTTGCGGGGCGATCGGTACAGCTCTAGCGGGCTTCCAACTTGCTCGATGACACCGGCTTGTAGAACGACGATCTTGTCGGCCATTGTCATCGCCTCGACTTGGTCGTGGGTCACGTAGATCATGGTGGTCGCAAGTCGCTCGTGCAGCTCGCTGATCTCCAACCGCATGCCAACCCGTAGCGCGGCGTCGAGGTTTGAAAGCGGTTCATCGAACAGAAACGCGGCCGGCTCGCGGACAATCGCACGCCCGATGGCGACACGCTGCCGCTGACCGCCGGACAATTGCCCGGGGCGTCGATCCAAGTAGTCGGTCAGGTTCAAGACGCTGGCTGCGCCTTCGACACGCTTGTCGATCTCGGCTTGATCCAGTTTCGCCATACGCAGAGGAAAGGCGATGTTCTTGCGTACCGTCATGTGTGGGTACAAAGCGTATGACTGGAACACCATTGCCAACCCTCGTTTTGCAGGTGGGACATCAGTGGCGTCCGCACCGTCGATGTCGATGGAGCCCGAGGTGATATCCTCCAGCCCTGCGATCAGACGCAATAGCGTGGACTTACCGCAACCCGAGGGGCCGACAAAAACTGTGAACTCACCATCCTCAATGGTCAGGTCAAGCGGTGGAATGACCTGCACGTCGCCGAAGCTTTTGGTCACGGACTTGAGTTGAATACGTCCCATGTGTCGTGTTCCTTATTTCACAGCGCCGAATGTCAGGCCGCGTACAAGTTGTTTCTGGCTGAACCAGCCAAGGATCAGGATTGGTGCAATCGCCATGGTCGAGGCCGCGCTGAGCTTGGCAAAGAACAAGCCCTCGGGGCTGGAATAACTGGCGATGAAGGCGGTAAGGGGGGCGGCGTCGACGGCCGTCAGGTTGAGCGTCCAGAACGCTTCGTTCCAAGCCAGGATGAAGTTCAACAACACGGTCGAGGCGATGCCGGGAATGGCCATTGGGGTGAGGACGTAGAGGATTTCCTCTTTCAGCGTCGCCCCGTCCATCCGTGCGGCTTCCAGGATCTCACCGGGAATTTCGCGGAAATAGGTATACAGCATCCAGACGATGATCGGCAGGTTGATCAGCATCAGGACCACGACCAACCCTCCACGCGTGTCCAGCAGGCCCAGACGGATGAACAGCAGGTAAATCGGGTAGAGCACGCCAACCGCAGGCAGCATCTTGGTGGACAGCATCCAAAGCAGGATGTCCTTGGTACGCTTTGAAGGCACAAAGGCCATCGCCCAAGCGGCGGGAACGGCAATGATCACACCCAGAATGGTCGAGCCACCAGCAATGATGACCGAATTCCAAAGGAACCGCATATAGTCCGATCGTTCTTGCACGATGGCATAGTTCTCAAGTGTCCAGTCGAAGTTCAAAAACAGCGGTGGGCTGGCAATGGCCTGCGCCTCGGTCTTGAAGCTGGTCAGGATGGTCCAAAGGATCGGAAAGAAGATCAGCAGTCCGACGGCCCAGGCAAGGGCAGTGTTCAGCGATTTACGGCGGGTTGTGACGGCGCGGGCCATGGTCTTACCTCCTCACGCGTCCAGGTTCTTGCCGACGATGCGCATGAGGAAGATCGCAACGATATTGGCAAGGATGATGGCATAGACACCTCCGGCTGATCCAAGGCCGACATTCTGGCTTTCCAGCACGCGCTGGAAGATCAGGTAGGTGAGTGTACGGGTGCCGAATGCGCCGCCGGTGGTCACGAAGATCTCGGCGAAGATCGACAGTAGAAAGATGGTCTGGATCAGGATCACGATCGTTATCGCGCGGCTCAGATGCGGCAGGATGATGTGGTAGAAGCGCTTCAGCACCGGCGCGCCGTCCATTTCCGCTGCTTCAAGCTGCTCACTGTCCAGCGACTGGATCGCTGTCAGCAGGATGAGCGTTGCAAAAGGCAGCCATTGCCACGAAACGATCATGATGATCGAGGTCATCGACGCCTCGGACAGCCACGAGATCGGCTCGGCCCCGAAAAAACGCCACAGATGCGCCAGCAGGCCGTTGACCGGGTCCATGAACATGTTCTTCCAGACCAGCGCGGATACGGTCGGCATTACGAAGAAGGGCGCGATCACGAGGATGCGGACAACGCCCTGACCCCACATCGGCTGGTCCAGGAGCATCGCCAGGAGGATACCCAGCACGACCGTTATGACTAGAACGCCGCCAACGATCATCAATGTCGCCTGCACCGCTGGCCAGAAAGAGCTTGAGGAGACAAATCGGACATAGTTGTCGAAGCCAACCCAGCCCAAGTCACCACCACGCAGGGGCAGATATTTTTTAAAGGAAAAATACAGCGTCATCGTCAGCGGCACGAGCATCCAGCCAAGCAGCAGGACCACTGCGGGTGCCATCATAAGGCGAGCAACGGATCGGGAATGTTCGGTAGCCATGACGCAAGACCTCTCTGTTCAGGCGTAGCTTAGCCTGCGAGATAAACGCGGGTTAGGGAAGGGTCTGGTGTGGCGGGGGGCAGGGGGCTGCCCGCCCGCTTCAGCTGGGGCCTCAGTAGCCTGCGGCTTCCATTTCTTCGGCAGTAAAGGCCTGAGCTTTTTCAAGCGCTTCTTCCACCGTTTGCTGTCCGGCATAGACCGCCGAGAACTCCTGGCTCACCTGCGTGGCGATGCCTGCAAATTCTGGGATCGCGACGAACTGAATGCCTGTGTAAGGCGTTGGTTGTGCGCAGCAGTTTTGCGGGTCGGCCATCAGGATCGACTCCAAGGTCATGTTCGCAAAGGGAACTTCCTTGTAGTTCGGGTTCTCATAGAGCGAGGTTCGCGCACCGGGTGGTACATTGGCCCAGCCTTCGTTTTCGGCCACCAATTCGATGTAGTCTTTCGACGTTGCCCATTCGATGAACTGTTTCGCCGCATCCTCTTGCTGTGTGCCGGCCGGAATTGCCAAGGCCCAGGCCCAGAGCCAATTGGCGCGCTTGTCTACGCCTTCCGAGTTCGGAGCCAGAGCGAAGCCGACCTTGTCTGCAACGGTCGAGTCATCCGGGTTGGTCACAAAAGACGCCGCAACAGTGGCATCAATCCACATCCCGCACTTGCCTTGCTGGAACAGGGACAAGTTTTCATTGAACCCGTTGGTGGCATAGCCTGCCGGACCCGATTCACTCATCATATCGACAAAGAATGTAAGCGCTTCTTTCCATTCGGGTTGATCGAACTGGGGTTTCCAGTCCTCGTCGAACCAACGCGCACCAAATGAGTTTCCGGTGACGGTAATGAAGGCACCACCTTCACCCCATCCGGCCTTGCCGCGCAGGCAAATGCCGTTGATGTCGTTGTCGCGGTCCGTCATCGCAGCCGCGGCTTCCCGGATAAACTGCCAGGTCGGTGCCTCGGGCATTTCCATGCCGGCCTTCTCCATCAGATCGGTTCGGTACATGATCATCGAACTTTCGCCGTAGAAAGGTGCCGCGTAAAGCGTTCCATCGTGGCTCAGACCGCCAGCCATAGCAGGCAGGATGTCGTCAACGTCATACTCGTCTGACATGCCGTCCAGCGGCACCAGCCAGCCATTTGCGCCCCAGATCGGCGTCTCATACATGCCGATGGTCATGATATCGAACTGACCGCCTTTGGTGGTGATGTCGGTGGTCACGCGCTGGCGCAGTACGTTTTCTTCCAGCGTGACCCATTCCACGTCAATGCCGGTCGCTTCGGTGAATTTGTCGGTATAGCCCTGCATCCGGATCATGTCGCCGTTGTTCACAGTGGCGATCGTGATGGATTGTGCATGAGCCGCTGCCGTTGCGACGAAAGTCAGTGCAGTCGCCGCACGAAGTGCGTTCTTCAGATACATCCCTGTCCTCCCTGAGCTTGGATGTCGTACAGAGAGCCTAGAGTGTAAGTTGTCGCGCCGTCAATAAAAACTTTACGCGCGTTAAAAATGTTGAATTATGCAGAATCCCTCAAGACAAGTCGCGCGGGGAACAAGGTTTCAGTGCGCGTTGAGAATTTCCCACCACTTTCAATGAGTTCGAACAGAGTTTCGACGCTTCGGCCGGCTACATTATCGTAGTCATGCGCAGCTGTCGTCAAAGAGGGACAGGTAAACTTTGCGAATGGGTGGTCATCGTTTGAGGCGACACGAAGCGAACAATCTTCTTTCCGACCAACCCGAATCCCTTGTTCGAAACAGGCTGCCAGAAAGCCGATGGCCAACCGGTCGTTGCTGCACAAAACAGAATCTGTCTTCAGCCCGCGCTCTTGCAGGACTTTCAATGCGCCTCGGTGGCCGATCTCTTCAAAGGCCCAGCCTGTGCCATCGACTTTAATGATATGTGGCTCGAAGCCCAACCGCTCCATCACGTCGACATAGGCCTTACGTCGTTTATTCGCGTTTGGGTTTGCGGGCGTGCGCATTTCAAAAAAGGACGGTGGCTCACCTGTCCTTGTCATGTACTCCACGGTCTGCGACACAAAGCTAAAGTTATCCGAACCGACAAAGGCTGCCCCCAGGCCATCAAGGTTACTGTCGAACAGGATTGTCGGCACATTGGCACAGAACTTTTCGATAGTAGATCTGTCCGAGGTACGCCCTAAAGGTGCCAAAAGCACTCCTGCGGGTTTCAAGGATTGCAGCCCATCCAAAATCTCGTTCTCGAGCTTTTGTTCGCCATGTGAGCTGAACAGGGATGGGCGATAGCCGGCTGCAATGCAGGATTGTTCCAGATAACGCGCGATTTCGGCAAAGAACGGATCGGCCAGATAGGGCACGACGATGCCAATATTCTTTGTCAGCTTCCGGTTTTGGTTCACTGCATAGATGTTCGGGCGGTAGTCAAACCGTTCCAGCGCCTCCTCTATGCGCGCTCGTGTTGTTGGGCGAACGCTATCGGGATCATGGAAATACTTTGAAACTGTAGGCCGCGATATCCCGCTTAGGGCCGCGAATTCTTCCATGTTCTTAATTTTGGTCATGCCAGTCTGCCTGCGGAACTCAGCCGCCTTAATCTTATCATGTTTTTACATATTCTTTGCGCGCGCCAAGAAAATCAACAGCCAGACAATTTCCGCATCTTTGTTTGGGCGAGGCGCGGGCTTCACAAACTCACTTTAGAAAACTCTTGATGCTAAAACAGGGCCACGCTGGGCTAGGTCACGGGCAAATGCTCCGGCGCTCTGGGTATAGTTATGGTCGACGCTAAAGTAACAATACTCGAATGTGAGCGCAGGTAAGACCCCGCAGGCGTTACAAAACCGTGGCAATTCCTACGGTGAAAGTTGACCGGGAATGGAGTATTGAGGCAAACCATTTCAGTCGCGAAGGCTAGTAGTTGAATCTCAGCCCAATTCCGGCACCTTGGTCATAGGGGCGGTCTGCACCGATGCCGATCAGAATATCAGCATAGAGCGCAACTCTGGGGCTGAGGTTCTTACCGATCTGGAATTCTGCAGTGGCGGGCCAGGCGTCATTCTCCCAATCGTATGGCGCTTTGATATCCGCTTTGATCCAATACCCATCACCAAACGGCTGAAGCGCAATCAGGCGCATCGCTGTTTGGCTGATATCGGTCGGACCGTTATAGGAAGCGAAGTGTTGGAGCAAAGGGATCAAAGTCAATCCGGTGTTCGCATTTGCAAAGGCGAACCCGCCAAATGGTGCAATCTGATCCGATCCGGTTCCGATGCCTTCGTTCGGCTCGCCAAAATCAAGTATCCACTCCAAACCAAGCGCGGATTTGACGCGCCAGGTGTCATTCAGGGGCTGCTGTGAGGGGAAATAGATCAGCTTGAAATTGGTCTTTTCAAATCCACTGAACCGCGTGCCGGTCGCGTTCGTCGAGTTGTAGTGAAGCTCATATTTCAGTTTCAGATCGGGGCGCAACATGTATGCACCGTCGATGAAAGCATCCTGACGGTCGGCATCCCCTTCGAGATCGAAATACTGATAGCGAATGTCGGTGTTGTTCACTGCAGCCAGTGGATTTGAAGCATTTTCTTCGGCTTCGGCGGCAGCACCCACCATAAGCTGCGCTGAGGTCAGGAAAGCAGAGCAAAGGGAAATTCGTGACATAGTTCACCTGACGGAATGGGTGCGGGTAATTAGACGGCGGCGGTTTGGTACCGCCGTCTGAATTCGTCATTGCCAGCTAGAGAAAACGTCTCGGGTCAGTTCGCTTTCAGGGCGAAGGTTTTCGATGCCTTCATAAGGCACACCTTTTCCGAGTGGCAGATGGGGGTGCTTTGCGATGGTTTTCTGGTGGCGCTTGACCATGTCCTGAAAGGACGCCCCGGACCAAAGCGAGTACCCGACAAGCGGATGTTCTTCACGTGGGTCGCGATAGACATTGAAAACGGGTGCCGCAGCGCCGGGCTGTCCAGGGGCTGGAAGATGCATCTTGAACTCTTGCTTGACCACCGAGCGTAAGACGGGCCCTTCGTAAACATAAACAAAGTCGCGGCGCGAATTGCCTTCGCCCTCAAGCAACAGCGCCGTCTGGTCAATACCGTCAATCACGCGGTCGCGCGGAATGTGGTCCGTTGCGCCTGCGATACGGGCAAAGGTTGTAAACAGATCCGAGACATGCACGATGTCACCTGCTGCGCTGCCCGGCTCAATCGCGGCGGGCCACCGGATGAACGTATCTGTGCGCACGCCGCCTTCAAGATGCTGCGTCTTGCCGCCGCGATAAATCAGTTGGTTCAGGCCGGACGCTCCTTCGTAGTGATACATCAAGCCATTGTCAGCCATGATCACGACAATGGTGTTGTCTGCTTTGCCGGTTTCATCAAGTTTGGTCAGCACATCCCCGATCCAGCCGTCCAGAACTTGCAACTTGTCGGCATGGAAGCCTCCATTGCGGGATACGGCTTGATCGGGATAGGCAAAGTTCAGTGGATAGAGCGGCCAATACTGCATGAAAAACGGGTTGTCCTGTGCTGCGAGCCGCTCAAGCTGCTCCAGTGCTTGCCGCTGATAGCGCAGGTTCATTTCCTCGTATTTAGCCTGAGTCCACTCTTCGCCCGGCGCCATGTCGACTTCGCGCGCCAGACCGCCAGCTTCCGCTTCCACGCCGGTTACCAGGCCGTAGGGTTTGAACCGCTCGTCCAGCTGGAATTGGTTCGACTGACCCGACGGATGGAAGCCAAGCATGTTGTTTGCAACCATGGCGTCCCGTGTCATCAGGCTGAGCTGAACCTGTTGATGCAAGGGGAAGGCCGCCCAATCAAAACCCTGATTGTGCGGGTAGGCCTGTTCTATATCGCCCTGATGCCACTTCCCGACATGCGCTGTGTTATAGCCTTCTTCCTTCAGGATTTCGGCAATCGTGACCTCCTCGGCTGAAAGACCTTCGCCAACCAACGCTACTTTGACCTCCTCCACACCGGCACGTACCGGATGGCGACCGGTCAGCATGGCCGTTCGTGTCGGTGTGCAGGAGGGCTCGGTATACATTCTCATCAAAGACATGCCTTGCGTGGCAAAGTCGTTGATGTTGGGCGTGTCGAAGCCGGTGACGTAGTTCATCGTCCGGTTGCCCATCTGACCAAAGCTGACATCGTCTATCAGAATGTAGAGGATATTGGGTGGCTTGCCGCCATTGGCGTCTCGGATCTCGGCAAGCTTTGCTTCAATTTCTGTATCCTGAGCATCCCATTGCTCTCCAAACTGTGCGCGAAGATATTCAAATTCTCCGTCACGAATGATAGGCGCATCCTGAGCAAAGCTCGCGCTTGCCGTCAGCACCATCGCCGCGGTGTGTATCAATACTGACCTCATTGGTATCCCTTCCCCGTGTTTGAATTACATCTTCCCCGCGCGCCGCAGCGATTGGGCAATTTCATCTCGAAGCCCATTCAGGGTTTCACGGATATCGCAGGCGAACCGGTCGGATTCACTTCCCGGCTCAGCGTTTATTGAGAGGTATTCTTCACTCAGAAGCTGGTAGTCCCTGCAAATCTCGTCGAATACAGCATCCCTTCGGCGTAAGTCCGCGATTGCGGCCTTGTTCTTGGGAAACAATGTATCAATGGCGTTGCTTTTCATTTGGGCGGCACGTTCGATGGGTAAGACGTTTTCTCGATCGAACAACAAATTCACTTCTCTCAATAGGTTTATCGGGGCATAATACGGTATAACGAAAGGTGTAACTTTTTGAAAAAATGAAGTTATCCGAGGATCATCAGCAGTGGTGAATGAGGGAATAAACCCTAGTGCCGAGGATGTTCAGGCCGCGCTTCAGCGGCTTGTGAGGTCTTCGACCTTCGAGGGATCACAGAGATTGCAGGACTTTCTTGTGTATGTGGTCGAGGAATCTCTGAGCGGTCGGGCCGACGACATTCGGGCCAAAACGATTGCGATGGATGTCTATGGCGGATCAATGTCCGAGATGCCGCGCCGCGAAAACGTGGTGCGGGTGGATGCTGGTCGCTTGCGCCGCAAGCTTGCCGAATACTACGCCACAGATGGGCGCGACGAGAAAACGGTGTTCGACCTGCCAAAGGGCGGATACGCCCCGCTGATCTCGAAAAGGTTGGGTGAGGCGGCCCTGCCTGAGACCCCAAAGTTCGAAACCAAGGCGACTGCATGGGTAAAGCCAGGTGCAGGGATCGCTGGGGTTTTCTTACTGGGCTGTTGTGTGATTGCTTTTTGGTTGGCTTCGACATGGCAGGACAGCGCAACCGATTTGCCAGTCGACGGCCTGAGCCGAGATGAGCGCAGCGCCATTTTTGATGCCTCTCCAATGCGCCTTCAGGCTGTAAATCTGGCCAATACTGGTCGGGACCTGATCTTTCCGGCCCTGGAACCCGCGCGACTTGACGCGGCCTTGACCATATTCAAAGGGGCGATCGAGAACGACGAAAGCTATTTTGGCGGCCATGCGGGCGCCGCGCAGGTTGCGGCGACGATTGCTGTGCTGACACCGGATCCCGATCTGGCCAGTAGCATGTTGAGCTACGCAGACACGCGAGCCAATAGGGCCGTCGAGTTGGCCCCGGAAACGGGTTGGAGCCAATCCGCAAAGGCTTGGGTCGAATTCGCCAAAAATAACTGGCCAGAGGCCATGGAGGCTGCCCAAAGAGCACAGCGTTTGGCGCCCAATGACGTTCATGTATTGGAGTTTGTGTCACTGATAATGCTGTACTCGGGTTCGTTTGAAGAAGTCATTGTGATCAGTGAGGACGCGCGGTCGAAATTCGACCTCGAGCGTGGATATGTGTTTCAAAACGCAATGGGGTCGGCCAAGTTTCATTTGAAGGACTACGAAGGCGCTGTATCAGCCTTTGAACAAGCAACCGAAAATGGCGGCCCTGTCGGACCTGTGTCTGTTGCTTACCTGATGGCGTCTTATCAGATGTTAGGCAACGAAAGCAAAGCGCAGGCCCTGTCAGAAAAACTGTCACGTGAGTGGCCCGACAGTCGCGTGGACGCGCTGTTTCAAAAGCTGTTCGCGGACCCAAAATATGGGAAAGACCTTGGTGACGCTATGAGACAGGCCAATTGGCGACCAGACAACTCGCGCTAAAGTTGCGCACTTCAGCAGTGGCAATGAAACCTGATGGCTTCGGCGAGGGGTGTGTGGTCACGTGAAAGTCTTGATGGAGCCTAGGGAAATGCCGCCGAACGCCTAATGCACTGATAGTAAACACTATTGCAGTGTGTTGGTTTACAGTGTGCCACACCGAAGTGTGTACAAATGTTTGTTTGTCAGTGCATCTATGGGTCTGGTTTTTTGTTTGCTCTATCAGTTGGTCAACACCCTGTTCCCTTCCACAGTAGTATGCACCATGTGGTCGATTATTTCTTCCAACAGTGATTTTTATTGTTCTGTTGATCGCGGAGAAGTTGATGCTATCGAAACTATAGTCGCGCAGTATCCCAGTCACCCCTGCTGCACATTGCGCAGGGTAGTTAGACGCAATTGACCATGAGGCGAGCACTATTGTAGACAAAACATAACTTCGACGGCGGCGAGAAAGTCGCGACTGACAGGCGGGCACATGCAATGAAACGGGCATACCAACACTTTTTGAGGGCTGGCCTAGCTGTCCTCTGTCTCGCGTTGGTCGTTTGGTCCGTAACGCCATCATTCTCGCACGCACCGGCGATTTTTGAGACAATCCAAGATCATCTGGAAATGGTCGAAGATCATGGCCACTCACATGGGTTTGAAGAAGACCTCTTTTGGGCGATGCACGGTCATAGCCACGATGTGGCCGATCATGACCACAACCAGGCGTTTCTCTCCAGTGGTCCCAGCACTGCTCCTGAATTGCACATAGGCGAGGCGTGGCGGCGGCTAGCTTCGGCCAACGGCCCCACCCGTAAGTTCAGAATAGACCGACCTCCGCGCGCTTGATCGGCACTGCGCAGTTCATGCGCATCACCGATCAATCTAAATACTAAGCGGAGTTACTCCATAAGAACCTTCATTGAAGGCGTCAGACGCAATTCTAAGCGTCTCGCGTTCTTCGTCCTATCCATATTGCTGCTATCGACCAGCGCAGCTTTGGCGCATGATGTTACGCCCGGCGATGCTGGCTACATCCAAGAAATCTGGGGCGTGCACATCATCCCCTTCATGTACCTCGGCGCCAAACATATGGTGACGGGCTACGACCATATCCTGTTCCTCCTTGGCGTCGTCTTCTTCCTCTATCGGTCGAAAGACGTTGCAGTCTACGTGAGCCTCTTTGCAGTGGGGCATTCCATCACGATGCTTGCAGGCGTCTGGTTTGGCTGGGGCATCAGTTCATACATTGTGGATGCCATCATTGGGTTGTCCGTTGTCTACAAGGCACTCGACAACCTAGGGGCCTATCAACGGTGGTTCGGCTTTCAGCCCAACACCAAGGCGGCGACTTTCATCTTCGGCCTGTTTCACGGCACCGGCTTGGCTACGAAGATACTCGACTACCAGATCGCACCCGACGGGCTTCTGCCCAACCTCCTGGCGTTCAACGTTGGCGTCGAGATCGGGCAACTTCTGGCATTGGCTGCCATCCTCATCGTCATGGGGTACTGGCGAAAGAGCGCCAAGTTTTTCGAACAAGCCTACACCGTCAATGTCGTCATGATGACCATCGGCTTTGTGCTGATGGGATACCAACTCACCGGCTATTTTGTGGCCGCATAAGGAACACCACAGATGTTTAACGCAAAGAAACCGAGCCTCGAAGAGTTACCAAGCTCAGCCCAACTCCTTCGGTCCACCATCATCGCGGGTGTCAGCGCCGTGGCAATACTGGTCGCTGTTGTGCTGCCTGCGGAATACGGGATCGACCCAACGGGTGCCGGCCGCGTGCTTGGCCTGACCGAGATGGGTGAAATCAAACAGGACCTGGCGGATGAAGCCGAACAAGACCAACAGCTTCATGGGGCCGATCAGTCGTCAAGCTTATGGGATAACGTGTTCGGTCTGTTCGTTGGCACAGCACTTGCTCAGGAGGCGTGGCAGGATACAATCACGTTCACGCTCGAACCTGGCGAGTTCACCGAGATTAAGGCAACTATGGAAGAGGGCGCGACCCTCTTTTACGCGTGGGCGGCTGAAGGTGGTCGTATCAACTTCGACCTCCACGCGCATGCGGGCGACCAAAACGTGACCTACGAGAAGGGGCGCGGTCAAACCGAAGGCGAGGGCAGTTTTGAAACCCCCTTCGCCGGTGATCACGGCTGGTTCTGGCGAAACAGGGACGATGAGGCGGTAACCGTCACACTCAACCTAAATGGCGCTTACTCGGACATCGTTCGGAGCGAGTGATATCGCAAGCCGCGCATCAAAACAGTGGTGCGCGGCATCAAAACTCCAGTTCGAGTTCTCAAGTAATTGGTGTATGCTGATTAGTTCACTACCCGAGACGCCTTCTGCGGCCAGTACCCAAACCCATTCTAGAATATTGTCTTCTACTGGTGCGGCAGGTTGCGACTAGCCTGCATCTGTTGAACATCGTCAGGCCAAGTGGAACGTATGTAGGCCAGAACGTCCCATATGTCTTCGTCAGTCATGGTGCTTTCAAAGCCGGGCATGCCACTGTTAAAGTCTTTAACACCGCGTGCTGCCAACGCGTCTGCCCCACCTAGTTTGGTATACTCGAACAGCAGCTGATTATCATGGTGCCATGTGTGCCCTGTCACGTCATGTGGTGGAGCAGGCAACACTCCGTCATCGTCGGGTGTCTGCCAGTTGGGTTGGCCTTCCAGATTAACTCCATGGCATGAGGCGCAGTGCTCTGCATAGAGTTCCTGCCCATTCGCGAGGTCTCTATCTAACAACTCATGGTCTGCAGCGACGCTGGTACCAATGCAGCATATAGCAAGTGCGGAAAGGTGTTTTTTCATCTCTGCCTACCTTAACTCGGAAGCGTTAGTACGCTCGTGAGTGTGGCTGTTGTCGCCAAAACCACTAATACGACTATTGCCTCCACCTCGATAGATCGGGCGAGGTGTCGCGCTGCTTTAGCATCTCCGCTTTGCATGGACGGAACAAATCGAAGCTTGTTCGCTGCGGCGAGGATCAACAACAGCCCCACCAGCAACACCTTGAACAACAGTGCCTGCCCGTAGTCAGTGAACAAGATCCCTTGGAGATTGCCAACAAGCAACCAAGCCATCCAGAGACCTGCCACGATCAAAGTCGGAACAATCAATGCAGCAGCTTGTCCAAACCTGTGCCCCAGTCCAGCAGCATCTGTCAGATGTTCAGGCATGAGAGCCAAACTCCGCAGCGGGCTAAATATGCCCACCCAGAAGGCTACACATAGCAGGTGCAATAGCAGCAAGAGCTGGATGCCGACACTCTCTAGCTCGGGTACGTGCCCGATCTGTGCAAAGGACCACAAAGCCACTGTGCCACCCAACAGTGCGATCCATTGACCAAAGCGAGGAACAGACAGCCCCACAAGGATCAACACTGCGCCGATAAGGCGGTAGACAAAGGCGTCTCCCACGGATGTCTGCCAAAGCAGACCAAGCATTTCTGGATCGACCATGCCGTCAACTCCGCCTGTTAAGGCGGCTCCACGAAGCAGGAAACCAACAACCGTTGCGGCGAGAGCAAGCCACGCTAAGGCTCTAGCTTGGCGTTTTATCCCGAGGCTTATCGGTGCGACAAAGCCGGAACAGAGGTAACTAACAATCACAAGCCCGGTGGACCCCGCAAAGCCGATGTAGAGCCCTAGCTTTGCGAGGATCGAGGCAATACCCCAAATGTCTGGCATGCTCATTCCACGGTAAAGGAAAACTTGCCCTGCATCGCATGGCCGTCTTCACCTAAACCACGCCATTCGATGACATAGGTGCCCGTTCCATTGCTCGGCAGTGGGATCGTGAACTCCTGACCAAAATTTGTCTGGTCGCCCAAATCCAGGCTTACGGCCGAGTGTTCTTCATGGGCCATCTGTATCCGTGTCAACCGGATATCCTTAGAGAAGTTGAGGCCAATTTCAGCGGGCACAGTGGTTATTGTGGCTCCGTCGGCAGGAGTTGTTTCTTCGATCTTGGAATGCGCGAGTACGCCGCTGGGAAGGGCAGCCATGAGTGCGAGTGTTATGAACTTTTTCATGGTCCTGTCCTCAATTTATCCCGTTGGCACGTTGAATTTCACGAATGTACGCGATCACCATGGCAACGTCACCTCGCGTCAGACCTTCCACGGGCGGCATGTCGCCAAACTGCCAATGGTGGCTTCTCACACCTTGTGAAACTGCCCTCTGAAAGGCTTCATCCGCGTGGTGGCTGGGTTCGTAGATCTTGTGGATCAGAGGCGGTCCTGCGCCTTCCACACCGACCGCATTGACACCATGGCAAGAGGCGCAGGAGACCTCAAAGACACGCTGGCCGATTTCAGCGTTACCCTCGATGGGCGGCATCTGAATTGCGACCATAGCATCGCCTTCAAGTGGTTCCTGTGGTGCGGCCTCTTCGATTGAACCGGGCCGAAGAGTTGTGAAAGCGGCGACAGCAGCGACGGTGCATAGGCCTATTGTTAAGTATCTTTTTTTCATAGATTGGTCCTGACATTTTGGAAGCTGTTAGTGCTGCGAAAC
This sequence comes from Ruegeria sp. HKCCD7296, assembly GCF_013110775.1. Lineage (NCBI taxonomy): Bacteria > Pseudomonadati > Pseudomonadota > Alphaproteobacteria > Rhodobacterales > Roseobacteraceae > Ruegeria > Ruegeria sp. HKCCD7296. The sequence continues at coordinate 93,226 of NZ_WVRF01000010.1, forward strand.
ATCGCGAACAGCCGCACGGGCTTGTCGCTTGCGTCCGCAAGGATTTACGCTGCTTCAAAGGTCAGGGGGCCTGTATGGGCTATCTGGTTCATTCAGCTTGGCTTGGGCATTATCCTGGAGCTCTAGGTCAATATCACGTTGACCTTGAGCGGGTTCACCGTTCTCGACGAGCAATACCACTACTTGGCAGATAAAGGGATTACATTCTCCGGTTCCAGAACTCTCTGGGTCATGATGATGACTTGGAACCGAGATGTCACCGCTGCTCATTGCTGATACAGAGTGTTTCGCAGTTTGCGCATGTTCTTCACAATGAATGCCAATGCAACCATTTGATACCGCGTGAGCAACGCCAGCTATGCCGGTCAGGATGACCAGAAAGCTAACCAAAAGCACAAATGGGTATCGCCGGATGACCATGGTGCTGGACGCTACTGCACAGGAGCGTCCATGACAACGCCATACACTTCATCCTAACGGTTCTAGGTGTGGTGCTTGGTCTCGTGCGGGGGGGGTGGTGTCGTATAGGACAGTGGCCGACGGAAGTTATAAATGCAGTGTCTGTACAGTGAGAGATACGCATGCAGCTTCATTTTGTGTCACACCTGTGTGTCACACCGCTCTAATGCTTGCTATCTAGTTGTATTGTTAGGTTTTGGTGGAGCCTAGGGGAGTCGAACCCCTGACCTCTTGCATGCCATGCACACCTATGCACCCCTGAGCAAGTTGCCCATGCTGCCCATGCCTTTGTTTAATTGGATTTTTACGCGTTCGACCTCTTGCACAAACCCGCCCATTATGACCATATGACCCATGCAACGCACTAGGGGCGCACCCCCAGCGCACCCCCGAACGATTTGGGGCGGTCCTGTCGCCAAACAATCACCGCCCCCGGATCATGGATGAAAGGACAACACATGACCCAAGCTATTACTACCGATGCAGCCGTGAAGGCCGCAAGAGTTAAACCCGGTCAGGACCGCTCTGACTATTCCGTCGAAGGTGTTCCCGGCCTGCGCCTGCGCGTCACGGCACGGGGCGTCAAAACGTTCCGTCTCGAAAGCAGAAAGACCGGCAAGGTGACAATCGGCCAGTACCCGGTCACCAGCCTGGGCGATGCCCGCAAGGCCGCATCCATCCTGATTGCAGAGGCCGACAAAGCTGCCGTGAATGGTGTCGTGGGGCAGAAGGTTCTAGCCACACAGGACCGGCGCACACTGGCTGACCTGATGGATGCCTATGCGAATGAGAAAGGCCACGGCTTGGCGTCATGGCCCGACATGCGTCGCCAGATTGAATATCGCTATGACGCGGGCCAGCCGGTCCGCAAGTTGACGGATCAGGTGATGCTTGCCCCGGTTCTGAAGGATCGTACCGTCGCAGCCAAACGTGCCTGCCGGTATCTGTCCACCGTCCTGCGTTGGGCGGATGCGGGCCAACCTATCCCGAATAGCAGGCTGGATGATCTGGTGCCTGAGACGCCACAGGATCGCGTTCTGTCCGATGCGGAACTGAAGGCGGTGGTTCTGGCCGCATCGAAGCTGCCGCCATTGTGGCGCGACTTCACCCTTGCGCTGATCTACAGCATGCGCCGCCGCCAAGAGGTAACCGGGGCAGAAGTCGAACACATCGATCACGACGCGGGCATCTGGCAGGCACGGATATTCAAAACACGCGGTAAGGGATACCGCACCGAAGCGCACCCAATTGCCCCGCAACTGGCCGAGATCTTCACCAAGCGAGGCGTAGAGTCCGGCCCGATCTTCCCGATCACCAGCAACTTCGACCGCACGCTGAAGCGGCTGCACAAGCTGTCGGGAACGTCCGGTTGGTCATGGCACGATCTAAGGCGCACAGGGCGGACCATCATGGGCCGGGAAGGTGTGAACCCTCTAATCGCGGAACGCTGCATGGGTCACGCTCTGGCGGGGGCTGCGCGAATGCAGGCGGTCTATGACCTGTACGACTACAGCGACGAAATGCGGAACGCCTATGTCCGTCTGGCCGACGCTGTGGATCGGATCGTGGCGTCATGAATACCGGCGAAGAACTGCGCCAGATCATCGAACGACTGCAACACTTGAAAGGATCGCCAGGTTACCGACTGACTGATCCCGAGGCCAAGAGGCGTTTCGACATCGACCTGCAAACCGGTCACGCTCTGGCCCGTCAGGTATTGCGCCGTGCGCGTGCTGGGCTGGCCCTGTGGGACGCAGGCGACCGGGACGGGGCGCAAGGCATGCTGGATGAAGTATTGGGTGCCATGGCCTATCTGCGCCGCGCTGGTGTCGATCTGGACAAGCCACCTGTCTACGGGCGCAACAGCAGCGACCGGAACGCAAGGTTCGCCCGTCTGGTTGATGCCAAGCGCGAGGCGACCGGACAAATCATTGAGGTTTGTATCGACGCGGTCATGTTGGAAAATCCCGATCTGGCGCGACTTTTCGCAACCAGAAACCCGGCGTCATTGAAGAAGGCTTACCAAAGGGGACAAAAAGCATAGTCGTGTTTTTTGTCCCTATCTGAACCGATTTTTATGTGAATATTGGTCTGTACCTTTAACCAACTGAGGTACAGAAAATGTCCAAAGAACGGACCCTGCGCTTGATGCGCATTAGCGAGGTTTCAGACCGGACCGGTCTGTCCCGCACCACCATCACCGAACTGGAAAAGAAGAACCTCTTTCCGAAGCGGGTGCCACTGACCAAGCACACCAACGGCTATGTCGAAGCTGAGGTGGACGATTGGTTGCATTACCGGAAGAAGCTGCGCGATCTGAACGATCCGCGCCTGTTGGCTGACGATAGCGTCCTGAACGCGGACCTGTCGCGGGGGGTCGCGTGATGGGTGTTAGTCAAAAGGGGATTGGCACCCTTGCCGACCAGCTTTTTACCGCATTGGACGAAGTGGAAACGGTGGCCAATGCGACTCGCTACCCGCAATTGCTTGATTGCGTCGAAGGGCTGAAGACGAGTGTTGAATTTACTTGTTCTGCCCTGACCGATCTGGCCGACGGTGAAGACGGATCAGGCGAACCGGTGCCGCTCTATCACGTACCAATGTAACGAAAGGAAGATCTATGCAGATCAACCGACCCACCGCCTGGGAAAAGATTGATACGTGGCAAACGTGCTTGCTCGAAGCCGTGGCGGACCAGAACCCGCGCCGCGTGTCCATCTATTCCGAAGCGATTGCGACACTGTCCGCGCTGCTGACCGGGGGCGATGCCGTTCTGGAACTGGACGCGGACGACGCACACACATTCAACGAAGCAGAAGCCGCCTGAAAGCGAACACCCGACCACTGGGGCCGGGTGCTGATTGAAACCGGGTTGTCAGTTTGCCGACGAGCAACTCACCATCATCAAGAGTATGAAATGAGTAATACACAAACCCGCACCCGCCAGCAAGATTTCCAAGCCGGTGACAGAAAGTTCTTCAAGAGAAACCCAGATCGTCAATTCCGCCTGCGTCGTATGAGCCGGGAAGAAGTGGATATTGTTCTGCCCGAGCCCGACCCGGAACTGGCCGAAGGGAATGTCTGGGTCACCGTCGTCACGAATGTCGAACCCGGTGTGAGAGTTTACACATCGTTCCAGATGATGAGGCAGGCGTCTGTGTTCTGCCACCTCTGGGACGATTTCCACTGCGGATTTGCCGTGCATCAGGGCTGGTTGATGTGTCCCGATGTTGTGGCGCGGGCCATGGTGAACCGGGGGATGTGCTGAAGATGCGCATCACCCGTTGGCAGATCGCGTGCCAGACACGCGACGATCAGGTGACGACACCGCGCGAAGTCTTCGACCGTCTCGGGCTGCAATACCGATATTGGGGTCCGCGCATGTCGCACCAGATAAGCCGCCATCTGAAGGGTCTAGGATTTATGCGGGCCGGTGTGATCAAGCGCGGTCGATACCGGGGCGGGGGTGCCTATCACCGCCTACCACCCGGCGTGCCGTACAAAGACCCAAACCTGCCATCACCACCAAAACAGCGAATACGATGATGAAAGATACAATTGAGTTTGCCCGACGCGACAAAGACCAACTGGTGTTCCTTTGCGAATACTGCGGCCAAATCCACCGGCATGGTGGCATGGATGGTCACTGGATCAGCCATTGCCAAGCCCGTGGCGATTACAACCTGTATTGGCAGGGTGCGGACGAAGAAGATCACCTGACCCAAATGGAACTGGAAACGACGAATAAGGTTCTGGGTAACGCCCGTAATCGGGTTCGCGGTGTCGCTGAACTATTGACCATCATCGGTCTGACGGACGACGCGGACCGCCTGAACAAGCTGGTCGAGGTGTTGAACGAATATGTCGATTACGGTCCGATCAAACGCTGTCGGCTGGAAGAACTGACCCAATAAAAACGACCCGGTCACCGCATGGGGCAATGACCGGGCCAACTGAAACCCTTCGATGAAGGACAACTAAAGATGCCCAACGATACCACAGGATTCGCCCTGACCCTAGTCACCAAAGACGAAGGCATCATGTCGAAGTCGATCTATTTGAACGGCAGCGGGAAGCCGCACAACGACAGCAAACAATGCGCCTTGGAAACCGGCACAGCACAGACCATTCAATTGCCGACACTGACCCATCTGGCAGACCTATTAAACACGATGCCATCCAACCAGTGCATCACCTTGGGGATTATCTCGAATGACCCGTCAGGCGACACGCTATGGCCACTTGTGACCAAAGCGGTTGCACGGACCATGCCACCCGGCACGCACATCACCCGGTCACAAGATCACATAGGATACCGCGAAGGTTTGCCGGGTCTGATGCTGATCGACTTCGACCAGAAAGGAATGCCGGACCGAGTGCGCCAAAAGCTGCAATCCGTGCGGGCGGTTGATGCAATTTTAGGCCAGATTCCGGGCGCGTCCCAAGTCGGTCACGTGTACCGCAACAGCACGTCGTCAGGATTGCGCAACATCCAGACCGGCGAAACCTACCCGCACAATGGGGGCTTTCATTTGTATCTGCCCGTTGCGGACAGCGCAGACATAGACAGAGCGTTGAAAGTCCTTCACCAGCGCATGTTCCTGGCTGGGTTCGGTTGGTATTGGGTCGCCAGTCGGGGTGCGTTGATGGAACGGTCTTTGGTGGACCGTTCCGTCGGACCACCGGAACGCCCGATCTTTGAAGGTGCGCCATTTGTGGCTGAACCCTTGGTGCAGGACGCAGCCAGCCGTGCTGCTGTCGTTTCACCGGGGGCGGGGGTGCTGGATACACGGATCGCGTTGCCCGACCTGACACCGGAAGAACAAGCGCAATTCGACAATCTGGTCCGACAATCGAAGGCGGAAGTGAGCGATGAAGCGCAAGCCGTTCGCGACACCTTTGCACAAGATGAAGCGCAACGTACCGGCAAGTCGATTGAGACGATCCGCGCGGAATTGACCATGGCTGACAAGGGTGTCTTGGCTGTCGATCACGTTCTGAAGTTCGATGATCCTGAGATTGGGCTAAAGACGGTCGGTGAAGTGATGCGTGATCTGACTTTTTATCACGAAAAGTCACTGGCCGATCCGATGGACCCGGATGACGGTCGCGGTAAGGCGATGGTTTTCAATTCCGGTTTGATCAACTCTTACGCCCATGGCGGTGCTGTCTACAAAATGACACCACCGCCTGACGTGATCGGTTCCATGATGCAGGCCGCAGGCGGGCCGGTGGTAGCCGAGATGCCACCCGGCGTAGTCCCGGTCGAAATCGATCCGGTCGTGGACAAGGTGGCCGAACTGATCCGGGGCGATCAGGTCGAAATGGCTTACCGCACCGTCATCAACCCCCATGATCTGGAACACACAGCGCGTCTGATCGTTGCCGGGTACTTCACGGACAATGACCGGCGCACATTGACCCACTGGCGGGGCGACTTCTATCGGTGGATCGGCACGCATTGGGAAGTGATGGCCGAAGATGACATTAAAGACGTGCTGTTCCACTTCTTCAGCAAGATCGTTTGTTACGAGAAAGAGACGCAGGACGGGATCACACGCCACAAAGTCAGCCCGACCAAAGTGCTGGTGTCGAACTACGTCGCGGCACTGCGGGCGGTCACGAAGCGATCCGCAGCCATCGAACCGGGATGGAACAAACCAGAGCCAGGGACATGGCGATCCGTTCAGAATGGCATTCTTGATCTGGACACCGGCAAGCTGGTCGCACACATGCCCGATTTCTTCAATCACACTTGGATTGATGCCGAGTGGCAGGCCGATGCGGTCTGGACCGGGACACGGGCCGAAGCGTTCTTTAACGAAGCGTTGGACACGCCCGATCAAATCGGGTCTATGCAGGAGATTTACGGATACCTGCTGTCCGGCGCGACGTGGCTTCAGAAGGGGTTCATGTTCGTTGGCGAGAAACGAACCGGCAAAGGTACCAACATCAAATTGCTGAAGGCAATGGAAGGCAACTTGGTCTATTCGATCCGGTCCAGCCTGTTGGCCAATCAGTTCGTCATGGAAGGCGCGGTGGGTAAAAGCCTGATGGTGGTACCCGACGTGCGCTTGAGCAAGGACTCGGACTTCAGCGCAATTGGTGAATTGATCCTGACCGTGACCGGTGAAGACGATGTGGACGTGCAGCGCAAGAACAAGCCCGTGTGGACCGGCAAGACGACCGTGCGCCTGATCCTTATGTCCAACAGCATTCTGTTGCTCCGTGATCCTGACGGTGTGCTGGCCAGCCGGTTCATCTATCTGACCTTCCCCAATTCGTTCTATGGGCGCGAAGACCCGGAACTATTGGACGCGTTACTGGCCGAACGATCCGCGATCCTGCGTTGGGCTGTCGAGGGCTGGCAGCGTGTTCGAAGCCAGAAGCGTTTTACCGTGACGGACATTAACGCTCAGATGCAGGCCGATGCGGAAATGCGGATGGACCCGGTTGGCCAATTCGTTGCGGATCGATTGGTCGTGACCGGTGATCAGGAAGACTTCATGGGCAGTGAAATGTTGTTCGGTGTGTTCAAAGCGTACATCGATGGGCGGGACGTTGGTGATTGGACACAGGACGGTTTCATAAAAACACTGAAAACCAAACCGCTGAAAATTACCGCTGGTAAAAACAAAACCCAAACACAGCGCGGTTTTCGCGGCGTAAAATTAAAAATACTGCCGATACCGTCCTGAATAGGACACCTAGGACACCTTTCTGAAATTACTACGCGTAAGGAAAAAAGAGTCCCTTATATACCCCGGTGACCAGTAAGTGTCCGAAACGTGTCCTAGGTGTCCTGCCGATCAATCACCAAATCATCTAGCTGGAAATCTATAAGTAATGGCACAGAAGAAGACGCATCCGTTCTATTCATCACCAAAGTGGAAGAAGCTGCGGCTACTGGCGAAACGCCGCGACAATTACAGATGCACCAACTGCGGTGCTGACGTTCGGCGTTCAGGTGCTGCAATCGTGGATCACGTCAAACCACGCGACCAGTTCCCAGACCTTGCACTGTTCCTGCCGAACCTTCGCACACTGTGCAGGCCATGCGATAACGCGCGGCACGCATCGAAGGGTCGCGGTCGCGAGGTGCCAGCAATTGGACCTGATGGTTTCCCTGTTGGTAGTGATTGGTCATCCGTCTGCAACAGCAACGATGACGATGATGACGACAACGACACGTGACTAATCGTTCGTTGATCGATTGTCCCAAGTTGTGACGCACGCACCATCCATCCCCATCACCATCTTCACACAACGCAACGATGATGACTGATCACGCGTCGATGACGTGGCGATGTATATACGTTTGATGGTCGGTCGCTGATCGTTCTAGGGGCGGGGTAGTCGGAAACAAAGTTAGGGAGTGCGTCACCGGCGTGGGTCCAAAACTTTTCGTGCTAATTCGAGATTTGACCCTACGTGCGCAAAAATCTTGCGCCAACTGGCCATTTTACGCCAAGATACTACCGTCTGAACACACCAATTCAGGACGAATTACGCGCAATCAGACAGGATTTGCACGAATGCCCCGGAAACAGCACAAAACACGCAAAGACAGCCTGACCGGCTTACGACAGGCCGCGCAGGCCGATGAGCCCGCCAGTATCGAACCGCCCGCCGTGCCGGGTGTTGAAGTGTTGAATGATGTTGGCAAGCAGTTCTATGCGCAGGTCTATCAGTCAAATGCTGACGGTTGGTCCATTGGTGATCTGGCAATGATCGTGGAAATGGCATTCGTTCAGCAGCAACTTCACGACAACAGAATTGTTTGTTCGATGTTGCCACCAATCTTCACGCACCCGAACGGCATCACCGGCAAGCATCCGGTCCACACGCATCAGGCCGAACTGACGAAGCAATTGCAGACCTTGGCCCGTGACATTGGCTTACGGTCGAAAGACGGGCTGGTCACATCCGCGTCCGCGACCAAAGCCCCATCGACCGCAGAACCAGAGCCAGGAGGTGAAAACGTCACCAGCTTTGAAGCGTTCCTGAACGACGCGATCAACGGAGGGTAATATGGTCCACCTGCCATCGGACATTACCGAAACGGAAATGGTCCGCGCCAATGGGGGCAAGTCGCTCGAATGGCCGAACGACCCGCTTCACCGGATCGCCTATACACTTTGGCTAAGGAATAACCTGAAAGCCTTCGTTGATCAGGAAAGACTTTCACAGGTGTTCATGATCGGCAGTCACGGCAACCGAGACACCGCCCATAAGGTTCACACCGCACTGCGCACGCTGGCCAAGATCAACGGGTATCACCGGTACCACAACTGGCCGACCGGGTTAGAAGGTGTGATCAAACTGATCAAGACCGATCCGAATGATTGGCCCGCAACGCCCAAACAGTACGGGTTGATCTGATGACCAAGCGCAAACGTGAGAGACAAGCCGATGCGAAGACACCACCTAAACCACATCAGCGCGGATGGCCGCTCAGAGCGGCGAACCGGTCATCCGACGAAAAGCCTCAGATGACGGCAGTGAGCCCTAAGCGGGCAATTTCTGATAGCTCAAAGGCTTTTTGTGTATAAGGTTTGCATTGCATCAAAACTGTCTCTGAAAAGATTTTGACGAAAGGCTGAACAGCTACGAGTTTAAATAAATCACATCACGCCGATGTTTTTTCTCGATTCCAGCATGCAGATTTCCTATACTAAAGTGGCAATCAGTGAGTGGTTGTTTCATTTAATCGATTCTGGTCGCTCCTCCCATTTGCGGGCGGAGCGACAAATTTTTTTGACATGCTTGACGAAAAGCGTTCTAACCAGCTTCTTGATCCGATTGATTGATTTATTTTCCGGTAAAGTAAGTTCGGTAAATACTGCCGCTTTCCAAGTTCACTGAGTTTATTGCTGGGCGCGAGCATAACGCAGAGTTTACTCCTAACCGTTATAGAGTTCGCGACCAAGACTAAAGTCTAGGGTAGGGGCGGATCCACAAATGCAACGTGAACTGAGCAAAACCGATACTTCACATCGATCGGGCGAACGTGCAAAAGGTCCTAACTATACCGGAGAGTTCGAATTTGCTAGCAAAGCAGCTTGCGTTCTATTACTCACCCGCAGTTTTCCGAGAATATTCGTTATATGAAACTTCACGGTCACTTCCTTTAAACTTAAATCTTGCGCTATCGATTTGTTGGATTGACCTGATGCCAGCATCTGGAGGATCTGCCTCTCTCGAGCTGTTAAGCCATAGATTTTCAGTCTATCTTCAGATTGTTTCAGAGAATTGTCACTTGAGTGATCAACAGGACTATTCGCAATCAGTTCGTTGATACTAGCTAGCATCAAATCCACAGGCATAGACTTTGGAAAATAGGCGAGCGCCCCAAGTTCAATGGCTTTATCCGCAACTTCAGGAGAGGCTACTCCGGAAATTATCACTGTTTTTTGGTTTGGAAACCGCGATCTGAGTCTCACTAGACCCTCTAACCCGTCCATTCCTGGCATCTGATAGTCAATAATGGCGAGATCGATATTTCTGAAAGCTGAAAGCGATACGTATGCTTCCTCAGCGCTTGAAGCTACCTTTACTTCAAACCCAGCTTTTTCAGACAGATAGGCGGCCAAGGTATCGCGAACCAGTTGGTGATCATCGGCTAGTAAAATAGTACGCATCGACAACTAGGTTGCCTCCGAATAAGAACTATTGTCCACCAAGCGGCGATTGGCTCGGCTTTCCTTACAGTATGTTCGCTGCCCAATTAAATGATAACATCAATGTAACACCATGCGTTTGGGGAGGCCAACTCTATGATATCAAAAAGTGTTCTGAGCATCGTTTTAGCACTTGTCGCGATGTGTTTTTCATCAGCTAACGCACAAAATTCAATCCCATTGACGGTTGTGCTTGTTGGTGGAGAGCAAATAGAACTCTCATTGGAGGACTTGGATTCGTTGGAACAGGTTTCCTTTTCTACTTCTACAATTTGGACTGACGGAGTCCGAAAATTCAGCGGCGTGCCGGTTTCCGGCCTGCTTGGAAACCTTAACGCCGAAGGTAGTCTTCTTAAATTATTCGCTTTGAACGACTATTCAATAGAAATGCCCGTTGCAGAGTTGGAGTCGGAAGTGCCGATAATCGCGACCCGGATTGACGGCGCCACAATATCGGTTCGTGAAAAAGGACCTTACTGGATAATGTTTCCGTTTGACGACAGTCCTGACTATCAAACAGAGACGACTTTCGCCCGCTCAATCTGGCAGTTGCAACGAATTGTTCTTCACGAATGAGTTGTAAGCGACTCTAGTCTAAAAGGCAGAGTCTCAGGGAGTTGTGATGCAAGATAAACTGGCTAGGATCCTTATTCCGGCATCCGTGTTATTTCTTGTTGCGCTCGTGGTTGCCTTGGGGCGGAATCTTTGGCTTGAACAGCTCGCTTTGTCCACTGCTGGTAACGAAAATGCCCAGTGGACAATTTTGCAGCTGGACACTGAGTTTGCTAATTTGCGTTCTGTCTTGCTTGAGGAATCTTCAAGTCTCAGCCCCCACAGTGCAAGGATCGACATACAGACCCAGATCGCCTTGAGCCGAATTGACCTCGTTAGTGAGGGAGTTGCGCGAGAAATAATCGAGAGCGATAACCGTGCTACGGAGCTGTTGCAACAACTCCATCATTTCGCCGAAGAAGCTACCAAACTTACTCAAAGCGACAGCCTACCCGCTGTTGTTGATGAACTTTTCAACTTGACGACACTCTACAAGCCAGTGGCAAGAGAATTGTCGTTGCTGGGAGTGTCTATCGGAGCCGAAAGAACTGAAGCTCGCCGACAAGTGTTTTCATCAGCTCTTAGAAATGCTGGCGTGATCGCAACTTCAGTCGTCATTTTATTGGCCGCCGTGCTTCTGTTTTTGTACCAAATGTTGCGGATATCAAGGAAGCGCGACCTCGCACTTCGCGAAACGACAGCCCGGTTAGAGTCGACAGTTTCAGCTTCGCTTGATGCTATAGTGATTGGAAATGAGAAGGGAGAAATTGTAGAATTTAATCAAGCTGCTGAGCGTGTTTTTGGCTCGAAGAAGAAGGAAGTTTTAGGTAAGAAAATTGAAGGCACGATTCTGCCCGCTGTACCTTCCAAAGAAAGCAATGAGGCCGATAATACCGAACTTCCCAATCTTTTTTCTGGTTTTTCAGAAAATAAGCGAGTTGAGATTATAGGAACTAGGCGAAACGGGGAGGAATTCCCGGCTGAAGTCAATGTCATAAGGGTTTCAAAGGCCGGTAACGCTTTGGTTGCCGTTTACCTGAGGGACATAAGTGAAAGAAAGCGCAATGAGCGAGCGCTATTGGAGGCCAAGGAGAATGCAGAGCGAACTGATAGGGCAAAATCGCGGTTCTTGGAGATAATGAGCCATGAAATGCGAACTCCTATCACTGGCATTCTAGGAGTTTTGGACCTCCTCAAGACCACAGACCTTACGGAGAAACAAAGCCACTTTTTGGAGGTGGCCATCGCGTCTGGAGAAATTCTGCTGAAGCAGGTAAACGAAGCCCTTGATATTACGCGAATAGAGTCTGGATCTCTGGTTCTGTCACCTGCTAAATTCAACCCACACAATAAAATATCACAAGCCATTGCAGTTCTTGAACCATTGGCGATGGCAAAAGGATTGAAACTGAAAACCGACCTTGATCCTGACTTGTTCGGCTACTTCATTGCTGACGAATTGCGTGTCGGCCAAATCGTCACGAACCTGGTTGGAAACGCTATCAAGTTTACTTCTGTCGGAAGTGTCAATGTCCAGTTGCGCGGCAACATTTCGCAGCAGATCACTGACTTAATTTTGACCGTCTCAGATACGGGAGACGGGATTCCAGAAAACCAATTTGAAAAAGTTTTCGAAGACTATGTGACGCTTGCACTAGACAAAGGTAGACTGCCTAGGGGAGATGGGCTTGGACTACCAATTTCAAGAAAAATTGCGAGGATGATGGGGGGAGACATTACTGTTTGCTCACAGTTGGGACGCGGAAGTCATTTTACCCTGACTATACCCATGAAAAAAGCGTCCGAATCTCCGCGAAATGGACCTAAGGTCGATCGCTTAAATTTAGTAAGATCCGCCCCGAGTGTGCAGAAACTTTCTGTCCTCGTCGTTGAAGACAACGCTGTCAACAATTCGGTTCTTTGTGAAATGCTATCAAGCTTGGGTCACAACGTTCAAAGTGCGCTCTCAGGGGACGAAGGATACGAATTGGCAATAAGCACAAAGCATGATGTCATTCTTATGGACATTGGTTTACCTGACACTGATGGTTGCAAACTGACAGAGAGGATCAGAATGTCGGGTGGCCCGAACAAAACCAGTCGGATTCACGGTCTTTCTGCTTACGATGAAGGGGAATATCTTAAAAATGCTTTGAAATCTGGCATGGACGGTTTTTCAACCAAACCAATTCGCCTCCGAGATCTCCAAAAGGTATTGCTGGGAGAGCCGCTGGTTTCGGACCCTGTGCGGGGAGATGCATCTTTAATTGATACAAAAATACTGCAAGAACTTGGTGACACACTAGGTCAAGCGCAAATGGAGAATGCTCTACGGGAATTCTTCGAAGAGATGTTCAATTTCTGTGTGGAACATGAGATGCTTTCTGATTTGAATGAGAGAGGAGAACTGGCATCTCACCTTCATAAACTCAGCGGAGCAGCCGCTTTGTTCGGTTTTCGCTCATTGACGAAAGTTATTGAGCACACCCGTAAGCAAGCTGTCGAGGCAGATATAAACTCACTAGAAATCGAATTAAGCCGCTTAAAGCAAGAGACCGAAGAGACTCGCCGGAGAATGGAAAAACTAGACTTCACTAAGAAAACTGACACTTCGCGCCGGTACATTAGCTAGTTTTTTGCCTACTTTTGGCGAGTATTGTCTTGCCGATCTATTCTAATTGGTAGGTTGATAAAATTTATCGGTAGCAGATAATTCGGAGAGAAAAAACAAAAGAACGGTACTCACTCACCGGAACAAACTATCGTTCTTAGCCCGCCGACGTTGTTCGGCGGGTGTTTTTGTTGGTCTTGTCGGAAAAACTTTGATCGAGGCGGGCAGGAGGCAGTCGTAGCTTCCAATCAACAAAACAAAGTAGCCATCCAAGTACTTGAAAAACAAGACCCGTGATCATTCGTCCGGCTGTGAAGCTGAATGTGTGGTTCTCTCTTCGCTTCGAAATGTAAAAAACCTCACGCACGAGCGTGGCATCGAAGTAAGTCATGTAACTTTGCTCGTAAAACGGTAGTACACATCACCTTCATACGCCGCTTTGAAGAAACGGCAGCTTTGTCCGCAGAGCGGTCACTAAGACGGAACGCAGCGAACGGCTGCTCTGAGCCCAAGGTGAACAATGCTGTGAAAATCACTGAGGGCGGCTTTGCACAGGAACCGGACCTTGCAAAGTTTAACAAACGGCCCACAGCCGCCATCTATCGATACGACGAATTGCTGCGTTCGCATTCCGCCTTGCAGGCATGCGAATTGCGTCAGACTATCCGAAGCGCTGGTTCCTGAAACACAGCAAAAAAATGTAGCATTTTATCAGAATACTTTTACCTTGTGGTCAAATTTGGGGGAAGATGAATGCTCGACATCATCATTAGACAAGCCCAACTGCCGGATGGCCGAGGGCCTTTGGATATAGCGATCAAGGATGACCGCGTCGCAGAAATTGCCCCCAAGATCAAGGCTGAGGCAGGCGAGGACATTGACGCGGCTGGACGATTGGTTTCGCCCCCGTTTACCGACCCGCACTTCCATATGGATGCGACCCTGAGCCTTGGAACGCCTCGCATGAATGTCTCGGGTACACTATTGGAAGGCATCGCGCTTTGGGGTGAGCTAAAGCCTCTGCTGACACCCGAAGCAGTAATTGAGCGCGCCATGCGATATTGCGACCTTGCCGTATCGCAGGGATTGCTGGCAATCCGTTCGCATGTGGATGTTTCATCCACACCTTTGGTTGGCGTTGAAGCGCTGTTGGAGGTCCGCAAGCAGGTCGCTCCCTATATTGATCTGCAGCTGGTAGCATTCCCGCAAGATGGCCTTTACCGCTCAGAGAATGCAGAAAAAAACTTGATCCAAGCCCTTGATATGGGTGTTGATGTAGTGGGCGGTATCCCGCATTTTGAGCGTACGATGTCGGAAGGTGCCCGGTCGGTCAGGAGACTGGCCGAGATAGCGGTGGACCGAGGCCTGATGCTGGATTTGCATTGCGATGAAAGCGACGATCCAATGTCGCGCCACGTGGAAACCTTAGCCTATGAGACCACGCGCCTTGGGCTTGGCAGGCGGGTCACAGCAAGTCATGTCACCGCGATGCACTCGTATGACAACTACTATGCGTCGAAGCTCATACCTCTGATCGCAGAAAGCGGCATGAACGTGGTGCCCAACCCGCTCATCAATATAACGCTGCAAGGTCGCTCGGATACCTATCCGCGTCGTAGGGGGCTGACCCGAGTGCCAGAGCTGCGAGCGGCGGGTGTAAATGTCGCCTTCGGGCAGGATTGCACGATGGACCCGTGGTATTCGCTTGGCTCCGCCGACATGTTGGAAGTGGCTCATATGGGCGTGCATGCCGTGCCGATGACATCCCGCGAGGCGATGGAGTGGGCGTTTACGTCCGTTACTCAGAATGGTGCCAAGGCTATGGGCTTGCCCGACCCGACGATCCGCGAAGGCGGCCCTGCCAATATGGTAGTGCTGCAAGCGCAGGACCCGATTGAAGCAGTTCGCATGAAAGCCACCCGGCTTGCCGTTATCAAAAACGGAAAGGTGCTGGCCCGCACAGAACCACGAATGGCCGCGCTTTCTTTGCCTGGCCGTCCCACGACCCTGGATCCCGCAGATTACGCGCCCAGGCCCAATACTTAGGAAGCTCATTAACAAGAAGAATTGCCACCAACAGAAGAGGATCTACCAATGAAACTCACCACAACCCGCCGTCAACTGATGGTCGGCGCTGCGGCCATGCTGGCCCTGCCGGCTTATATCCATCGCGTGAATGCGCAATCTGCGATCCGCGTCGCCGGAGTGCACATGTCTCCGGTTGAAAATGCGTGGAACAGCCGCATTCACCTGGCGATGCAGGAAGCCGCCGACACTGGCCTGATAGAGTATGAGTTTTCAGAAGGAGTAGCGCCGACCGACTATCCCCGCGCGATGCGCGAGTATGCCGAGGGAGGTGCGCAAATCATCTGGGGTGAATCTTACGCTGTGGAGCGTGAAGCACGCGAAGTGGCGGGTGACTACCCCGACACCGCGTTTCTGATGGGGTCTTCCGGTGGGCCAGAAGGTGACAATTTCGGTGTCTTTGGCACACGTAACCACGAGGCAGCCTATCTGGCTGGTATGCTCGCGGGTCAAATGTCCGAAAGCAATGTCTATGGTTCGGTCGGGGGTTATCCGATCCCCGAGGTGAACCTTTTGATCAACGCTTTCCGCATGGGCGTAAGCGAAGTGAACCCAGACGCCACCTTCGTCAACGGCTTTATCGGTGCATGGTTCGATCCGGCCCGCGCGCAAGAGGCTGCGATTGCCCAGATTGATGCGGGTGCAGACATTCTGTTTGGTGAGCGCATTGGCACTGCGGATGCGGCCCAAGCGCGAGGTGTGAAGGCGATCGGTTCGCTTATCGATTATACTCCGCGATACCCGGGCACGGTTTTTGCCAATGCAATCTGGAATTACGGTCCCACAATCGAGGCCATCGTGGCGGATGTTCAGGCCGGTAATCCAACAGGTCGTAACTACACGGAATATTCCTTTATGGCCCATGGCGGCAATGAGTTGATCTATGTCGCCGATGAAGTGCCCGCCGACGCCATCCCGGGGATGGAGGCCAAACAGGCCGCGATTCAATCCGGTGAATGGGACGTTCCGATTGATGAAAGCGAGCCCTCCTGATCCAGAGGGTTTTGACGTGACCGATGCCACGGCTCTTGCAGCTGCCATCACAGCAGGGCAGATCTCTGCCTGCCAACTGATGGAATCAAGTCTTGCTGCCTGCCACGCACGGGCGGATTTGGGGGCGGTGGTATATCTGGACGAAGAAATGGCCCGCGCTGGGGCAAGGGCGGCGAACGCTTTGCCACCAGACCAGCGCGGGCCATTTCATGGGGTTCCGTTTTTGGTGAAAGACCTCGGTGGTTTCGCAAAAGGGCTGCCGGCGGCGGCAGGATCTGCGGCAATCCGAGCACAATGTTGTAGACCCGAAAGTGACAGCCACCTGCTACACCGTCTTCGCCGCACCGGCCTGATCCCTTTCGGCTTGACCGCAACACCGCCCTTTGGCCTTTCCCTAACATGCGAACCCGACGGTATGGTTGTGACCCGCAATCCATGGAACCCCGCACTGACACCCGGTGGTTCATCCGGCGGCGCCGCAGCCGCGGTTGCAGCTGGTATTGTTGCAATTGCTCATGCCACGGATGCAGCCGGGTCCATCAGGGTTCCCGCCGCATGTTGCGGCTTGACCGGGCTTAAGCCTTCTCGTGGCGCGGTGCCTGGAGGCCCTGATTTTGCCAATCACCTGATGGGCATAGCGTCTGAGTTGGTCCTTGCGCGGTCGATCCGCGATGTGAAGACGGCCTTTGACGCGGTAGCCCAGCCCTTGGCCCCGGTATATCTGCCAGAACGCCCCAGCGTCGCATTGGCATTGCCGGAGCGGTGCGGTGCCGACCAGTGCAAGGCCGCGAAAAGTGCTGCCGACGCGCTGCGCGATGCAGGCTGTGAGGTGTGCGATATTCGTGCCCCCGACCAATTGGGGGATGAGGCTCACGCAATCGCTCGAACCATACTAGCTGTTTCCATGGCCGAGTGGCTGACTGCGCTCAAGATAACTGATGATGAGATTCCACCACTTGCCGCAGCCATGGCTGCCGAGGGCCGTGCGACGTCGGCCACAGCGCTTTTTGCGGCCTCACGAAAGCTCGCTCGTGTGACAAATCGATCTCGCAAGCTTTTTAAGTCTGCCGATGCTGTCCTGATGCCGATCCTCTCGTCTGCGCCGCCCGATGTAGGCACTTTGGATCTGTCCGGCTCCTCCCCAAACGATCACATGGCGCGGCTCGAGGCTTTTGCCCCGAACGCCGCACTAGCAAATGTAGCGGGCTTGCCAGCTTTGGCGCTGCCTTTTGGCATGGCAAATGGTCTTCCACTCGGCGTTCAACTGATTGGTCCCCCCGGCTCGGATTTTGCGCTGCTGAAACTTGGCGCACTTGTCGAAGCACGCGCGCCCACAATCACTTTTCCGCACCCAATCGCAGGCCTGCCCGCATGACCAAGGTTCTAGAACTAAACGGCATTACCAAGCGTTTCGGAACGCTTACCGCAAATGACGATGTGACCCTCACACTAGAAGACGGGGAAATTCTTGCTCTGTTGGGCGAAAATGGTGCGGGTAAGACGACACTGATGAATATTCTTTTCGGCCACTACGCAGCCGATAAAGGTTCTGTCAGGGTGTTTGGCAAAGAACTGCCCCCGGGTCTGCCACGCGCAGCGATCGAAGTGGGGGTGGGAATGGTACACCAGCACTTCACGCTTGCGGGCAACCTCACGGTTCTTGAAAACGTAATGCTGGGTTCCGAACCGCTGACGCGCACGCGTTCTGCTCGTGGCGAGTCGCGCAAGAAACTGTTGCAGATCTCAGAGCGGTTCGGCCTGCCTGTTAATCCAGAGGCCAAGGTTCGGACGCTTTCCGTTGGTGAACGTCAACGGGTCGAGATTCTGAAAGCACTCTATCGCGACGCACGTATTCTGATTTTGGATGAACCGACTGCCGTTCTGGCCCGGCCCGAGGCGATGCGCCTGTTCGAAACGCTGCGTGATATGACAAAAGAGGGCCTCTCGCTTATTTTCATCAGCCACAAGCTGCATGAGGTCATGGCAGCCTCTGACCGTGTGGCGGTGCTTCGTGGCGGCAGGATGGTCGCGGAACGCAAAACACCCGAAACCACACCAGAAGAGTTGGCGGAACTGATGGTTGGCCGCAAGGTTGAGCGTCCCGTACGTCAAGACCATGAGATTGGAGCGCCAGTCCTGATCGCAAAGGACGTGAGCGTGGAAGAAGACGGTGATTTGCGGCTGGATGATGTGTCTTTCGCTGTCCATGCCGGTGAAATCCTTGGTATCGTCGGCGTTTCAGGCAATGGTCAATCCTCCCTTGGTGCGCTGCTGTCAGGATTGGCACACCCAAGTGCGGGTCAGTTAACACTCTTGAACGAAGATATCAGCCATCTGGGTCCGCGCGGCATGATCCACGCGGGCGCAGGCAGGGTGCCTGAAGACCGGCACGCAGAAGGCGTTGTGGGCGAATTGAGTTTGTGGGAAAACGCGGTGCTTGAGCGCTTGCGCACACCGGAATTTTCGCACCGCGGCTTTGTTCGACAACGCGCCGCCCGGGATTACACTGCGGGGCTGATAGAACGTTTTGATATCCGCGGCGCCAGCCCCGACACGCGAACAAGGCTGCTGTCCGGCGGCAATATGCAAAAGCTGATCCTTGGCCGGGTTCTGACCAATGGGCCGCGTTTTGTGCTCGCAAACCAGCCAACGCGTGGTCTTGATGAAGGTGCAATTGCTTCAGTTCATGCCGAGCTTTTGGCAGCACGGGCCGAAGGTGCCGCAATCCTGCTCATCTCAGAAGAATTGGAAGAAGCTGTAGCCCTGTCAGACCGAATACAGGCCATCGTAAAAGGTCGCTTGTCAGAATCGATATCGGCTGATGAAGCCGACCCACAACGCCTTGGCCTGATGATGGCAGGTGTCTGGAAGGAAAATGATGATGCGGCTTGAACGACGCTCACATGTGCCGCTGCATCTTGCGATCATTGCACCACTGGCCGCGATCTTTGCTGCATTGCTTTTGGCCGCAGGTCTCATCGCTGCTGCTGACGTAAATCCGCTAACGGCTTATGGCGAAATGGTGAATGGCACATTCGGCTCGCGCCTTTCCATCGCCGAGATGTTGACCCGCGCCACTCCGCTTATCTTTACGGGGCTTGCCGCAGCTGTCGCCTTCCGAGCGCGGCTTTGGAACATCGGGGGCGAGGGACAGTTCTTTATTGGGGCGCTAATCACCGCTTGGATCGGTCATTCACTCGGGGTTCCAGGGTGGATAGGTATTCCGATCTTGATGTTGGCGGGCATGGCGGCAGGCGCGGCCCTTTTGGCAGGACCTGCCTTTTTACGCTTACGTTTCGGCGTGGATGAGGTGGTGACAACCCTGCTGCTCAACTTCATCGTGATCCTTTTTGTTGGCCTCATGATTGAGGGCCCTTTGCGCGATCCGCTGGCCTTTGGGTGGCCCTCTTCGGTGCCCGTAGACGGGGATTACCGCCTTCCGGATCTGATCCCCCGTACACGTCTCCATATCGGGCTGCTTGTTGCCATCGCAGCGGCAAGTGCTGTTTGGCTGATCCTTGCGCGTACTGTTTTTGGCACTGAAACACGCGCCGCAGGCTTAAATGCCAGTGCCGCTGCCTTTGCCGGAATTGCTCTGCCCCAAACGATCATGGGTGTTGCCTTGATTTCGGGCGCGCTGGCAGGGCTTGCCGGGTCTGTCGAAGTCATGGGGGTCACTGCGGGGGTCACCACTACTATGAGCCCCGGATTTGGTTATGCAGGCATTGTCGTCGCCATGCTCGCCGCTTTGCATCCGGCCGGAGTGGTCGCTGCCGCTGTTTTCGTCGCCACAGTCTTTGTCGGGGCCGACGCCATGAGCCGTGCGACGGGTGTACCCAGTTTCATTGCCGATGTGATCGTGGCGCTGTGCCTGCTCACCATGATCGTGGCCCTTCTTTTCACAACCTACAGGGTGCGCCGATGAGTGATGCAATTGATCTGCTGCTGAATACCAGTCTTTGGGCTTCCGTGTTGCGTATTGCGACACCGCTCATATTTGGTGTTCTTGGTGCGTTGCTTTGCGAACGTTCGGGCGTGCTCAATCTGGGAATCGAGGGGATCATGACCATGGGGGCGATGAGCGGTTGGCTTGTCGTCTACATGGGCGCGCCATTGCTTGCAGGCCTCATTTTTGCAGCGTTTTGCGGCGCGGTGATGGGATTGCTTCATGCCATGTTGACAGTTCCACTTGGGCTTTCGCAACACGTCTCAGGGCTGGGCATAACGCTGTTTGCATCCGCTTTAGCCTATTACCTGTACAGGTTACTTGTTGAGGTGGGAGATCTGCCTCCTACGATCGAGACTTTTAAGCCGCTCGATTTTCCGGTCCTGTCAGATATTCCCGTTTTGGGAACGATCCTTTTTAACCAAGCTTTGCCGACCTATCTGGCGCTCACTGCGGTGGCTGTGATGGCCTATGTTCTTGCCCGCACGCCTTTGGGGTTGGCCATTCGTATGACCGGAGAGAACCCTCATGCGGTTGAGGCGCAGGGGCTGAACCCGATCCGTATCCGTATCGGCGCAGTTGTTGTCGGGTCGGCTTTGATGGCGGTTGGCGGGGCCTTCCTGACCACAACGGCGTTCAACAGCTTTTTCCCGGGCATGGTGCAGGGGCGCGGTTGGATCTGCATCGCATTGGTAGTCTTCGCTGGCTGGCGGCCCGGTAAGGCTCTGATTGGCGCGATGTTGTTCGCTTTCTTCGATGCCTACCAACTGCGATTGCAGACAACGGTTGAGGGTGTGCCATATCAGTTGTTCCTTATGGCGCCGTATGTACTTTCGATCGTTGCGCTCGTCCTTGTCGCCCGCAGAGCCGAAGTCCCAGCGGCGTTGATGGCACCCTACCGACGCGGCGAACGTTAGTGGCATATTTTCGAACATATTGGCCAGGAAACTATAAAATCATCAAAATAAACATCTACTCGACCAGACAATGAAGAGCTGGGCACGAGACCTTAATCAAAATCCGGAAAACTCTTGACAATATCTATTTATTAACGCTCCGGCGTCATTCAGTCGCGCAGATTGAAATCCGGTCTCAAGGCTACTTGAATGTCTGCTTCTGAATATTCGACCTGACAGGCTCACGCACGCAGCGAATGGCCGGTTTCCGCCCGATGAGCAAAATGGCGATGTCTGCTTTGGGCCGACTGCAGTCATTGCCGTCAATAAGACTAATGCCCGTTATGTCCGCTTGGCAGACGTTCAGCAGATTTCAGCGAACGTCCGCTGCCGTTCAATGCAGACCTTCGGGCGAAATTTCTCGGAATGACCACCATCAATGATCGCTTTCCGTTCCTAAGCCGTCATCTGACTGAAAGACTCATATGACTGCCTTGAGCCCAATCCAGTCGTTGTTGCGAAACGCAGCATTTGTTGAAAAGGGCGAAGCGCCGGTTTTTGACACTCATATCCTGTTGGGTAAATTGGCTCCGCAGATTGTGCGAAACGCTGCACGAAACATCGAAGAACGCCGAACCCGCCCAGTGCAGATAATCTGCTTCAAGCCCAAGTAGTTTAGCATCAAAACTCTGAAAGTAGGGACCGCATTGCTCCACCTGCGCAGACGCTAGTCCAGAGTGCAGATTTCGGCTGACCGCTTGAATATTCAGGTCTGTGGAAGTGCATGTGTCTCCATTGCGGCCTTGTAGGAGCGGCTTTCATTCACAGATTCACACAGCGCGCTGAGCTTGGGTCGTGAGCCAAAGAGAGACTGTTTGTTGGCGTGCCACTCGGTCAGCATTGTGACGTAAAAATCCAGTGCGGTCAGACCGCGCGTCATGAAGTACGGATCGCCCGCAATTGCATCTTCGATCACATCGAAAAAGGCATCGTAATCGATAGCCGCTTTTGCGCCGACCTCCTCGATCGCTTTGCTGCTGTTCGCATAGCGCTCAGGGTGCCCGAGGCGCGCTGCCGTCATGTAGCCTGAGGTCGTCATGACATTCAGCCAATACAGAAACTCTCCACGATTATCATCACCGGGCGCTGGAGCGACCCTGCTCCCAGAGTACATCTCGCCGAGTAGCGTAACGATCGCGGCAGTCTCTCCAATCGTTTTGCCATCTGCGTAGCCGAGCGCCGGTATCCGGCCGGTTGGGTTTAGACGCAGGAAATCTGGAGTCCGATGTCCGTCTGCGCCCATGTCCACGTAGTGTAGTCGATATTCTGCACCGATTTCTTCAAGGACTGACTGCACCACAATCGAGCCTGCCAAATATTCCCAATAAAGCGTGAACATTCCCCGTCTTCCCCATGGTTCTGTTTTTCATGGCGACATCCTATGCACCAATGCTCAGTATGGGTGGGTTCGATTGCTTTGCACGCTTGATTTCATTTGGCCCCACTAAAGGAAACCTTTAGGGTGTCGACATGCATCTTTCTCATTTGAACGCGTTGCGCGCGCTGGAGGCTACATTGCGGCATGGGAGCTTTTCACTGGCCGCCAACGAACTTGGAATTACTCCGGCTGCAGTTGGGCAAAGGGTACGGTCCCTAGAACTTTACCTCGGAAAAAGTCTGTTCATTCGCTCCAGCTCGGGCATCGAGCCAACTGAGGATGCATTGCGGGTTCGGGAATTGTTGGAAGACGGCTTTGCAAGGCTTGCCGAGGCATTTGAGCAACTGAAGCCGAACTACTCGGCTGGCCGTCTACGCATTACCCTGCCGGAGTCCTTTTCGGAAAATTGGCTATCGCCGATGCTTGTGGAGTTCCACCTGCAATACCCGGATGCGGACTTATACTTGGACCCATCCAATCGCGATATCGACTTAGTGAGAGAAGACTATGATCTTGCGATCAGATACGGACCCACCCGTGACACTGTATTGGAAGAACGCGTGCTTTTCGGTGATTTTGTTGCCCCAGTATGCTCGCCCGCTTTTGCAGACCAGCAAGGGCTGGATCCGTATGTGCGATCGCTAAAGGGTGTACCGCTCATCCACGTCACCAATCGCACCAAGGACCCGGGATGGCTTGACTTCCAAGCATGGGGCGATTCCTTTGGGTTTGACCGCGATCATCTAAAACATGGCGTACGCATCTCTAGAACAGGTTCAGGGCTTCAAGCGGCGGCAGCGGGTCAGGGGCTGGCGCTTTGCGGGATTGTGGAAGCATTTCACGCGTTGAAAGCAGGATCGCTCATTCTGCCATTCGGACCGTCAATGATATGCCAGACAAAGTACGCCTATCGTCTCCTATGGGCGCGACCCCGAGCGAAATCTAATCTGCGGGCGCTATTCGTCGAATGGATCACAGACAGATCAGACCGTTTCGTCAGTGAGTTAGACGCATACCTCGCTTCCCAAGGCTCAAGAGCGTCCGGCTAGTGGCCGCATTGTCCGCGACCCGGTCATTTCGGGAAGCGGAATACTGCGAGATGCACGAATGTCTGGTTTGGTGAAGCTGCATTGCGGCGCTCAAGGATGCGACCAAGGTCCGCCTTGGGCCGCCCTCAACGAAGCCTAGCGGTGCAAGTTTTGAGATGCCGCGCTTGCTCCAAGGTCGGCTTAGAGCCCAACGCGGACCTTTTTTTGCCCGAGAGCCTCATTTTATAGATATAAAACGATAAGTTGCAGTTTGCCGGAATACACGATTTACTTGCTTTCAGCCCCCATAACGGCGGCAAACATGAATGGTCAACATAGTGGCGAAAAACATGGATGCCCACAAACAACAAGCTGGGAAATCACAACCGTTTCTCGTATTTGATAACGTGAAAAAAACTTACGACCAAAAGAACTTGGTCGTAAAGGGTTTCGATATGCAAGTCGAAGAAGGAGAGTTCATCACTCTTCTTGGTCCCTCAGGCTCCGGCAAAACAACTGTTCTGATGATGCTAGCAGGCTTTGAGAGCGTTACCTCAGGCGACATCGCAATAAAGGGGCAATCGATCAATCGTATCGCACCCTATCGTCGAAATATCGGGATGGTGTTTCAAAACTACGCGCTGTTTCCGCATATGACAGTGGCGGAGAACTTAGCCTACCCGCTTTCGGTTCGGAAAGTGGCAAAGGCTGAAATAGATTCCAGAGTGGTTGCCTCGCTTAAGCTCGTAGAGTTGGACGGGTTTGGCGGACGTTATCCCGGCCAGCTCTCTGGTGGTCAAAGACAACGCGTGGCCTTGGCAAGATCGATGATTTTTGAGCCGACGCTTATCCTTATGGATGAGCCGCTGGGTGCGTTGGACAAGAAGCTGCGCGAACAAATGCAGTATGAGATCTCGCGCCTACACGAGCAATTGGGGGTTACTGTCATATACGTGACGCATGATCAATCCGAGGCGCTGTCGATGTCCAACCGGATCGCTGTTTTTAACGACGGAGTCGTACAGCAATGCGCCCCGCCCGCGGAACTCTACGAGCGGCCTTCAAATGCGTTCGTGGCCGAGTTCATTGGCGAGAATAATTTTATCGATGGCCACGTTCAGTCGATCTCAGGCGATCAGGCCAAAGTCGTTACGCCGGGCGGCGAAACCGTGGTTGCTATGGCTGGCCAAGGGTTGACCGAGAATTCCGGTTGTCGTGTGTCGGTACGACCCGAGAAGCTGTTCATACACCCGACATCGCATGATCACGACAACGAGGTGACCGCGGCGTTCATAACGCGCATCTATGTGGGCGATTTCATCCGTTATTATTTCAGGCTGGCAAACGGTTCAGAGATTATTGTCAAAGTCCTGAACGATTTGTCCGCCCCTGAGTTTTCAGAAGGCCAGGACGGGAGTCTGATGTGGCTGACTTCGGATTGCATTGCGTTCCCTGTATGAGGTTGCGCGAAGTAATGAAAGGGAAAGCGGGACCCAAAGCTTCTCGCGACAACAGGAGGTGAATGTGATTAGAAATTCTGGATTGCTTACATATGCTGCTGCACTGGCAATGGTTTCATCGGGAGCCATGGCACAAGATCTGACCGTGACGTCGTTTGGTGGCGCTTACGGGGCGGCACAACAGAAACACATGATCGACCCATATATGGCCGACAGCGGCGTCAACGTTTTGTTTGAAGACTACGGCGGCGGCGTCGCCGAAATGAAAGCGCAAAGCGAATCCGGCAACATCCAATGGGATGTTGTTGATATCGAGGTGATCGACCTAGAGCGTGCTTGCTCGGAAGGGTATTTGGAAGTCATCGATCATTCGATTTTGCCTCCGGGCGACGACGGCACACCCGCTGCCGAGGACTTTATTCCCGAGGCATTGCACGAATGTGGCGTCGGGAACATCGTTTGGACCATTATTTTCGCATACAACAACGATGCGTATTCCGACGGCCCTACAACGATCGAAGACTTCTTCAATACGGAAGCGTTCCCCGGCAAGCGCGGCCTGCGCAAACGTCCACAGGTAAACATGGAATGGGCCCTTCTGGCCGATGGCGTGGCACCAGACGAGGTCTATGACGTTCTATCCACCGATGAAGGTCAGGCACGAGCCTTCGCGAAGCTCGACACAATCAAAGACGATATCGTTTGGTATGATAGCTGGTCACAAGCACCTGTTCTTCTGAACGACGGTGGTGCCCAGATGGTGCAGTCCGCCAATGGTCGTATCTTCGCCGCCATCAAGGAAGAAAACGCCCCCTTCACAATGGTTTGGGATAGCCATGTCTATGACCTTGATGTTTGGTCGGTCATGAAAGGTACTGATAAGCTCGATACTGCGCTTGAGTTCGTCAAATTCGCAACTCAAACCGTGCCTCTGTCAGGTATGCAAGACGTGGCTTACGGCCCAACGCGCAAGTCTGCTCAGGCGCTTTTGCCGGATGACGTAAAGCAGGATCTGCCGACAGCACATCTTGACGAAGGTGTCAAAGCAGACGGCATCTTCTGGGCCGACTACGGTGAGTCACTAGGCGAAAAGTTCAACGAGTGGCTGCTTCAATAGTCTAAGAGCACCAACCTGCGCCGTTCAATCGGCGCAGGTTCATCGACCGGAGACGAACAATTGCCCGAAGCCACCAGCGTCACCCCAGATGGGTTGAGCCGCGAAGATGCCCGTAACGCCGCGCGTGAATACCGGTCACGGCGTTGGAGAGCTTTTCTGTTCGTTGTGCCCCTTCTGGCATTTATTGGTTTCTCATTTGTCGCACCTATAGCCTCGATGCTGTACCGCGGTGTCTATAATCCGACTGTTGCCAGCCTCGTACCCGAGACGCTCGAAAAACTGCCAAGCTGGCAAGGCGAGGAACGTCCAAGCGATGAGATTCTTAGCATCTTCGCCCTTGATCTAAAGAGGCTCGCCAACGATCGCACTTCTGGTCAACTGGCGGAAGAAGTGAATCGTGCCCTTCCCGGGTCCTCCAGCGTCATCAAATCCTCCGCTCGCAAGCTGCGTCGTGTTGATGACAGCGAGCTAGCCAATAATGGCGCCGCGATCCTGATTGATGCTAACGCCAAATGGGCAGAACCAGAGATCTGGCAAGCACTAAAAAAAACCGGTCAGGTCTATACCGCCGGATACTACCTGACTGCGCTCGACCTCGAGAATGACCCTGACGGCGGCATCCAACGCCGCGAGACGCAGATTTACGTCAAGCTCTATGGCAAGACGCTTCGGATGGCGCTGATCATAACGATTTTGACTGTTATTCTTGGTTACCCGCTAGCCTATTTCATGGCCAACAGCTCCAGCGGAACGGCGAACCTCCTGATGGTGTTTGTCCTGTTGCCTTTCTGGACCTCGCTTCTTGTGCGAACCACCGCATGGATCGCACTGTTACAAACAAACGGAGTGGTTAATTCCACCCTGCTTGCCCTGGGTCTGACCGATGCGCCACTTGAGATGTTGTATACGCAATTCTCGACCATCATTGCGATGACGCATATCCTGTTGCCCTTCATGATCCTGCCGCTTTATTCGGTCATGCGTGGCATTGATCCCAGTTACATGCGCGCGGCAATGTCGATGGGCAGCCCACCGATCCCGGCCTTCCTTCGCATTTACCTTCCGATGAGCTTGCCGGGCCTGTCAGCGGGCGCGTTGTTGGTTTTCATAATTTCAGTGGGCTACTACATCACTCCGGCATTGGTTGGGGGCACGGATGGCCAGATGATCTCAAACATCATCGCCTTTCACATGCAGCAATCCAACAACTGGGAGCTTGCAGCTGCCCTTGGCTCGCTTCTGTTGTTCTTAATCCTTGCGCTCTACTGGCTCTATGACCGGTTCGTGGGCGCGGGCAATATCAAACTGGGTTAGAGCGATGCGGAAGTTCCCAGAGTATTTTACCTTTTGGCACATCGCTGGACATTATAGTCTGCGTTTCTCAGCTTACCTGGTACTCGTTTTTCTGATGTTGCCAATTTTAGTTATTGTGCCCCTGTCTTTCAATGCAGAACCATTCTTTACGTTCACTGAAGGTATGCTTTCGCTAGACCCGGATGCCTTTTCCCTGCGCTGGTACCAGGCAATCGCACAGGACCAGAAATGGACGCTTGCCATCTGGAATAGTTTTGTCGTGGGCATCGCCGCTGCGATTTTAGCAACAGGATTGGGAACACTTGCGGCGGTTGGTCTCGCGTCGCCTTGGATGCCATTTAAGCGCTTGATCACTGCGCTTCTTCTCTCGCCCATGATCGTGCCATTAATCATCATCGCTGCCGGCATGTTCTTTTTCTATACAAGCTTTAATTTGGTCAGCACCTACCCTGGCCTAATAATTGCTCATGCAGCCCTTGGCGTACCGTTCGTTATCATCACTGTCACCGCAACACTGACTGGCTTTGATCGTTCACTATTCAGCGCTGGCCTTAGTCTAGGAGCTTCGCCAACTAAAGTGTTTTTCGATGTGGTTATTCCGATCATCCGGCCTGGTGTCATCTCTGGAGGACTGTTTGCTTTCGTAACTTCATTTGATGAAGTAGTCTTGGTGTTGTTTTTGGCGGGTCCAGAACAAAGAACAATCCCTCGCCAGATGTTTTCAGGGCTACGCGAGCAGATAAATCCAACGATCCTCGCGGTAGCAACGCTTTTGGTGCTTCTATCCATAGCTCTCTTAGCAACACTTGAATTGCTGCGCCGTAGATCCGAGCGTCTTAGAGGTACTTCTGACTAATTGCACCGGATTTAAGAAACTGGATTACTTCAGCCACGAAGAATGGTGACGATTCATCATAATCAAAAGAGTGAGCTTTCTTTAACCCAAAATTGATGCACTAAAAAATTGGTGATTTGTCCTCCGAGCAGGCGCTCGAAGGGCGATTGAACGCTGATGTGCGGTTAGCAGACACAAATGGCGCGTTTGTCCGCAGAGCAGAAATTCGCCCAAACTCTACGAGCGACGGCTTCGAGCCCGAAGCAGACATCACATTTGGTGATGGTCTAGGATCATAGACATCGCTTGAATGCTAAAGATTTGGTGCCAATCAGCTCGGCATGCTAGCATTCACAAGAGATCGAGGTTTGAGGTGAGCCAGACACGGGGGCACCATGTCAAAGACGCTATATGAACGTCTGGGAGGAACGGATGGTATTCGTCGAATAGTCGACGTTCTGGTGGACAATCACTCCAAAAACCTAGTTGTCGCTGCACGATTTGCGGGAACCGATATGGAGCACCTCAAACAAATGGCAGGAGACTTCTTCATAACTGGTTCTGGTGGGCCTGAGATGTATAGAGGCAAGGATATGGTTGCAGCGCATCAGTACATGAACATCAGCGGAGATGAGTTTGTCGCAGTTCTGGACGATGCCATGAACGCCCTGAAGGCCAACGACGTCGGTCAACGGGAACAAGAAGAGGTCTTATACATTCTATATAGCCTCAAGGACCAAGTTGTAGGTATCTGACTTTCGCCACAACCGGGTAGAGTCGGCAATATTCAAATCATTAAATCAAAGCTTGCTTGTCCGACTTGCAGACTCTTGAAGTCAAATGGCTTACTATAGGTCAATCGTGCATTTGGGCTTAAAATTTATGCGCAAAAGGATCCTCCAATATGAATAGGAGATTGTCTACGATCTTGGCCGCTGATGTTGTCGGTTATTCCACTCGGATGCGTGAAGATGAAATCGACACGATAAATCGTGTTACACTGTTAAACGAGTTAATCGGAACTGTTGCGTCCACGCACAATGGGCGGGTCTTTAACCGCGCGGGTGATGGTTTTCTTTTGGAGTTTTCTAGCCCAGTGGCGGCAGTTCGCTGTGCTTACAACTTACAACTTCAACTCGCTGCACCAGTAAGCAAGCGAGAGATAGGACTAGAAATCAGGGTTGGGGTCCATCTTGCCGATGTCGTAGTAGATGGCGACGATTTGCTTGGCGATGGGGTGAATGTAGCAAGTCGTATTGAGTCTGAAGCTGAGCCAGGTATGGTCCTCGTAAGTAATGCGGTGTTTGAACACGCCAAGCGGTCGGCCCAGCTCAAATTTGAGAATCAGGGCACCCGAAAGCTCAAAAATATTTCCGAACCAATTACGGTCTACGCTGTTGCAGGCGAGCTTGGAACGCACAGCTGCGGAACTGCGCTTATCGAGGACAGTAGCCTTCCCTACGTGGCGGAACTGCAAAAGTCCAACAACTCAATTGTTGTGCTTCCCTTCAAGAACATGAGCGATGATCCCGAGCAGGAGTATTTTTCCGATGGCCTGACGGAAGACATCATCACAGAGCTGTCCCGATTCCCTGACATTCTCACGATATCTAGGAATACTAGTTTTGGCTTAAAAGGGGTTGCGGCGGACGCTCGTGAACTTGGACAGAAACTCGGCGTGCATTTCTGTCTTGAAGGCGGGGTTCGCAAGCTGGGAAATCGCATACGGATCAACGCGTATCTGACGGATGCAGTGTCAGGCGAACAGCTTTGGACAGAGCGGGCGGATTGCAATCTGGAGGATCTTTTCGATTTCCAGGATGACCTTGTTGCCAAAATCGTCGCGAGTGTGGCTGGCCAGATCGAACGGCAACTGGAAGCCACGGCACAGCGAAAACGTCCAGGTGACCTGGAAGCCTATGAATGTTTAATCCGCGGTTTGTATTTTCACCGGATTGGTGGAGTCACAAAGGAGAATGCAGAGGAAGCGGTTCATTGGTTTGACGAAGCGCTGAAACGAGATCCAGGATATGGTCGAGTTCATGCGTGGAGGGCGTGCGCTGTCGCTACAGTAGCAGAATGGACCGGTGAAGATGTATGGGATGAGTTGGTCGAAGCAGGGAACCTAGCTGTCGAGCTGGATGAAACGGACGCTGAAAGCCATCGAATTGCCGGTTCCTTGGCGCTCTATGTTCGTGACTTTGAACGGGCTAAGTTCCACTTCAATCGCGCTCTGGAGTTAAACCCCAATCATGCTTTCATTGTCGGGCGAACCGGTGAACTCCATAACTTTCTCGGAGATGGGAAGACTGCTCTTGAGTACCAAAAGCGTGCAAAGATGCTTGATCCCTTTTTGCCCGAATATTGCCGCGAACTAGAGGCAATTGCCTACTATGTCATGCATGATTTTGAGGCTTGTTTTAACACCGTGGATGAATTTGCGAGGCTTACCCGGCGGGCGGCAGCATATCGGACTGCGGCCGCAACTCACCTGAATAATGACCACAAGCTTGAACGAGCAGTTCGCGATTTGTTGCTTCACGATCCGGACTTTAGACCTTCTACATTCATTCAAACTGAATACTTCAAAGATCGCGAGATATCTAAGAGATTGAAAGCCGAATTGAGGAGCGCTATGGCGGCAACCTCACTTCGACTGGCTGGTTGAGTAAACAATTTGCAAACTTAAAAATTGAGGATTGATGCGTATTCTCTTTGTAAGAAAAGGCCATGGATCGCCGGAGTTTAACGACCGCTTTGTCCTCAAAGTAGACGTTCAATCAAGTTGCAGCGAAGGTCTGCTTCGAGCCCATTTTGGCCAATGCTGCGCGATGCCCCAATGACCGCAACGCAGGAGCAAGCAGTCTTTGGAAAAACCGACTGCAGACCCAATGCGTCCGTATAGAAAGAGTCATGAATCCGCGTCAGCTCCAGCGATTAATGACATTCGCATCTCGCGTGGCTTTAGAAGCTTGAAACTCCCGTAGGCTCGAGAGATGAAACCTGCTTCTTGGAGTTGACCCAGATGCTATGCGACCGTAGACCGCGCAAGATTCGCGAGGTGAGCGAGATCGGACCGTGTCGCATCAACTTCGGGCTGCCGATCAAAAGGATTGTCGTTCATACGCACATCTGCGAGCCGCACGAGAAGAATAGTGAAGCGTCGAGTCGATCAGAAGATGCAGCGGGCCGCTTCCCGCCGCGATACGGAAGACTCACCTTCAGCGTTCTTTGACGGCGGCACAGGGTACTGAAATCAGGCACTGCACAGTCCGCCAGTCAGCCGCAGGCAACTACCCACGAAGCCCGTGGCTTGCCTCAGCTGCAGCCCGACAAAACCTTCAGGGTCAGACACGCTTGGAATGCGGATTCGCTGAAACTGTGGTGACGACCGCGCTTGCCTTAAGGTAGCGGTGTCCAATCTATCTCAGGATCAAACCAGATCGAAAGCGATCCTCGTTCTTTCAATGCGTGATTGTACGAAGGCCAGTTCCCGGTCTTGTACTTCGTTCGGGCCCAACTGGTCGTATCTCTCAGCTATCATGCTGGATTTATGAGGTGAATCCTTCAACCCATTTGGCAGCAAAGCAGCTTGGCTCCAGAATTGGCGACCCGTCAGTTGGGAAAGAATCACGAATCTAGCCATTCGGATTCCGGTAAGGGATCAGGCAATTTTCCGACACAGAATCGACCAAAATGCCAAATCTTACAATCCTGGCGTGTATTTCTCCGTGGTTTGGAGGATGCGGCGCCCTGACGGCGGGACCTAACCTTGTGGAAGGCTCCGTCGATATGGAGGGGGTTAGAACGCCGCGAATTTGGGCGGCATCCATCAGTAACTAGTGAGTTAACTAGGAGAGTAAAATGTTGAAGCTTTACGTAACGATGAAAACCATGGCACGCGACGAAAGCGGCGCGACCATCGTGGAATATGGTGTTGCTCTGACAATCGTCACTGCGATTGCAGTTGCCACTCTGACAGCTTTGGGCGCTGACGTTAACGGTCAGTTCACCAGCGCGGAAACCCTGATTCCTTAAGGAATACAAAGCACGCGGTGCGCTCAGCCCCGCGTGCTTATCGCCCCGGAAAATTTTCTTGATCCATTGGCAAAGTGCAACCGTTCCGATCGGTTCATTCAATAAACGCCAGGAAATAGCTGAAGGAGCACCAGATGAGACTCTCTGCCATTTTCACTGCATTGACGGGCCTAGTCGTAGCCGGAGGGTCGGTTTACGTCGCTCGGGATTACATTCAATTCGATACTCAGTCCGCAAATGTCGAGGCCGAGAGCGAGATGGTGAGCGTGGTCGTTGCATCGCGCGATATTTCGTTCGGCGAAGAAATCGAGCCCGGCGCGCTGACAACCATTGACTGGCCCCGTGGTGCCGTACCCGTGGGCGTCTTTACAGATTACGACGACCTGATTGCGGCGGCCAACATGCCGTCCCGTCGCGCCCGTCGCGCAATTACTCAGGGTGAACTGATACTGAACAGCAAGGTTTCCGACTTTGGTGAGAAGGTCACCATCGTTCAAACGTTGGGCGCAGATCATCGCGCCATGGCCATCGAGGTTGACGCCGAAACCGCCGTGGGGGGCTTTGTAACCCCGGGCGATCGGGTCGATGTGGTGATGACCACTGGTGAAAAAAGAGACATGCACGCCGTCACCATTTTGCAAAACATCAGGGTCATCGGTGTCGATCAGGAATCTGACGAACAGACCGACCAACCCGTTGTTGCGCGCACGGTTACTGTTGCCGTTACGCCTGATCAGGTCCAGCGCCTTGCCCTGGCGCAGCGTGCCGGTCGGCTGAGCCTGACCTTGCGGTCCATTGATGACACCGAGGACAAGACGCTGACTATGACGCGGTTGAACGATCTGCTGATTGATGAACCGGTTATTGCGCAGGACATCAAAGAACCGGTGCGCAAAACGATAATCCGGGTCCGCCGCGGCACTGAAGTGACCGAATCCATCATTAACTGAATCGACCAAGGAAGGTTTCGACCGTGTCCCTCGCTCAATTCATACGTCAATTCCGCAGCTCCGAAGACGGCGCGATCCTGGTCTTTGTTGCGGTGGCCCTGTCGGTCATGGTCGGTATGGCCGCCCTTGCATTCGACATTGGCCGCGTGACCACCACCCAGTCGGAATTGCAGAGCTTTGCGGACAATGTCGCCCTTGCGGCTGCGGGGGAACTGGATGGGCGCCCGGATTCAATCACGCGTGCCACCAATGCGGCTGCAAACATGATCCGCGACCGTCAAAGCTTTGGCGTGCGCAACAAGGATCAGCTGTTGTCCGGTGCAACGGATTACCAGCTACGGTTTTACGAAAACCCGCCGACAACTGCGACCGATCCCGCTCAACCCGCGCAACTGCTGGATTCGACCGATCCAGCCAGCGGACCGATTGCTGCATTTGTTCGGGTGACCGTCGACACGCACGAGGTTGCCACTCCGCTGGCGGCGGCAGCGGCGGCTCTTTTGGGCAATGCGCAGCCTTTCTCCAGCGTCAACGCCGAAGCCGTAGCAGGGTTCACCCTGATGGCCTGCGACATCACCCCGATGTTCATCTGCCTGCCGCAGCCCAGCCTCGATCTGACCGAAGGCCAGTTGATTAGAATGGTTAGCCAAGGCGGCAATGGACAATGGGGGCCCGGCAACTTCGGTTTTCTGTCTTCCAATCAGAATCTGGCCATCGATGCCTCCGGTGCCTGCGATCCTGCACCAAACGGTCAGGAAGATTCATGTGCTCTGGCGGCATCGCGCGCTGTTTCCATGTGCTTCA
This sequence comes from Ruegeria sp. HKCCD7296, assembly GCF_013110775.1. NCBI lineage: Bacteria > Pseudomonadati > Pseudomonadota > Alphaproteobacteria > Rhodobacterales > Roseobacteraceae > Ruegeria > Ruegeria sp. HKCCD7296. The sequence goes on from NZ_WVRF01000010.1 coordinate 127,432, forward strand.
GCCAAAGAGGCGTTGAAACCAGACCGGGTCTGAGCGTGGGCAACATGGTGGCTGGCTTCAACACGCGTTTCGACCGGTTTGAATCTAGCGCCAAGCAGTTCAGCAACGGCTCGCGCTACGACGTCGACAATTTCGCCTCTTCTCCGCATGTCCTGGACGGCTGGATCACTGCAGGTAACGGAAACAGCTGCACCAGCCAGCTGTCGCCCACCTATGACGCGAACGGGGTCCTTGATCCGGCCGCGACCGTGGGTCTGCCGCTTGACGACTGTTTTGCCAGCGGCACTTGCCCATCGCCTCGTATCGGCAATGGCGTCTTTACCACTGGCCTAACCGAGTATCTGACTATCAACTATGGCGCTGATTTCAGCGGCCCTCTCCCGACCGGTATTCCGCCTTGGTTCCCGACTGGTGGCACCCGCTATGACATCTACAATGCAGAGGTCACCAACCAGGCCGCTTTGGAGGCTATCCTGACCGCTGGTGGCAAAGCTGAAAGCAGCATGCCTTCGTGCCAACCCCCGTCAGCTGGTCGCGCCGATCCTACGCGCCGTGTCATCACCGTTGCCGGTATCGATTGTGCGACGTTTGAGGACGAGCTTAACGGTGGGTCGGGCACCATTCCGGTCACCAGTTTCATCGAGATGTTCCTGATCCGCCCTTCGGAATCCGGCAGCACCGGTGCCAACGCGGTCATCTATGGTGAGGTCATTCAGACCGTATCGGATGGCATCGGCGGCGCCGGAGTTGGCGGCATCGTTCACGATCTGGTTCAGCTTTACGAGTAATGATCATGTTTGGTGCATTCCGTCATATCAGCAAAACCCTTGGCCGGTTCCGCAATGACCAGTCCGGCGCGGCGTTGGTCGAGTTTGCGATCCTTTTGCCAATCCTGTTGGTGACATTTGCCCTGATCGTCGAGGGGGGCCGGATATTCTGGTCTTATCAAAATGCAATCACGGGGGTTCGGGACACTGCCCGTTATGTTGGCCGGATCGCCCCGTCCGATATGTGCACTGCCTCGCCAAGCGCTGCAATCGGCGATTTCCAGGCCGCTGTCTCAAACACTCTGACATCGCTTTCGACCACTGACATTGCCGTCGGCCTGGATTCTCTGTCCCTCGAATGCGTCGGGCTTACAGGTGAATACCGTGTTTCGCCCACGCCAGTCGCCGTCCTGACCGCGTCACTGACAATTTCTAATCTGCCGTTCACGCCCCTGTTCCAACTGGTAGGAGGCTCGGCAACGGCGCAGATCCAAACCACGATCACAGATCGCAGCCGGGTGTTTGGACCATGACCCACTGCATTCGCAAAATAACCCGCGGAATGTCGCGATTTGTCCGTCAGGAAGATGGGTCGACGGTCACCGAGCTTGCCTTTGTCCTGCCGTTGTTCCTTTTGATTTTCCTGGGTCTGATTGATTTCGGCAGATTGGCCTTCCACTATGTGGCGGCTGAAAAAACAGCACAGGTCGCCGCTCGGATGGCGGCCGTGATGCCACCCGCATGTGGCGGTGTGCCGACAACCAACGCCCGGGGAACCTATACCGATATCACCGGCCCGCGGTTCGGAACCAATTGCAGTTTCGCCGCTGGCGTCTGCGTCGAACCGGCAGCCACCGTATGCACCGGTGCGGCCCCCGCGAATGCAGCTGCCCAGACCACCGTGACCGACATCTGGAACATGCTTCAGTTTGCCGTTCCCAACGATCCCACCGCAACTTTTGACGAAAGCAACATCACGTTCACCTACGATTTCGACCCGGAAATGAATTTCCTGGGTGGCCCTTATGTGCCGATGGTCACAGTGACGATCGAAGAACTTCCGTTCCGGTTCGTCTCTCCGTTGGGTTCGATCGCAGCGCTGGTTTTGGGCGGCTCAACGCCAGAAACCGATGCGCTGACCACCGCGACAACGGGTTTCAAAATATTTTCCGACTTTAGCGCAACCCTTCCTGGCGAAGACCTCGCCAGCGGAGTCAACGGTTAAATTTCTAATCATGGGAACTGAAGAATGACGCAAAAATCATTAGCCCTAATCTCTGACAATGAGGCGATTAAGAATTCAGTCGCCCAGGCCGTCGACCGGTTCGATGATCTTTCGCTAGAGACACATTCCGGGACCTTGTCTTCGGTAAATGGTCGCGCCTGTGATCTGATGGGTAAAAATGACCTGCTGGTGTTCAGCTTTTCAGGCGAATTGGAACTGGAAACTGTCAGCGATCTTCGTCGTGGCTCCGGTTCGCGCGGCACCTTGCTGGCACTTAGCGACCGGGACATCTCATTGACCGAAGCGCGTGCGCTGAGCAAATCGGGTGTGGATGAGATTCTGCCCTATCCCATCGGGCAGGACGAACTGGCCGACCAGATTCAACGTCTGACGGTTGACAAGTCCTTGCTGCCGACAATTTACTCGCCGCAACCGCAGCGGCTGGGACAGATCATTAGCGTATGCCCGGCCCGTGGTGGCATAGGCGCGTCGACGCTGTCCATCAACCTGGCCGACCAGTTGCAGGGTTATTCCGGCATCTTCCGGAAAAAGACGCAAAACAAGGTCGCCGTCGTAGATCTAGATTTGCAATTCGGCACGGTCGCGACGTCCTTGGACTTGCAGCCTTCTTCCGGGCTTTTGAGAATGGCCCAGGATGGGGTCATGCCGGACCGGACGTTCCTTCAGCAATCTCTGGTGCAACATGCGTCCGGTTTAGAAGTCCTGAGCGCGCCCGAGGAATTCATTCCTCTGGATGTTCTGACACGCGAACAGGTCAGCGCGTTGATCGAGACTCTGCGACTGGAATTCGACTTTGTCGTCATTGATCTGCCACGTGTACTGGTCGATTGGCTGGGCGCAGTTGTGACCGCGTCCGACCGGATGCTGATGGTGGGCGACAGCTCGGTCTCTTCGGTGCGTCAAGCCTGCCGTTTGATCGAATTCTTCACAAAAGAGCGGCTCGAACCTCCGGTTGAGATCGTCATCAGCCAGGAAACGAAACCGACATTCCGGTCAAGCCAACATGTCGAAGCCCAAAAGGCGCTGGAACGCGAATTGCGCTTTTGGCTGCCTAGCGACGCGCGCCACGCAAAGCAGGCGCTGGATCGGGGTCAGCTCTTGTCGCAGGCCTCAGGCAACTGTGCCTTGTCCAAGGCGATCCGCACAATGGGCCGGAAAATCATGAATGAAACCATGGTCGGCAAAACCGACCTGAGAAACAACGCAGCCTAATTGGAGTCAAAGGGATGTTTGAAAAGTTTACACGCGCTGGGCGAACCAATGAGGCCGAAGTTATCCATCTGAACCAGCATGCTGATCGACTGGCCGAGGACATTCAGCCAGACACCACAGCAGAAGATACCGAACTCGCGGACTGGCTTGAGCTAAAAAGCACTTTGCACGAGGCTTTGCTGGAACGGCTGAACCTTTCGGTGATCGAAAAGGTTGAAAAGGACGTGCTGCGGCGCGAAGTCGCCGGGGTTGTTGGTGGCGCTCTGTCACAAACCGGCAGGCCGCTGAATACCGAAGACTTCAACCGCATCGTCGAAGAACTCTTGGACGAAATTCTGGGTTTTGGCCCATTGGAGCCATTGCTGGCCGATCCAACGATCAACGACATTCTGGTTAATGGTTATCAGACGGTCTATGTCGAACGCTCTGGTCTGCTGGAGCGCGTGCCGGTGCGGTTCCGCGATGAAAAACACCTGCTGCGGGTTATCGACAAGATCGTCAGCAAGATCGGGCGGCGCGTCGATGAACGCCAACCTTGGGTGGATGCCCGGCTGGAAGATGGCAGCCGTGTCAACGCAATCATCCGCCCCTGTTCTATTGATGGCCCCAGCGTTTCAATCCGTAAATTCGCGCAGTCGAAGCTGACGATGGAAAAGCTGGTCGCAAATGGCGCTCTGAATGATGCCGCCGCGCGGTTCCTGCAATCGCTGGTCTATGCGCGCTTGAACGTTCTGATCGCCGGCGGGACGGGGTCGGGTAAGACAACGATGTTGAACGCCCTGTCTTCGTATATCGACCATGGCGAACGTGTCGTCACCATCGAAGACGCCGCAGAACTGCAACTCCAGCAGGAGCATGTCGTCCGCCTGGAAACACGCCCGCCGTCCCCGTCCGGCGACGGCCAGGTTATTCAGCGCGATCTGGTGCGCAACGCGCTGCGTATGCGTCCTGACAGGATCATTGTCGGCGAGGTTCGCGGAGCGGAAACATTCGACATGCTTCAGGCCATGAATACGGGCCATGATGGCTCGATGACAACTGTACATGCGAACTCGGCGCGCGATTCATTGGGTCGCCTAGAACAGATGGTCACGATGACGGGTATCGAATTTCCCACCGCAGCCATTCGATCCCAGATTGCGTCGGGGCTGCACTTCATTGTGCATCTGTCGCGGTTGGCGGATGGTTCGCGCCGCGTCACCAGCATCTCGGAAATTACCGGAATGGAAGGTGAGATCATCACCATGCAGGACATCTTCGTGTTCCAGAAAAAGGGGCGCGCGGAAAACGGCGAAGTGCTTGGTCAGTTTGTTCCCACCGGGATTCGCCCGAAATGCTATGATTTGCTGACAGCTGCTGGTGTCGATCTCGAACCCGAGATTTTCCGAGTATCAGGAGGCTGAGGCATGACCAGTATCAACACCGCAGAACTTCTTAACTATCTGACGCTGGCTTGCGTCTTCGTCGGAATTTTCATGCTGATTACCGGGGTGTTCCACTTTGCCCGTCGCGGTGAAAACCATGCAGAGGCCCGCAATCGCCGGATGCGCATGGTCCGGCAAGGCGTGTCCGATGAAGAACGGCTGGCCTTGCTGCTTCCTGAGACCCAGACAGGCTTTTTTGCGAAAATTCCGTTTTTTGGGAATTTGCCGGATACATTGATTCAGGCGGGACTGCATGTTTCAGCAAAGAATTTCGTGCTGCTTTGCCTGTTTGGTACTCTGGCGATCGCTACCGCCGGTATGATGTTCCTACCGCCTTGGCAAGCGGCTCCGATTGCGCTCATCCTGGGTGTAGTTTTGCCTGCTTTGATCGTGAAATCTCGGCAGGCTGAACGCCAAAAAGCTTTGACTAGTCAGTTGCCCGATGCGCTAGAGCTGATGGCGCGCGGCCTGAGAATTGGCCATCCGGTCAACACCTCGATCAAAGCCGTCGCGGACGAGATGCAAGATCCGATAGGGTCCGAGTTTGGTATCATCTTCGACCAGATCAGCTTTGGTGATGAGCTTCCCGACGCGGTTCAGGACTTTGCAGACCGGGTCGGCTCGGAAGATGCACAATACCTGGCGGCGAGCATGGCGATCCAACACGGTACCGGTGGCGATCTGGAGCGGATCGTGTCCGTTCTGGCCACTGTTGTCAGACGGCGCATCGCGTTGCGCGCGCGGATCAAGGCCATTTCCGCAGAAGGACGGCTGTCCGGGTTTCTTCTGTCGATCATTCCGCTGGTGATCATGGGGTTAATGTCGATCAACGCGCCGGGATATTACACCGATGTCAGCGACGATCCCGCATTCATTAAACTTGCAGTGCTGGTTGTCGTTCTGATGGTCTCGAACGTCATCATCCTGCACAAACTCGTTAATTTCCGTATCTGAGGACAGTTTCATGGAAAATATTCTGGAAATCATTTCGCTTCGTTTCGGTTGGCCAGCCGAAACAATTCTGCTGACCGTCTTTGGCCTTGGCGTTTTGCTGGTGTTTGTTGCCGTAACCTCGGCGTTGAGCCGCCGCCATCCAGCGGCCGTCCGCATCGCCAATCTGCGCGCCCAAAGGTATGAAGCCCGCAATGACCGTGGACTGTTGCGGGAGACTCTCGTCACCCCTAAAGGTCTTTTTAAGGCCGCACTGCCCAGTAGGGAGGCTGAGCGGCGCAAGATCGAGGATCAGCTGATTCAGGCCGGGCTGACTGGTCGGAATGCCTTGCGTATCTACACACTAACGCGGGTTTGGCTTGGAATTTTCGTGCCTATGATTGTGGGTCTGCTCATCGTTGCCTCAAGAACGCCTGGCATCCCCGTTCCCAGCGCGATTACTGGCATTTTTGAATCCATCAGCAAAGCCAACGCTATTCAGCTTATTGGTTTGCTGACGGCGGTCGGATATTTTGTTCCCGCAGCCTGGTTGAAGCATCGCCGCAAAGAGCGTCAGCAACGTATCCGTGACGCATTTCCGAACGCCCTCGACCTGTTGCAGATATCACTTCATGCCGGTCTGGGCTTTGATGCCGCCATGACCCGGGTCGGGAACGAGCTGGCGCTGGCCTCCCCTGATCTGGCGTTTGAGTTTCTGAACACCCAGCACGAGATTCAGGCCGGGCGTCCCCGCGCAACTGCGCTGTCTGACATGGCGCGGCGTACAGGGGTTGATGAAATCCAGTCTTTTGCCACTGTTGTCCAGCAATCCATACGCTACGGGACCAGTATGTCCGAAGCTCTGACCACCTATGCGTCTGAAATGCGGGACTCACGCGAAACACGGGCACAGGAACTGGCAAACCAGCTACCGGTAAAGATGTCCGCTGTTCTGGCCGCGCTGATGCTGCCGACGCTGATCATCATTACCGCCGCACCTTCGATGATTCGATACTTCCGGGGCTTTGGGGCGTAGAATTCCCGGCCGTATCCGCCGTAATCGCGTGTTCGGGCAGGTCATGTTTCCAAAACGAGGACAAAACGGGCGTCTAGTTTCGGCAGATTTTGCCCAGTTTAGAGAGAAAAGAGTAAGCTTTTAGGTAGTTAAGTGGAGTCCGGCCACACAAAAAATCGCGACGCAATCGACGGGTGGGGGTGTTTGTCGAAAGGAGTGATCGGGTTTCGGTCAATGTTAAACGGTATGAATAGTTTGTTTTCGGCGCATCGTTTCGCGCCCGGTGCAATGGCACCAACGTCAGAACTTCTTAAAGTCGTAGCTGTCCTTTGCCAGGCGACTCAGGGGAAAGTCCCACTGCTAAATGCACTGCGCGAAACAGCTCGCGCAATTGATGCGGAAGTCGTTTCAATCAGCCGGGTGGACCTGCAAGGCAATCAGAATTCGGCAAAAGTGCTGAGCTACGACGCCAATCACAAGACGCCGGACAGTTTCAGCGGTTTCGACTTCTGCATCGCGCCTGCCATCTACGGCAACAACATGAGCCGGGCCAAACTGGGGTCGGCTTGGTTCGGCAAGCTCGATGACCTTTCTGAATACGAACATCTATCAGAGTTCTATGAGTTCCGCAGATTTTACGAGTCCGTATCCATTTTGCTGGAAAGGCAAAATGGTGTCGCCGACTTTCTGGAATTGCATTTTAGCCACCCCATCTCTTCGGCTGTGGTTGATATACTGAGCGTTCTGGGCCCTGTTCTGTCGGATTGCTGGAAGAAAAGATCTCTTGGTCGGTTTTCCGAAGCGAAGCAGAAAAACACGCGCCGAAAGCTTATCAAGAAAGAACCAAAAAGCATTTTGTCTATGGACAACCCTTGTCGGCTGAGCCGCTCGGAATATCGGGTTTGCGTTTTATTGGCGCGGGGATTGAACAACAACGCCTTGTTGTCCGAGTTGTCGATTTCAATTTCGACACTGCGTACGCATCTTCGCAATATCTACGTCAAAACAGAAACGTCCTCTCAACCCGAATTGATCCATGATTTGTTGACCCCGATGGTCAAGCGCCAATCGCTGACTGCGAGTAGCGAAAATGTCGCCTGAAGTCGCGCAGTTCGTCCCCTTGATCGTCATTACTCCGCTTTTGGCTGCAATGGCATGGAATGACCTGAAGAACCTCAGGATATCCAATAGGCTGGTGCTGATTATGCTCGCCGCTTTTGTCCTCTCCACGCCCGTGTTTCTATCCTTCCACGAGACGTTATACCGCGCGATCTTCGGCGTCGGCGTATTTGTCGTTGGTTTTCTTGGTTTCATGCTGCGCCTGTGGGGTGGAGGGGACGTAAAGGCAATCGCCGCGCTGACAATGTTTGTGCCCAGCTACTTTCTTTTGCTGTTCTTCTACACTTTCACCCTGTCCATGGTCGTGGGCATGCTGTTTGTGATCACAACCCGCTCGATAATTGGATTTCCGGAATGCCGCTGGCTCGCAATGCGACCAAAAGCCAGCTATCCGATGGGTGTATCGATAGCCATGTCGGGTGTGTTATTGCCCTTGGTTGCGATGGGTTTGGGGTAGAAATTTTAGGGTGGTCTTAGGCCTCGTAGCAAACAAAAATCGGTTGCTGGACTGCTATGGCAGAAAGGAAGCCCTTTAGGTTTTTGTCGTAGCAGGTGGCAACGCGTCTTCAGTCTTTCAACCAGCCAAACATGATCTGGTGTGGTGAGCACTACATCGCCTTATGAGCTGTGAGGAAAGTTCAATTTTTGCGGTTTTCAGGTTTTTGGCGACAACGCTTAGGCCAAATGGGTTTTGGGGTAAAACCGACAAACAGCACCGCGTTGGAGCCGAATGATCGCTTAGCAATTGGAAGGCTCTCCAATTTGCGTCTGCAAAGAATGTCCGGTTGACGCCATTGCTCCGGATGCTGGGCATCGATTCAATGGCTGCAAAGAGGCTAAATGTCGTCATTAGGTGCTTGAGTGCGAACAGCTGCTTAGTCCGCAGAGCTGTCATTCCGCGCAACTCTCTCCAATGTCTGCTTCTCTCAGAAACCGGGCATTGCAAAGTCTAGTAGACCGCCCAGAGCGGCCACTCGGCGCTGCTCCGCGCGTTGAGCGCTTGCGAGTCCTGAACGCAGCTGCGCTGGTTCATTTTGGTGACGACAACTATTGCAGTTTGAAAATGGGATTGCGCATTTCTTTGAGGATGTCGTGTTCATCGGTCCAAGGCAGCAAGAATTCGAGCATCTCGTTCGTATGGATCCTCACGGAAATGAACGGCCCCATCTTCGACCCAAGCAGTCCAATAGGTCAAAAGGACCGGCATGGGCTCGGGTAGGTTAACTCGCGTTGTCTTCCCGCTATCCAAAATTGATTGCATCTTTTGCCGGCTCCAGTCGGGCTCTCCCTCCATCAAAAGGCTGGCAAATTCGAACGGATACTCAAGACGAACGCAGCCGGAACTTAGGTTCCGCTCATTTCGGTCGAAAAGACTGCGGTCGTTGGTATCATGCAAGTACACAGCGTATTTATTAGGAAACATGAACTTGACTAAACCTAACGCATTGTCTGGGCCCGGCTGCTGAACCAAAGTGACGGCGGGGTTCTTTGCTCCCCAGTTCACAGTGTTGGCAGGAATTGTCTGCCCGTCTTTGTTCCGAACTACGTAATTGTTGCGCGCCAGATAGGCTGGATCCTTGCGGATCCGCGAAAGCTTGTCTTTCCGAAAAATCGAGGCGGGAACGGTCCAAGTCGGATTGAATTCCATGTATTCAATTTCATCTCGGAACACTGGGGTTTTGCGGTAGGCTGATCCTGTGATTGACCGGGTGGTCCAAAGCGTCCCGCCAGATGTGACCAAGTAAGTACGAGCGCCTGCAATATTTACCAGCACGAACTCCTCGTCGATTTCCCGCATGAGCCAACGGCCTCGTTCCAGGCTGAGGCGCAACTTATTTATGCGATCTTCGACAGGTTTGTTGAGAGACGCGAAGGTCTTACCACCAACGACGCCATCTGCCTCCAAGCCGTGACGATTTTGAAAGGTTTTTACCAGTTGCACCAAGTAATCGTCATAAACCCAAGCTGGATTTATGCCGTTTTGGCTGATTTCTGGAAATTCATTTGTTCCATCGTAGCCTTCTGTCGCTAACCTTTTGCGCAGTTCGGCGACGGCAGGATCCACCATTTCCGGCTTCAGAACCGTTTCTTCGGGGACTTTGTTCCAGCCTCCCTTTGATGCAATAGCTCTGTATTTGCGCAATGCATCAACGAGCATCGTATATTGCGCGTTGTCGATATCGATGCGTTCAATCAAAGCGCTGAAGCCTTCACCTTGAAGAAATTGGCTCAATACAATGGAAGGGTCTTGTTGAATCACTGGTTTTGAGAAGTTCCAATCGTCATCCAATGCATTTGGATCGACTTTTCCAAAAACCAAATGATGCACGAGTTTTACTGCTGCGTCGGTCGCCAAAATATCGAACAGCGCTTTATTTGAGGCATCGCCACCCTGTGAGTCTTTGAAAGCGGTTCGAAGCCCTTCTAGCTTGAAGTCACTCGGCGTAAAGCCCTGATCAATTGCTCCATCCAACTCCTGAAATAGTTCGTCGACCAATTCAAAACTTGTCCAAGCTGGCGCAAATTCTCTGTCTGAATAGAAACGAGGTACAAGGATTTCTGCGTCCAAACTCTTATTGTTAGAAAGTGTGCTACTCGCATTCGTATTTGACCGTAGCAGCGCTTTTATCTGCTCCGAGACTTGGTCTGCTGCGCCTAAATTGGGGCATGTCATCAGCGTTGCAGTCAGTACAGTTGCAACTGCTGATTTGAGACCTTTTACCATCCGCTCCGTCACCTTCAATCTATATGTCGTTTCTTCGTCGGAGGATACTTCAACATTATGTATAATCAAATTGGAATTTATTGGTCTCGGATCATGCTCGCGCCGCATCGACGACAATTTTTTGCGAATGGCTGCGTTGCCCGTAGAACAGACGGCGGGTGAAAACTTGAGAACGTCTGCTTTGGGCTGAAACAGTTGTTGCCGATTGAAGCAATGAGCGATTGCTTAGAACCTTTCGAGAACAGTGCGCCAAAATTGGATCTACCTTTGGCACGTTTTGTCTGCGGTAGTTTGCGAGCTTTGGCATTTGGAACAACTCTACGGCTTAACACCAGCTTTCTTCAGGCCTTCGACCAAAAGCGCGTTGTGTTCGTGTAGACGGAAGAGGATCAAAGCGCCGGAGACAATGCTGTCTAGGAACGCTGGGGCGAAATCCGCTAGCGCCTGCTCATGTGGCAGGCCTGCTTCGGCACGCCCGAGGTGGGCGGCACTGGCGATCATAAGAGCCCGGCGGATCGGCGCACGCGGCGTCATCTGAATCGCGCGCTCACCCCAATGCATTGCGTCTTCAAAATCAGCGTCGGCGAAGGCAGCTTGGGCGAGCGCCAGATAGGCGTCTCCTACCCAGAGATCAGTGTCGCGTGGGGAAAGCTGGAGGGCAAGGTGGGCATGTTCGCGCGCCTCTGTGGTTCGGCCGACCAAAGACTCATGCCAGGCCATGAAGAAGATGTTCCGGGCAAAGTTCGGGTTCAGTGTGAAGCCCAAACTGAAGTCGGCGTTGGCCCCGTCAAAATCCCCACGGAAATGACGAACCACACCGCGAACGCATAAGGCGCGAGGGTCGAGTTGACCACCAAGAAACAGAGGTTCAACGCTTTTCTCAGCTAGGCCCAGGTTTTCGGTGGGGTCCTCATCGAACTGGTATAGATAACGCATCAAGTAGGCAAACGCTTTGATCCAATGCGCCTGGACATTGCGTGGGTCGAGATCAATGGCGCGATCAGAGGCCGATATGACCTCATCGAACTTTTCCTGAGAGTAGAAGCCTCCTGCATAGAAGATCGCCATTGCACGTAGCGAGAGGTCGTAGGAGTTGAAGTCGATATCTCGAGCCACAGACGCGCGATCTATTTCGGCAATGGATATCTGGGGGGCGATGGCGCCGACCACGCTGCGTGTAATCTCATCCTGTAACGCGAAGATGTCGTCTAGCGTGCGGTCGTAGCGCTCAGCCCAAACATGAGCTCCATTTGTGCAGTCGATGAGTTGGGCAGTAATGCGCACGCGGTTTTGGGCTCGACGGAGGCTGCCCTCTAGCATGTAGCGAACACCGAGTTCACGAGCGACATCTATATGGGTGACGGGGCGACCCCTGAACGAAAACGAGGAGTTGCGGGCGATGACGAAAAGCTCGGGAAAGCGCGAGAGCTCTGTGATGATGTCTTCGGAAACGCCGTCACAGAAGTATTCCTGTTCTGGATCATTGGACATGTTCTGGAAGGGCAAGACAGCGATTGAGGGTTTGTCAGTGGGTTGCGATTGGTATTGCGTGGAACCAGATTCGTCCTCCATCGCCAATTTGTAGGCGCGAACTGGCTTGGAGATGTTTTTGAGCGCTACTTCGCCAAGGTCTATGATGTCGTGTTCAATTTTGCCTCGAACCTGCCGGCATGCGTCGTCAGACAGAATGACACCGCCTGGGTCAGCGACGCCTTCGAGTCTGGCGGCAAGATTAACACCCTCGCCATAAATGTCGCCCTCGTCCAAGATTACGTCTCCAATGTGCAAGCCTATTCGGAAGCTGATCCGGCTTTCGGTGGGGCTCTCGGCTTCGGCGGCGTGCAGCGCCTTCTGGAGCGTCGCTGCGGCCTCAACGGCAGAAACGACCGAGCTAAAAAGTGCAAACAGGCCATCACCGGTAAGCTTTATAATCTCACCTCCGGTACTTTCGATACCTGGATTGATGATGTCCCGGCGTAGGTCTTTGAGACGAGCAAGTGTTCCCGCCTCGTTAGCCGCCATAAGCCGTGAGTAGCCGACCATATCGGCGGCAAGTATGGCGGCAAGTCGGCGTGTCATGCGCATTTCCCAATAGCAACCTTTTTTCGAATCTATCAAGTTTGGTAGTAGTGTGCCAACTTTCGAAAATGTCCGGTTTGGGCTATCTACGGTCCTTCGGTGAAAGCGGGCCAATGGCGGCGAAGTCCGCTGAGCAGTCGTTCAGATCTACTGCAGCGAAGGTCCGCATCGAGCTCAAAGCGGACAAGCACCAAATCTCATAATTTTCTCGCACCGGCGATAGCTTCAAACGTCGGTTAATTTTACCATAGTAGCAGGCTTGTTTTTTGCGCCTCGAAACCTTTTGGCGTCGGAAAAAGCGAGCGCATCCTGGCAACAAGTTCGATCTCACCATCCAGCATCTTTCGGACGGTGTTTAACCAGTTATTGAAAGTTTCAGATTCCCAATGATCCTGGACCGCGGCTTCGTTCCTGAACACTTCGTAGAAATAGAAACGATTTGGGTTTGTTTCATCCACCATAATATGAAACTGAAAGACTTCAGGTTCTTCACTGACAACATTTTGCGCTTGGAAGATGCTGGCGTCCAAAAAGGGCTGCCGATACTCAGGTTTTACGTTGATCACGAAGAACCCACCAAACATTGCATCTTCCATATTTGTCTCCTTCATTGATCTAAAAGCGGCGAATGTCGCAAATCACACCTGTCCTGCTGGATGGTGTTAATCTACAGCACTGCGATACCCATGAACCTAAGCGGGTATCCTTTCTTTATCTGCTTCACCCCATCCTAGCGCGCGAGCAAGTTCGTGTGACATTGTGATAAGTGTATGGCCAATCTTTTCTCGCTCGGAAGGTGTAAACACCCGAAGAGACGCCGTAGCGCCGATTGAAAGCGTCGCACCAACACCTGTCTTGGTCAGCGTTGTAGCGACAGAACTGATTCCGCGCTCGAGCTCTTCAACACATTCGGCATACCCTTTGGCTCGAATGACATCGAGTTCCGCGGCCAGATCCTTGGGGTCTGCAATCGTGCGATCTGTGTACTGCTTAAGCTGCCCATCCAATCGGTCTTGAGACAGCAGTTCAGGCGAAACGGCGGCGATTGCCTTGGCGCAAGAGCACGCGTGCATTGGTCGTTTGCCCATACCTGGATGAAGAAAAGACACGCCCGTCTGCGGTGTCTCCACATGAATAATCTCGACCCAATGGCCCCGTAGCCGAGACAAGAAAAACGCAGCGCCATAGTCATTCGCGGCGCTAGATAGGACAGGCGCAATCACTTGCAAAAGAGCGGGATCAGAGTGATCGCTCAACGTGATACGCTTTAGCCTATTCCCAATCGCGAACTCTCCGCGGGTTGGTGATTCAAGGAGGCCGGACGAAACAAGGTCTTGAACCAGCCTGTAGGCCGTCGGTTTAGGTATATCGGACTGAGCACAGATATCCGCTACGGACGCACGTCCTTTTTGACCCACGATTTCCAAAACCAGCGCTAATCGTTCGAGATGCATTTTTCTCACTTTATGATAACTAAGTTTTCGATATACGATACAATTTGGGGAATCAAGGGAGGAGCATACGATGGATGGACAATGCTGTGGACCGGGCTTCAAGAGTCCGCAAGAAGCCATCAAAGCCCCCCGCGAAAAGCTACTCTACACGATCGCCATCTACACCGGGACAGGGATCCAGAAACCTGATTACCTTGCTACAGTGGATGTCGACCCTGACAGCCCGACCTATTCTCAGGTAATCCATAGGCTGGAAATGCCGGGGATTGGGGACGAGCTTCACCACATGGGGTGGAACGCCTGTTCGTCCTGTCACGACGACGGCTCGATGTCCCGCAAATACCTGATCCTGCCGGGTGTACGCTCTAACAACCTTCACATCGTTGATACAGCCACTGACCCGCGTGCGCCGCGGTTGCATAAGGTCATCGACGGGGCCGAAATCAAGGCCAAGGCAGATTTATCGGGCCCGCATACGGTGCATTGTTTGGGCTCGGAAATCATCATTTCCTTCCTTGGAAATGCCAAGGGTGAGGCTCCTGGAGGCTATCTGCATCTCGACAAAGAGTTCAACATCGTCGGTCGCTGGGAAACCTCGATGGGCGAAATCAAATTCGGCTATGACTTCTGGTACCAACCACGCCACAACGTGATGGTCAGTTCCGAATGGGCTGCGCCCAATACCTTCATGCCAGGCTTCGATCTGGAAGAAGTGGGCCATCTGAAATATGGGCGGGAGCTGCATTTTTGGGATTTTGAAAAGCGCGAACCGGTCGAAAGCTTCTATTTGGGTGAAGACGGGCTGTTGCCACTGGAAGTCAAGTTCCACCATGACCCCGACAGCACGCATGGGTTCTGTGGCGCAGCTCTTTCGACCAATGTGATCCATTGGTGGCAAGACGATGCTAAAAAGTGGCGGTGGGAAAAGATCATCGACGTGGAAAACGAGATGCACCCCGAATGGCCGATCCCGTTGCCGGGGGTTATGTCGGCGATCCTGGTCTCGATGGACGACAAATACTTGTACCTGAACAATTGGCTGCATGGAGATATGCGCCAGTATGACATCACCGACCCGCATAATCCCAAGCTGACAGGCCAAGTGTTTATGGGGGGCCTTTTGGGTAAAGCTCCGATCGTTAACGGGGTCGAGGTCGCGGGTGGCCCGCAAATGTTCCAGCTCTCTCTCGACGGACGAAGGCTTTATGTCACGACCTCGCTGTTCTCGACTTGGGATAACCAGTTCTATCCCGATATCCGCGAAAAAGGCGGGGTTATGGTGATGATCGATTGCGACCCTGAAAACGGTGGTATGAAGATCAACGAGGATTTCATTGTGGACTTTGGCAAAGAACCGAATGGTCCATCGCGCTGTCACGAGAGCCGGTATCCGGGCGGTGATTGCACAAGCGACATCTGGCTATGACTATGTATACCGTGACGATCGCGAACAGAGATGGCGCGCAATACTGTGTGGATGCGCGGCGGCCACTTCTGGAAACGCTGAGAGAACAGGGCGTCGACTTGCCTTTTGGGTGCAAGTATGGCGGCTGCATTACCTGCGCGGCAAAACTACAGACTGGCGCGATCGATCAACGCCGACAGGTTGCGCTGAATAATCGGCAAATCGCGAACGGCTATGTGATCCTTTGCGTGGCACGTCCGACATCCGACATCACGCTTGAGATCGGGGTCGAGAGCCATGACAAGCTGTACCGCAATCCGTTTCTCGACCCTCTCAAACCCCACGAACTCAAGGCTGACATTGCGACGCCGAAGGAAGGTTAACCGATGCCCGAAGCAGATATCGACCGCATCTACGATTACGACCCCAAATACCTCGCCGACATCCTGCAGTCGGTTAAAACCATTGCAATGGTGGGGGCTAGCGCGGACAAAACGAAATTCAGCTATGGCGTTCTGCGACAGCTGAGTGAAATCGGCTATGATATTCTACCGGTGAATCCTAACCCGAATGTTTCGGAAATTAGAGGGCTCAAGGTCTACCACTCGCTGGAAGAGATCGACAAACATGTTGATATGGTAGACGTTTTTCGCCCGAAGGAAGAGTTTTATGCCTTTGCCGAGAAGGCTATCGCAATCGGGGCAAAAGTTCTTTGGGGTCAAATCGGTGTGTACGACGACAAAGCAGCGCAACTCGCTGAAGCGGCGGGCCTTAAAGTCGTGATGAACCGATGCCCCAAGATTGAACTCTTCCGCCCGTTTTGGAAGCCGCGCCTGGACCTAAAGATATGATGGAAATTCGATTGGTAGCTGCCTCCTCAACATCCAATAAGGGTGCCAATTGAGATATTGTGCTTACGGAAGAGAAGACAAATAATCCTGCCCGCTTTACGAAATCCGCATACTCTAAACCCAAGAATGGCCGTTTTGTATATAGAACCAACGGCCACCTTGTCCACGAACCAGATATTCAGGTTACATCCCAGCGCCGCGCAGCGGCGAACGGCAGCTTTGTGCGCTCTTCGGACCTCCGTCCCTCTTCCAGCCTCACTCGTGCAACGAGTATCTCCTTTGACGGGCCGCACCGCGGCGACAGAGGTCAAGGTCAAACGGCCGCTTTTGGTCGTCCTCGAAGGGCAGGGCGCCTTGTGATCACACATGCTGCACGGGCTCCCGTGTCTGTTGGGAGCCCAAAGCGATCGCGCTTTCTTGATGGGACCACTTTGCTCTAAATACCGGGCTGACAGTGCTCTCTCTGCAGGCTAGCTTCCAACAAGCGGGGAGAGAAACATGGAAAAGAGGCTTGCGGCTGTGCTGGCGGCTGATGTCGCTGGATACTCGGCGTTGATGGATCAGGATAGGGACAGAACACTCAAAGCGCTTAAGGCTTTCCGTGAGGATCATCTAATGCCCGCTTTGGCTATTCATGAAGGGCGATTGATCAAAAGCATGGGTGACGGCTGGATTGCTGAGTTTCGCTCCGCATCGGCTGCGACAGAATGCGCGATTGCTGTTCAGACGGCTGACCGACCACAGGAGATTCAAGTCCGCATCGGCATACATACAGGGGAAGTAGTTTCGGAAGGCGATGACATATTCGGTGACGGTATCAACATAGCTGCACGTCTCGAGGCATTAGCGGAACCGGGGCAGATATTGCTTTCAGACACAGCACACAACAGCCTAGACCGGAAAGCCGCCGCCTCGTTCTCTGGCGGTCGGAAGACTGAGTTGAAGAACATTGCACGCCCAGTTGGCGTGTGGCGGTGGCCTGT
This sequence comes from Ruegeria sp. HKCCD7296, assembly GCF_013110775.1. Classification (NCBI taxonomy): domain Bacteria; kingdom Pseudomonadati; phylum Pseudomonadota; class Alphaproteobacteria; order Rhodobacterales; family Roseobacteraceae; genus Ruegeria; species Ruegeria sp. HKCCD7296. The sequence continues at coordinate 144,642 of NZ_WVRF01000010.1, forward strand.
CGGTTCGACGGCTACAAGTGCAACTGTCAAATCTGAGAAACCCGGTATTGCTGTGCTGCCGTTTGACAATATGTCAGGCGACCCGGAACAAGAGTTTTTCGCTGATGGAATTACCGAGGACATCATAACAGAGTTGTCTCGTTTTCGTTGGTTGATGGTCGTAGCGCGAAACTCATCTTTTACTTTTAAAGGTAAGAGCACCGACATTCGCGAAGTTGGGCAGGCGCTCGGCGTGAGGTATGTGCTTGAGGGTTCGGTAAGGCGCGCAGGCCAGCGTCTTCGGATAACAGGACAGCTAATTGATGCAGAGAATGGCAGTCATCTTTGGGCCGATCGTTTCGATGGGATGCTGGACGATGTTTTTGACCTTCAAGATCAGGTCACGCAGGAAGTTGTTACGGCGATCGAACCGTCCGTTCGCCGTGCCGAGACAGTTCGCGCTCGGGCGAAACCGACAGAAAATCTCGACGCTTATGAACTTTATCTTCGGGCCCAGTCACATTTTCACCTGCTGACGGACGAAGACAACCGTGAGGCCATTCGCCTTACGCGTCTGGCGTTGGAGCGCGATCCTGATTATTCGTCGGCAGCTGGATTACTTGCGTGGTTGCATATCCAAAGGATGGTGCAAGGACTGAAACCGATTGACGAAGGGCCGAAGGCAGCTGTTGCTGCAGCAGAACGTGTATTGTTGAGCGATCGCGCAGATGGAATTGCGTTGGCCTACGCCGCACACTCGATCTCTATGCTTGCACAAGACTTGCCGCGAGCTCGCGCAGTTTTCAAACAAGCATTGGCCGAAAATCCAAACGCTGCGACCGTTCACATGCTCGCTAGCATCAATCTGAGTTTTCTCGACAGACCCGAAGAAGCCCTGGAACACGCGACACACTCAATCAATCTCAGTCCGAAAGATCCGATGCGGCACGCAGCCTATGTCGGGCAGGCCTCCGCATTTTTCCAACTTGGCCGCTATGCTGAAGCCGTTGAGGCCAATCGAAACGCCTTGGCCATTAGGGCGAAATTCGTGATTACGCATCTCATGCTCATCGCATCCTTGGCTCAAAACGGAGACCTAGAGTCAGCGAGGGCTGCGGTATCTGAACTGAAGGAGCTTCGTCCGGATCTAGACATTAAAGAACAAACGAGACTCCCCATTTTCAGCGTTCCCGAATGCTCGGAGCAATGGAGGGATGGATGGCTAAGAGCAGGCCTTCCAATCTGAGAAAACAAAATCAAGCAGGCTATGCAGTCCGGCGGCTTCGTCCGCAGAGCGGTCATTGCTGTACCGCACGGCGAACGACTGCTTCGAGCCCAAAGCGGTCGAGGTCAGTCGCTAAATCATAGCATCATTTTGCTTGGGAAACTTGGCGCTCAATTCGATATCGGCAGCAGTTTTCCTTTCCACCTAAGATCATCTCGATGCTAGGCTCAGGCAAATTTCGCCTTACTGAGCATTAAGAGCCATGACCAAACTGAACGTTACCCGCCGCACGGCAATGACCATCCTCGGCAGCGCGTCAATGATCGCGATTTCTCATGCCACCTCAACTCATGCGGCCTCGTCATTGCAGGATTTTGGAAGCCAGCTTCAGACGCTGCCCGAAATCACTGTTTACACAGCGCAGCGCGTCATCACCATGGAGGACAACGACCCAGCAATCAACGCGGTCGCCGTGGTCGGAGACCGTATTCTGGCCGCGGGATCGCGCGATGCAATCGTTAATCGGATTGGTTCGCAGCCGTTTCGGCTGGACGAACGGTTTTTTGACAAGGTGATCATTGCCGGTTTGATCGACCAGCATGTGCACCCTTTCCTCGCCGGATTGACCCTGACCTCCGAGATCATATCGATTGAGGATTGGAATATTCCGACTGGCTTTTCGAAGGCCGCCGAGGATGAAGCGGATTATAAGTCTCGCTTGCAAGCCGCTGAAGCGGCAATGGATGATCCCGACGCCTTGTTACTGACATGGGGATACCACCACTTTTTTCATGGCGAGATCAGGCGTGCACAACTCGACGAGATCAGCAGCACACGCCCAATCATCATAGTCCACCGATCTGCACACGAACTTATCTTGAACACGCCCGCATTGGAGTTTCTGGGCATCACCGAAGACTTCGTAAATGGCTTTGCGGGGCTTGCGCTTGAGCAGTCGAGCTTTGAAGACGGGTATTTCTTCGAGGCGGGCATGTTTGCCGTTCTTCCCGCAGTTGCACCGGTGCTTTCAACACCAGAGCGTCTGGGCGCTGGTCTCAGGCTGGCGCGCGAGTATATGCACCGTGCAGGCGTCACGGTTGCTGCGGAACCGGGAGGCGTGCTGTCGCGCCCTCTGCAAGAAGCAACCAACGCCGTCTTTTCCGGGCCTGACGCACCGCTCAGGACCTATTTCATACCCGACGGGAAATCTCTGGCTGCCTTGCACCTCCAAAACGGCACGATGATCGAAGAGACGGAAAAACTACTCGAATGGGGTGAAGGCAAGACGGCTTTCATGCCGAAGCAGGTGAAACTCTTCGCCGATGGCGCTGTTTACAGTTTGGCCATGCAGGTCTCGGAGCCCTATGTCGGCGGCGATTTCCACGGCGAGTGGATTATGCAACCGGATGAGTTCAATCCTGTTTTCGATGCCTACTGGGAGGCAGGCTACCAGTTGCATGTTCATCAAACCGGCGACCTTGCCGTGGACTTGATCTTGGACGCTGTTGAGCGAAACATGCGCCGGATGCCGCGCGCCGATCACCGCACGACACTGGTCCACTTCGGTTATGCAAGAGAAGATCAAGCAATGCGGATCGCTGAACTGGGCTGCATCGTCAGCGGCAATCCATACTACGTAACCGCGCTGTCAGATCGATATAGCGAGCTTGGGCTTGGCCCGGACCGTGCGGATGACATCGTGCCCCTTGGCCCAATCAAGGCCAGTGGAACCCCGATTTCTTTCCACTCAGACGTACCAATGGCTCCGGGTGAACCGCTGTTTCTCGTGTGGGCTGGTGTGAACCGGACGACAGTATCTGGCCGCGTGGCTGGTCCCGAACACCGCTTATCTGTAGAAGACGCTTTGCGGGCTGTAACCATCGATGCAGCCCAATCCCTTCGATTGGAGGATGAGATTGGCTCGATCACTCCCGGCAAGTTCGCGAACTTCACCATCCTTGAAGAAGACCCATTCGAGGTAGAGGCGGAAAAGATCAAAGACATCGGCATCTGGGGGACCGTGCTTGAGGGCGACATTTTCCCTGTATCAGACGACTTCGATCTAGACCGCGCGTCACTATCTCCACCACGGGATACGACAAATCCACCAACAAAACCGCTGTACGCGCTTGCTGATGTGTCAGGCATCGCGCAGAAGGGCATGCTTGCCGGATGCTCGTGTTGCGCTTCACCCGTATCGCAGTCGTGCACGACATCTGCGGCAGGGCAAATCTCGGCAGTTAGCTGTTGTGGGACCAATGCGTTGGGGTGGGCCGTCGTGTCCGAATGGGCCTCCATAGTTTAGATTGGAGCCAAGCAGAGATTGGATAATCAAGTGTCCGGAATGTCCGCACAGCGGTCATTGATGCATTACGCGGCGAAAGACTGCTTCGAGCCCACAGCGGCCAAATGTGATAACTTAAACTGTGTGTCCGTTGAACCAATACTAGCGGCGATATAGCGTGTCGAATTGTGGCTTATGCTGTGTCACAAGAATAGATCCGAACAGATTTTTGGGCCTTTACAATGCGGCACCCTCTTCTGAGTGGATCAGGTCACTTGGTGGACTTTTGCGATGATTGGCTGGAGGTTTCTCATGTTTGATTTTATCCAGCGAACCATCGAACTTATGCTTTGGACGCCGCCGGGGATCGAAGGTAAAGAGGCGCGGTTCTACATGTTCCACCGGCTTGGACCTTGGGTTGCGAGCTTTTCTCACGGTTCGTGGGCGCTCATTTTTGCCCTGAACGGCGTCACCACGATGGCGTACTACAACATCGCCGTGACGGTTTTGTTCGCCGTATACGGTTTTCTTTGGCGGCATCGCCAAGGCCCTATGTGGTATGTCCATCTCCTCTATTTCGGAGAAATACCGCTGCACGCTTTGCTTGGTACGCTCTATGCAGGTGTCGGAGCAATGTTTTGGCTCTTCCCGCTTGTGTCTGCCATTGTATGCCTAGTTACTCCGCAGTTTTCATGGGCACGCAAAGCAATGATCTGCACAGCACTCGTTGCTTTTGCCGTCTTTGTCGGTGTACTGGCAATCACATTGCAGCCTTGGGTAATTATGCCCGACGTGTCTATGATTTTCCTCTTTGCCTTGAACACTATCAGCGTAAGCTCGGCATTGGTCTTCTATCTTGGAATTAATCAGTATCTGGTTGAAACCGCAGAAGAAGGTATGAAGCGCGAATATGAACGAGCCGAGAAGTTGTTACACAATATTTTGCCGGCCCCAATTGCTTTGCGATTGAAAAATGGCGAGCGCGTTATTGCAAATGAACATCGAGAAGTATCGGTTATTTTCGCAGATATCGCGAACTTCACAGCTGCGAGTTCGCAACTTTCTGCAGCCGAACTTGTTGAGTCCCTGAATCTGATTTTCACTGAATTTGATAATTTGGCGGGCCGCTATGGCGCAGAAAAAATAAAAACGATTGGTGATGCCTACATGGTTGTTGTCGGGGTACCCGAAGACAAGCGCAACCATGCTGAAATCGCAATTGAGCTTGCGATGGAGATGCACAAGGCCGCGATCGCGATCAGTGCGCACACGCATTTCAATGTTAATTTGAGAGTTGGGGTGAATTCGGGGCCGGTTGTGGCCGGCGTCATTGGCAAGCGCAAGTTTGCATATGACCTTTGGGGTGATGCGGTAAATCTGGCGTCACGAATGGAAAGCCAAGGTGTGCCTGGCCAAATCATTGTCACGGAGAACACCGCCAAACTTTTGCCCGACCGTTTCACTGTGAAAGCAGAGGGCATTCGCGACATCAAGGGTAAGGGCGAAATCCCCATATTTAGCGTGCAAACCAATATCTGAACGATTTTAGATCTTGTAATGCAGATGCGGGTGTCGTTCAGGTTTTCCCAAGCGCAGGAAGATCAGTGTTGCTTAGCGAGTCCAGCTTTGTAATTGATCCGGACAGGTGGGACAGCTCCAAAGGTTGTCCTAGGAGAGACGATGAAAGCCCTCACGTCGATCCAGCACAAGCCGAACTCGGCGAAGCTCGGTCGAACCAACACGACGACATGGTGGAAGCGTCACGCGGGCCGGTCCGCATTCTGCGACGTTCCCTTGCAGCATTTGCTGCGTTCTTGGATCGACGCCTTTTGAACAACCAGCCGTAGCGAGCCTTTCACAAATAAGGCGTCCTTTGGGGGCGCAGCGTGAGCTCTGTCACGCAGGTGTTGTTGGGTAGCATTATCGCAGTCGAGATTAGCGTCGAAATTTCTTCAAGCTGAATCATTTTAGAGCGGTCTTTGCCTGCGTCGGACACGTTTGGAGTATTTACAAACCCGGGGTGCACAAGGGTGACGCGAACACCGTCTTCTCGGACGTCTTCGAATAGGGCCTTCGCGAAACCAGCTTGAGCGTGTCTGAGGGCGCAATGAATGGCGTGATTTTTCCAGCCAACCCAAGATGTCGGCCCGCAGATAAAAACAAATGCTCCCTCTGCTTCACGGACCGCAGGTAAGACATGCGCGGTAAGTCGGATGGTTGCCCGCAATACTTGGTCGATGGATGTGTCCCAATCTGCAAACCGATCAGTCGAGACAGCGCCATAGGTGAACTTGGCGGCGCAATGGACCATCGCATCCAATCGCTCAGTCTGTGTCGCCCAGTCTGCGAGAGCGGCCACAGAATTCATGTCGCCCATTTCTTCTGCAAACCATTCGCCCGTGCCACCGGCCGCCTCGACACTGGCAATCGTTTCTTGAAGCGCTTCCTCGCGCCGTCCATGCGCGAGTATTCGCCATCCTTTTGCAGCAAGATCGATAGCCGTCGCTCGGCCTATCCCGCTTGAAGCACCAGTAATCAAAGCAGTTTTAGCCATATCACCCCCCGGTTTGTTGTTGGAAGATTACCACAAACTGCTTACTACCCTAAGGACAGGCAAAGCAGACCCACTTGCGAACCTACCGAATGCGCGAACCGAGCCCGCAGCAGACAGTCCCAACCAAGTGTGCTAGTATGAATTCCTGAGGCATACATACATCCAAGAACCCGACCTTTGGGAGGATTGTGTATGATTATGCGTATCTTTCAGGTGACAACACGTCCCGGAAAAGAGGCTGAGTTTGGCCGCTTTTTTCATGAAACGGCTATTCCCCTAATGAATAGTACTCCGGGGATCGTGCGCGTTCTTCCGGGGGCCCCGAGAGAGGATTCCCCACGAGAATTCAGTTTTGTCATGGTATGGGAGAGCTTGGAGGCCCTTAGGGCCTTCGTGGGAGAAGACTACCAAAGCCCGCACATTGATCCAGCAAAAGCGGAGCTCGTCGAGTCTCGATCCATCAAACATTACGACCTGGTTGATAGTTAATCACCCAAAAGGATGATCGACATGTCAAAGGGTCAGAGAACATCGCAACCGGACCTCGTGCCTGATCCGCCCAACAAAACAGCTGACGCGTTAGAGGCTTTGGAAATCCGGCTGAAGGAAGCGCTGGATCGACAAGTGGCGACGGCCAAAATCCTGGACGTGGTAAACAGCTCTATTAGAGATCCCCAACCGGTTTTCAACTCCATTGTTGAAGCGGGTCAAACACTGTTTCCAAAATCGACAATCAGCATCGGATTGAGGGAAGGAAACAAACTGATTTTGGGCGCAATCTCCGGCCCAGAACCAGCTGGTGTCGAGGCTTGGCGGCGCCGCTTTCCAGCTCCTCTTCATCCAGAGACTATCCACGGCCACGTCATTTTGAATGGCAAGGCGATTGATTTGCCAGACGTCGCGGCGGCACAAGATCAGTTTCGAATTGGTGCTGGCAACTTCCTTGCGTCTGGAGCGCGGGCCGTAACGATGGTCCCAATTTCTCAAGGTGGGCAGACCGTTGGAGCTCTTGCCGTGTTGCGGCATTCGATCGGTAAGCTGCAAACAGAGCAATTCGATATTCTCAAGACGTTTGCAGCGCAGGCAAATATCGCTTTGGATAACTTGTATTTGCTGAACCAAATGCGTGAATCGAACAAGACCCTGGAGAACGTATCCAAACAGCTTGCCAAGTACATGCCGCCTCAACTTTATCGGTCAATTATAGCCGGTAACCAGCAAGCGGCTATCGAGAGTCGCCGCCGCAAACTCACGATATTCTTCTCCGACATTGTCGATTTTTCCGAGATTACTGATCAGCTTGAAGCAGAGGAACTGACCTCGTTACTGAACGAGTATCTGTCGGAAATGTCCAAGATCGCCCAGAGACACGGCGCATATTTCGACAAGTTCATTGGGGATGCGGTGATGCTGTATTTTGGCGAACCCGAAAGTCTGGGCGCAAAGGAAGATGCAGCCGCTTGCGTTCGGATGGCGATCGACATGCAACGCGCCTTGAACGACCTACAAACTGGATGGCGGCGCAAAGGCTTGATTGATCGACCATTTCAGGCCCGCATAGGCATCAACACGGGCTACTGCACAATAGGCAATTTCGGTTCCAATGATCGGATGGATTACACTGCAATTGGGCGAGAAGTAAATCTTGCTGCAAGGCTTGAGGCTGAATGCGATCCTGGAGGCATATTGCTGGCAGCAGAAACCTATTCTTTGGTGAAAGATTGGCTCTCGGTTGAAGAGCGTGAGCCGGTTCAGGTGAAAGGATTTCAAAACCCGATTCGCACGTACGCGGCAACAGCAACCTACGAAGCCGCTGCGCGAGAGAGCCCGATCATCCACGAGGAGGATGAGGGCTATTCCCTCACTGTGGACAAGGATCGCATAAGCGCGGAAGCCATCCGTCGTCTAAAGTCCGTTATTTCTGATTTAGGCGACTAAACATCAAACGGATGTCATCCAGAAATGTTTGACCAGACCGTACAACCACCAAATGGACAGTGGTCTAAACTGGCAAGCGCGCGTGAAGTTCAATTGGGGCAATCAAACCACGTTCGATGTTCCGAACCATGTGTTGAACCTTAAGTGCAGTGTCTTCGCCCATGATCAGATGAAGACCCAAAGGTGGAGGGCCATCTGAACGGCTTTGCGCGGCTGCCAGATCCGCAAAGAACTGTTTAGCGAATGCAGTGCGGTCGATCCGGTCACTCACCTCAAAACCAACGGACTTCAAAGCAGCCTCATATGTATCAGGCGGAGCAAGCGCACTTTGATCTGAAGAAGACGCCCAAGGCGCAGGATAGTCCATTTCCCCCTCTCCCACTTGCATCACATCGTAGATTGCAAAGATGCCTCCCGGCTTGAGAACCCGTTTTGCCTCACGCGCTATGCCGGATTTGTCCGCGATGTTCATGCCAACATGGATCATATATGCGACGTCCATTGACGCGGCTTCTAACGGTAACTCGAGCACGCTGCCTTCGATGAGTTGCACCCGATCAGACAAACCTGTCCATTCTGTAAGAGCGCGTCCTGTTTCTACAAACTCAGCGGTCAAATCGACGCCAGTTACATGCGCCCCGGTAGCCGCAGCGACATAGCGCGCCGGACCACCGAGACCGCATCCAAAATCGACAACCCGGCTTTCGGACGAAAGGCCGAGAGCCTTCACAAACGGTTCGGTCGCGAGGCGTCCGCCAATGTGAAACTCGTCAACCGGGGCCAAAGCGTCGTGGGAAATTGGCGGCGTCAAGTCCAGTGCTGCGCAACCATCGGAAATCCGCTTGAGCAAGTGACCAGAATGGTAATGATGTGCGACTTCATTGGGATTGGTCATTTCGAAGCCTCCCTAATCAATCCCAATAGACTACACGGAGTAGTTCCGAATGTCAGGTTTGTCCGCTCAGCGGTCATAGCCCGAATTTTTCAAACGTCTTCGGTTTACAATAGCTGCGATTGAGGTTGGGGCGTTTTAAAAGGTCCTGACCCTAGAACAATCGTAGGGGCTGGCTGAGGGGGTTCGGGCCAGCCCCTATCTTCATCACGAGGGGGTAAGTTGATAATGTGATCCCACACTACTCAATCGGCGCCTTGCCTAAAATTGGGGGATTCCCGTAATACGGCAAGCTCAGTCGAAATAGTCTGTTTCCAAAGTGCGAACAGTAAGTTTCAGAACGAGCCGTGGACACAACTTTGCCACAATGCGATCCTCTTCCCGTGGGCGGCACGTGAAGATTTTTGGGTGATCCGGTCTTTCTAGCCGGATTTTAGGGGGTTGTTGAGTTCGGCGTGTCGCCCCACGAGCTTTTCATTATCTGTTCGAAGATTGAATTGCGATTTTTGAATGTCAGAAGGCTACCGCACTTTTCATCCTATGGGCGCAATTTGAACAAACGGCAAATCTATCAGAGTGAGGCGGCGCGCCTTGATGGGGATTTACGATTTTAATGAGGGGGTACGAGTTCGGCGCGTCGCAGTTCTCGCAACAATGGGCTAGCGGCCAAATAACTCCTGCCTCTGCGCGGGGCTTTTTTGCGATAATGTCTCACAAATTCAATACACGGGTGATGGTGGGCATGCGTTTTGATTAAAACAGACGGTCGAGTTTTCGCTGATTAGCTTCATGCTCAAGCATGTGCCGCACAAGGTTTGGTCGATTTAACCATAGGATTTCTTACACCTTGTCCAGTAGACCGTTAGTCGATTGGGAGATTCCGCTTGCTATCTAAATCTGAACAGCAATCTGTTCGTCATTTAACCAAACCGCACTAACGGTCTAACCGGACGACTCAAATCGTGCCAATCAGCGCAGCGCGGAGCGAAATCCGACGTATTTGGAAAACTACGAACTGTAAGGACAAATTCTTACGCGGGAAGGTGCCGTTGACTAGGCGGATACTGCCTTTCCCGTTTGATCGAGCGCGAAGTGCAGAACCCTCTTCAACATTATCATTTGTTCATGCGAGGCATGGCTCTCTTTCTAACTGTGGCTACCCTCACAAAATTCGAAACCTTCTCGCCAGAAATCATGACCTATGCGTATTCGATCTGCCAATCCTTTGTGGAAGCGCAAGGCCCGCTACAAGCGGCGACTGCTGCCCGCAGCATAACCGCAATTTCGAGAAGATCTGCTGCCGATCGAAGCGGCACAGGGCCCAGGAATAGCCGCAAGAAAGAGCATGACTTAAGTGCAAAGTCATCTCTTCCTACTAACCAACCGACGGCAAACCATCTAACCGGGAAACAGGTTTCTTAGTACAGCGGTTGTCATATTGGGACAGCTACTCCTGATCAAATTGGCATGCGCCTCTCCGCCATCTCTGCGTACCATGTACTGCCTGCCGGGATTATGTCGTCGTTGAATTCGTAGGCCGGGTTGTGCAGGGCAGCGCTGTCACCATTGCCGATGAAGAGATAAGCTCCGGGCCGTTCGGCCAGCATTTCAGAGAAATCCTCGCCGGGCATGACCGGGTCGAATTCACGGATAACATCGCCGGAAATTGCCTGTGCCACCTTAGCAGCGCGCGCAGCGGCCTCTGGGTTGTTGATGGTGGGTGGCACGCGTGAAGTGTAATCTAGATGTGCTTTTGCACCGTTTGCCTGCGCCGTCAGTTCGGCAAGCTCGCCTAGGCGTTTTTGCACGATCTCATGTACATCAGCATCGAAATAGCGCACCGTACCACGCAATTTTATCTCGTCCGGGATAACGTTGAAGGTATTGCTGTCACTGCGCAGTCCACAGGTGGAAACAACAACGGATTTTAGCGGGTCGATGTTGCGTGCCGCGATGGTCTGTAGCGCGGTAATCACCTGCGCAGCAGCCACCGTTGTATCCACCGCCATATGAGGTAGCGCTGCGTGGCCTCCCTTGCCTTTGATTGTGAGTTCGAAAAACGCAGTAGCGGCCATTTGCGGTCCGTCGCGCACTGCAAACTGACCAGCTGGAATGCCCGGCCAATTATGCATCCCATAAATTTCCTGAATGCCCCAACGGTCCATCAATCCATCGTCAAGCATCGCGCGCGCGCCACCGCTACCTTCCTCAGCGGGCTGGAATATCAGCACTACGGTACCGTTGAAATTGCGCGTTTCGGCTAGGTATTTCGCAGCACCAAGCAGCATTGCAGTATGTCCGTCATGACCGCATGCGTGCATAACGCCAGGATTAGTCGAGGCGTACGATAAACCTGTGGTTTCCGGAATTGGCAATGCGTCCATGTCCGCTCGAAACCCAATCGCCTTGCCTGATGCCTGCGTTCGACCGTGAATCACGCCCACGACCCCGGTCCGGCCGACGCCAGAGACCACATCATTGCAGCCAAACTCTGTGAGCAATTTGACCACCTTTGCAGCAGTTCGATGTTCTTCGAACCGCAGTTCGGGATGAGCATGAATGTCCCGCCGCCATTCAGTGATCTCGGCATGCAGTTCGGCAAATCTGTTGCGGGCGGGCATGAGGTGCATCTCCTACTTCGTTCGGTCAGGACTATGGCTACAGGCCGGCACGCCCGCAACGAAATACGCCAAACTCGCCATCTGAGACTCCGCCTTATAGCAAGAGCAGCCTTCTGTTCTGTTCGCCTACACGGCTAGAGTTTCGAAGCCACGTAAACAACGGCATTGTCCGCATTGCAGACATTGGGCGTTATTAACTGAATGTCCGCATCGAGCCCAGAACGGAAGTTTTGGCGACCCTGGCTATTCCCTCAAATTCGCTGACAAGAAACTCAACCTCTCTTACGCAATATCTGTATGATATGTTGGATCAACTTTTCCAACTGCAGAACGCTAGTCTGAGATGAACCCAGTTGAAACCAAGTACGCCAAAAGCGGGGATACTCACATCGCTTACCAGGTGGTCGGTGAAGGTGACTTAGATGTAGTTTATGTGCCTGGTTGGGTTTCTCATGTGGAGCTTTGCTGGGAGGAACCGACGCTAAACCGTTTCTTGTCCAGAATTGCGTCGTTTGCGAGATTGATCCTTTTTGACAAGCGTGGAACTGGCCTTTCAGACAGGGTTTCAAACGATCAACTGCCTACGCTTGAAGAACGCGCTGACGATTTGCTTGCGGTTATGGATGCTGCAAACTCGTCGCGCGCGGCACTGATCGGTTTTTCAGAAGGTGGCAACCTAGCCGCTTTCTTTGCCGCATCACACCCTGAACGAACATCTGCGCTTGTTATGTTTGGCGCATTCGGCAAGCGCATATGGAGCCCGGAATATCCCTGGGCGCCCACTCCTGAAGAACGTCAAAAGGACTATGAGTTCGTCGAACGAGAGTGGGGTAACTTGATGGACTTGGAGCACTATGCGCCCAGCAAGGCCAATGATGAGGCATTTATGCGACGGACATGCGCATACCTAAGGAGAAGCGCCAGTCCCGGTGCGGCTGTGACTCTTCTTAAGATGAATACCGAGATAGATTTGACCAATGTTCTCCCCGCCGTCCACGTGCCAACTCTCGTGTTGCACCGCACTGGTGATCGAGACGCGCATATAGAAGAAGGGCGTTGGATTGCAGATCGGATTTCAGGCGCCCAGTTCAAGGAGCTGCCCGGGGAAGATCATTTTCCCTGGGTTGGAGACTCCGAAAGGATCATTGAAGAAATTCAGGCCTACGTCACCGGTGAGAAACCCCTCCTTCCGAGCGAACGAGTTTTGGCGACTATTTTGTTTACCGATATTGTTGGATCTACGGATCTTGCCCATCAATTGGGTGATGCTGCGTGGAAAGACCTGCTTAACCAACATGACCAACTGTGTGCTCAAGCCATCACTGAGCATAATGGGCGACTGGTAAAAGGAACCGGTGACGGACTGCTTGCAACCTTTGATGGTCCTGGCAGGGGCATATCATGCGGAAAGAAAATCGTTTCCATCGCTCGTGATTTGGGGCTTTCTGTCCGCTGTGGCTTGCATACAGGGGAATGTGAGCTTCGCGGCGACGAAATAGCAGGTGTGGCTGTCCATCTAGCCGCCCGCGTATCAGCACTAGCAGAAGCCGATCAATTGCTCGTCTCCAGAACCGTGCGAGACTTGGTTGCCGGCTCAGGCCATAACCTGAGGGATGAGGGCGAACATCTGCTTAAGGGGTTTTCGGAGAAGTGGTCGATCTATTCGGTTCATCTCTAGACATACGGTTTTTTGCAAACTTTCGAAGTATTCAGAGCCGCAGCGAACGCCGCCTTCGTCCCGCAACTCAGTCATTCGCCAATTTCTGGCTAGCGTCTGGTTTTCATGAAAGCGGTCGCCCAAATCAAAAATCGGAAATTTCAGACAAGCAACGGCCGCTTAGCGCGCGACAGCAGTCATCTGACAAAATGACTCGGATGACTGCCTTGAGGCCCAAAGCGGCCTTCAGAGCAACCGTCGCCAATGCCTGCTATTCTACTCTGCATTGTCGAAAGTCATCCGGAAAACCTCAACTGGTTCGCGGATACCTTTGAGCGTGACCTCTCCTGCTGAAACCGACGGGAATTCCTCTTCCACGGCGATCGCCGCGCGGGTGCTGAGCAGTATCTCACCGTCCTCGGCCATATCGCAGAGACGTGCCGCCACGTTGATCGCAGTGCCCGAGGCGGTGTAGTCTGATCGATCTTCATACCCGACCATGCCTACAGTTGCATATCCGAGCGATACGCCCACGCCAAACCCAAGTCTATGACCAAGCCGCTTCCATTGCTTGGACAACTCAACCATTTTAGCGCGCATCGCGACCGCGAGCCTAACCGCGTCACCGGCAGGGTCCTCGCAGGGCAACGGGTCGTTAAACAGCACCATAATCCCGTCGCCCATGCGGTGGTCGACGCCCGCTCCATGCGCGTTGATCAGCTTCCCCATTTCCTCGTGATAGGTCTGCAACACCTCGATGGTTTCTTCGGGTTCCGCAGTTTCGCAAAATGCCGTGAACCCACGAATGTCACAAAAAATAACACCCAAAAGGGAGCGATGGCTTTTCAACAAGGCCTCAGAGCCTGAGGAGATCACCGTGTCGGCGACAGCGTTTGGAAGAAAGCGTTTAAGACGGCTCATTCGCTCAATCTCGCCTACCTGTTCCTCGACGCGGTCTCCAAGTTCTGCATTCAGCTTTTCCAAGGCTCTAAACTGTCGCGCGTTTTCGATGGCGATGACGGCTTCGGTGGCAAAGTTATCGACCAAAAGCAGGTCGTCAGGTGCGAATTTGCCGACCTCTCGTCGCAGCAGAACCAGATTGCCAAGAGATTTCCCCTGCGAAACAAGCGGGACGAACACACGCGACAGGATACCATCGACGTCCACCAATTTTATCGCATCCGCATGCCTGGATTTGTAGAACTCCGTCTCGCGTATATCAGGTTCTTCGACGATCCGACGCGTTTTGACGCTTTTGTAAGGTGCAAATTCTCGGCCGACTTGAAAGACGTTGCCGACCTTCATCATAGTAGTCGCTTCCCCCGTGGCAGCAGCAATTTTCCATTCGGTATGGTCCTCATTGATCAAAACCACAAAGGTCATCGGAGCACTACACAACCGCGCTGCGTTTTCTACGATTGTCTGAAAAACTGGCGTCTCATCGTCGCGGCTTTGGCTTATGACAGTCAGGATTTCCCGCGTCGCGGCCTCACGGTCACGCGCTCGAACAAGTTCGGCTCGAAGGGTTTGTTCATAAGCGTTGTCCTGTGAGTCCGGCACAATTTGCCCTCGGTTCCTGATCACATTTCAACATGGATATCACACAAGGCTTGCGAGACCAGAGAATTGCAGAGCGAACGCCAGGCGGAGGCAGGTTTGTCCGCATAGCGGTCACTGATGCACTGCGCAGCGAACGTCTGCAGCGAGCCCATAGTGCCTGATACTGCATGGTGCACGAACGTCGGCTTTGTTTCCAGCCACGACTAAGAAACCAATCAACATTGTACCGCGTAGTCCAAGAGGTTGGCACCACAAGCTCACTGGTGCCGGTGTTTCTCGTACACTACGCTACACTATGAATTTAATGAACATGGCACGTGATGACAGGTTCCCAACTTTGTTGCGCCAATTTTTAAGCGCAAACAAGCGGCACTCACGAAACTTGGTTGGGCCTAACTGCCCGGGCCAAGAGAACAGGTCAGGTTGCCACCATACCACCCGGCAAACACGCCGCGCGAACGTTTGCCTTTGAGCTTTCTTTTCAAAAGCAATCCTGCTTCGGTGTTAGGATAGTTGCGAAGATAAGCCTCCGCCCAAGCGAGATTGTGGTACCTATCGCTTCGCGTAGTCCAGAAAAAGGTGTCTTGGGGACCACTTAATCCAACTGGATTTTTCGGCGCGACTGATGATTGAACAAGCCATACCAATGCTCCATGGATATCTGTCTGACGGCTCTTATGCCTAAAGCCTTTTCCACCACCACGCCGCGATGCATCCATCGCAAGCACGAGGTATCCGTATGTGATAAACGTGTAGTGTAGTTGTCGTTTGGCCGGACGTTTGTTGCGAGCTTGGTCAAATGTACCGGCCAAAGGGGCATTCGGGCGCATTTGCCGTGCTAAATATGCTAAGTCTCTTTCACCTTTTTTGAACGCCTTGCGATTTCCTGTTTCTGCACCCCATGCCAAAAGCCCAGCCGCACGGGCGGCATGGCCTTCTTTACCATACATCTGTTCAAAACCGCCTACTGAGCCAGCTCTTGCTGCAAGTCTATCTCCCCAATCTGCAATTGTGACAACCCTTGGGTCATTTTTTCCCAGAATTGCGCTTAGCGAACCGTACACCATAGACAAGTTGAGCAAGATGTTCGCTTGCCACCAGGCTGCGTCTATCTTCACGCCATCGTATAAACCTTGTTTTTCGAATGCTCTGGCTTGAGCGGCAACTGCAAGCTGATCGGCAATCTGGCTGGCGTCCGCTTTGGAACCGGTACGAAGTAGATGGGAATTTGCTGCGCCGAGCTCATTCATAAAAACAGCGGGAGGTCGGTCTTTGCCGGATGCTGTTTTGAAGGGTTGAGTGATCGGTGCGGTTGTGAATTTGGAAGGCTTACGTTCCGGGCACCAGGCATTTCGGTAGGAACTATTCGCGGAGAAGAATTCCAGTCTTTTTTGGGCGTTTGCGAAATCGGCCACAACCGGTTTTACGCCTAAAAACCCAACACAACAAATTAAAATTAAAACGAAAAAAAGTCGCATATCACCAATACTCCACCAGAATACTTATCACTGATGCTAGTGAGGTGTTCTGGAATCAGTCAAGCACCAGGCTTGATTTATGAACCTTCCGCAAAAGTGTGTCTGGTACATTGCGGAATTAAGGTTTGGGAACCTCAACTATGAATGAACGCTTCCATACTGTTGTGTCGTTCCATAGAGGGCTGGTTTTGGGAACATTAGGGCCTTGAAAATTTCCGAAATCCTGATTGCCGCTGCTGTTGTCGGGACTACCTCGCTTCCAATTGGAGAAATTTATGGGCTCACTATTTGCCCATCTCCAGCCACCATCAGGCTCCGCGCCTTCAGGGTCCTGCACCAAACCAATTAATGGTCCCAGAGCGAGGTTTCCTTCAAACGCCCAGTGCCCATCATCTTCCAGCGTCAGTTGATACACAAAGTCATTTTCTTCTTCGTCAGTGATGGTAACGAGGTGGCCACCTAAGGCTTCGGAAACCTTTTCAAGAATCTCAAATTCTGCGCCCCACGTTCTGATTACGTAGTAAGTCGAATCCCTGTATTCGCCGACGGTTACCAAATCAAAAAAATCGAGCAATTCTTCCGGAGATGGATCTAACGTCAGAAAGTCCTCGAGGTATTCAGGGTCAAAATTTTTGGCTTCGTCGGATTTGTTTGACAGAAGGGCAAAGGCTGAGAAGCCAATAGATATTAATACAACCGCGAACAAAAGGGGCAAAAAGTACTGCCCACGAACCCAAGCTTGAAGTCTACGCACGGCCTTCTCGTAGATTGGCAGGGTGGCCTCGCCTACTTTGTATACCTTCAATGGTTGATCAAGGTTTTTGACAAAATGCTCGCCGATTTTTGTGAATCGGTAATCCAAGCTTCCTTTGACTTGCTCAATAACGTTTTCGGCTAAACAGATACCACCGGGTTCCGAAATCGTCTCAAGTCGGGATGCTACATTCACTCCATGACCCAGCAAATCACCGTTGGGTTGCTGAACCACCTCACCAATATTGATGCCGATCCGGTACCTCATACGGTCGCTTGTTCTAAGCTGAGCGTTGTTGGCATTGTGTTGTTCTTGAATAGAAATAGCTGCTTCTACCGCGCCGGACGGATTGTCAAAACACGCCAGCACGCTATCGCCTGCCGTGTTTGCGATTCTGCCTCCATAGGACTCGATAATCGGGTCCATAATCGAACGAAGCTCTGCGAGACGATGTAGGGTAGCCTCTTCATCCTCAGAAACGAGCTTCGTAAACCCAGCAACATCTGCCGCCAATATCGTCAATAGTCGCTTTGAGTTTTTGTACACATCAAACTCGCAAAAATACTCACATGACGTTCGAAGTAAGACATTTCAAAGTATGCTGGCAGATTTTGGATGCTGTATCAACAAGTGGTGATGGCGCTGCGCGCTTAGCTAATTTTCAAGCGAAAGGATTTCATTTGTCAGAAAATGTAGCCAAGCCTACTGGAAAACGTCTCTAAAACTTAGATAATGCTATTTCTCGACTAATGTAACACCATCCAAAGTTATCATTTATTGATTGCCCGGAGCAATAGCAGACGTTGGTAGCCATATCGCAAGCGTCAGCTTTGTCCGCATTGCAGACATTGGGCGTTATTAACTGAATGTCCGCATCGAGCCCAGAGCGGCCGCACTCGTTAAAGCCATTTGGTTTGACAACGCCCCTATGACCAGTAAGTCTCGAAGAGTTGAGACCCGCCATTCTGCGAGACCCAAAATTGGCATCCTGAGAGTATTTGGGGAGAAACAGAAACAACATGTCACGCCGTTTTGCGTTCATTCAGGCAGCCGATCTGGTGGATTACTCATTAATGATGGCGCAGGACGAAAGCGCTGCAATCGACTTGGTCCATGAATTGCGTGACAAACTCTTCGAGCCAATTGTCGCAAAGCATGAAGGTGAAGTTCTAAAACGGATGGGTGACGGCTGGATTGTGGCCTATCCAAATGCCGCGTCGACCGTTCTTGCGGCTCTGGAAGTGCAGAGCGGCCTTGCGGAACACCCGAACACTCGACTGCGCATGGGCATCCATATGGGTGATATCGTAAAAGATGAAACCGACTTGTACGGAACAGGCATAAACATTGCTTGTCGTCTGCAGACCGAGGCGCCGCCTGGGGGCGTTCTAATTTCCGCCGATGTCTACAATCAGCTATCAGAAAAACAATGCGCGGGTTTCTCGGATGCGGGCAGTTTCAAGCTAAAGAATATCCCTCGCCCAATTCAGTGCTTCCAGTGGCGGCCAGATAAATTAACCGTCAGCAGCCGCTCCAACGAGGTGCCTACTATAGGAGTTGAAAGGCTTGTTGCCGCACCGCCTGACGAAGAAACCAAGGCTGCCGCTGAGGATTTGCACGAGCAGATTGTCTACGGATTGTCCCGGCGTACGGGGATCAAGGTGCGCGACATGTCCATCGGCACGACAGGAAGAACAACTTACAACCTTCGCGGCAGGTTCCGCCGGTCGGGTAACCGGGCAAGGGTCAATCTCTCGCTGGTGCTTCTTGACGACGCCGCAACGGTTTGGGCAGATGTTTTTGAGGATGAAGCCACTGATCTTTTTGCATTCACGGATGAAGTGGCTGGGGAAGTTGACGCAAAGTTGCGGTTGTTCGTCAACTCACTGGACAACAACCGTATTGGTGAAATCCCAGATGAAAATCTAAGCGTTTCAGAACTGCGCACCCGTGCGGCAGGCCTCTTTTATGAATGCACGATACCGGATCTTGAACGGTGCGTATCTGTGATGGACCGCGCCAGACGCCTGAGCCCTAGGGACGGTATGAGCCAATGTATGTGGGCCATTGGAGTGCTCCAGCGATACAAAGTGAGGTTCGAAGCTGTTGAAGGCGAAACTTTGGACGAGCTTTCGCGTGCGCTTGATCTTGCCGTCGAGTTATTGCCGCAAAGCGACTTCGCGTTCTTTGCAAGATGCATGTTTCGAAGCCTGACCGAGCGTGACCCCACTAAAGTGATGTCAGACGCGAAGGCGTGTTACAATCTCAGTCCGAATTATCCGCAAGCGCATATAGGGCTGGGTTACGCATATACTCTGGCTCAAGAGTATCAGAAAGCAGCCGCCGCAATACGTAAGGGTACCGAACTTCGAAATGACCCGTTCTGGACGTACCGCAGACTGCAAATGGCTGTAGCAGAGTATTGTGGTGCGGATTACGAAGAAGCAGTATCCACTCTGCGCGAGATGATTGACCTCAAGCCAAGCGTTCGAGGCTTTCGTAAGCTGCTTATCCTATCGCTTTGGCAACTCGGACACCACGATGAAGCCCGAAAAGAAAAAGCTTTGGCGGCTCAACTAGAAGACGGTGAGAACTTTTTCGTCCAAGAACCAATACTGCCTGACACTCACTTGTGGTTAAGAGAAGCGTTGGCCCCTGGTTCTGGTGATGTGCTGCGGTTTGTTGAATGACAGCTTAGTTCGCAAAGCGGTCACTGCCATGTTTTCCGCCCACGTCTGCCCTAGTCAAAGCAGCC
>NZ_WVRF01000041.1:0-1025 GCF_013110775.1 Ruegeria sp. HKCCD7296
ATGGCAAAGGAAAAGTTTGAGCGTACAAAACCGCACGTCAACATCGGCACGATTGGCCACGTTGACCACGGCAAGACCACGCTGACCGCAGCAATCACCAAGTATTTCGGTGACTTCAAAGCGTACGACCAGATTGACGGTGCGCCGGAAGAAAAAGCGCGCGGCATCACCATCTCGACCGCCCACGTGGAATACGAGACCGACAACCGCCACTATGCGCACGTTGACTGCCCCGGCCACGCCGACTACGTCAAGAACATGATCACCGGTGCTGCCCAGATGGACGGCGCGATCCTGGTTGTGAACGCAGCTGACGGCCCGATGCCGCAGACCCGCGAGCACATCCTGCTGGGTCGCCAGGTTGGCATCCCGAAGATGGTCGTGTTCATGAACAAAGTTGACCAGGTTGACGACGAAGAGCTGCTGGAACTGGTGGAAATGGAAGTCCGCGAGCTGCTGTCTTCGTATGAATACCCCGGCGACGATATTCCGATCATCGCAGGTTCGGCTCTGGCCGCGATGGAAGGCAACAACCCGGAAATCGGCGAAGAGAAGATCAAGGAACTGATGGCGGCTGTTGATGAGTACATCGACACCCCCGAGCGTGCTGTTGACCAGCCGTTCCTGATGCCGATCGAAGACGTGTTCTCGATCTCGGGCCGTGGTACCGTTGTGACCGGTCGTGTTGAGCGTGGCGTGATCAACGTTGGCGACGAGATTGAAATCGTCGGCATCCGCGACACTTCGAAAACCACCTGCACCGGTGTTGAGATGTTCCGCAAGCTGCTGGACCGCGGTGAAGCAGGCGACAACATCGGCGCCCTGCTGCGTGGTGTTGACCGTGACGGCGTTGAGCGTGGCCAGGTTCTGTGTAAGCCGGGTTCGGTTACACCGCACACCAAGTTCGAAGCCGAAGCCTACATCCTGACCAAGGAAGAAGGCGGTCGTCACACTCCGTTCTTCGCGAACTACCGTCCGCAGTTCTACTTCCGTACAACTGACGTGACCGGCACCGTGACCCTGGC
>NZ_WVRF01000011.1:0-155499 GCF_013110775.1 Ruegeria sp. HKCCD7296
GGCGGCAACGGTGGCGGCAATGGCGGCGGCAACGGTGGCGGCAATGGCGGCGGCAGAAAATAGTGTGATTTCGATATCAGATTGGCTGTAGTCTCTGGTTATGCGAATCCTTCTTGCTGAAGATGAACCTCAGCTTTGCGAGCAAATCAAAAAGCTATTAGTGGCGGAAAGCCACGTTGTGGATGTAGCCCATAATGGCTCCGACGCCCTGCATCTGGGAGCGACTGAACCCTACGACATGATCATACTGGATATTGGCCTGCCAGAGCGTGACGGTATCTCGGTACTCCGCGAATGGCGCAGCGCAGGCGTTACGACTCCTGTATTGATCCTGACTGCCCGAGATGGCTGGAGCGAACGCGTCGACGGCTTGGACGCAGGCGCGGATGATTACATGACCAAGCCCTTTCACATGCCGGAATTGGCCGCACGGGTTCGAGCAATCCTGCGGCGGCAAAGTGGCCAGTTGAACCCGGTGATCGAAATGGGCGATGTGTCTCTGGATACGCGGAACGGCAGGGTCAGTATCGGGGGCATACCTGTCGATTTGACCGCGCAGGAAATCGCGGTTCTGACCTATCTGGCGCATAACATCGGTCGTATGGTGTCACGCACCGAATTGTCCGAACACATCTACGAATATGACGGGGACAGGGATTCCAACACAATCGCAGTGTTCGTCACCCGCCTACGCAAGAAACTGAGGCCAGATCTGATCACAACTGTCCGAGGGCGTGGCTACATGATTGATACGGCCTGATGCTATCGCTTCGTCAACGTGCGTTGCTAGGTGGCCTTGCATCCGGCGCGTTGTCCGTGGGTGTTGGTACCCTGGTTGTTTTCTCATACATCAACACGCGCGTTCTGGATCAGTTTGACGGTGCGTTGCGAGACCGGCATACCCAGCTTGTCGTTGGTCTCAGCGCCACTACGGATGACCCCGAATCTTTGCGCGAATTGATATTCGACCCGGCTTATAGCACCCCGTATTCTGGCAGATATTGGCAAGTGACAGACGGCGACGGAGCCGCTTTCACCTCAGCCTCGCTTTTCGACGAAACGATTGCAGAGCCTTCACAGACCAGCGACGAGGCAACAGTTTGGAATACCACGGGCCCGGACAATGAGGGCGTTCGCAGCGTCTATCAGAAGATCACATTCGAAGACGGAACAGAATGGGGCGTAACCGTCGCCGAAAGCAGGCAGGTACTCATCAATGAACGCAAAGATGCGCAAAGCAACTTGCTTCCGGTTTTTGGGTTGGTCGGCTTGATCGGAGTGGCCAGTTCCCTTTTGCTGATGTCGGCCATCGTCGGCCCCCTCAGAAAGCTGCGCGCGGATGTGGCCCATCGCTGGGACGAGGGCGACGACCTGACCCCCGAAGATTATCCGGAAGAGGTTTCGCCGCTGGTAGAAGACCTGAATCAATTGCTGCACAGAAACCGAGAGATTGTCTCCAGTTCCCGACGGCAGGCGGCGGATCTTGCGCATGCGCTCAAGACACCCACGGCCATTCTGCGCAACGAGCTGACGGACTTATCTCAAAGCGGTGCACAAACCGAACCCGCAGAAGAGGCACTCAGCAGAATTGACGCTCAGCTTAGCCGGTCGCTTGCACGCATGCGCGCAGCAAATACCGGAGAGTTGACG
This sequence comes from Ruegeria sp. HKCCD7296, assembly GCF_013110775.1. NCBI lineage: Bacteria > Pseudomonadati > Pseudomonadota > Alphaproteobacteria > Rhodobacterales > Roseobacteraceae > Ruegeria > Ruegeria sp. HKCCD7296. The sequence goes on from NZ_WVRF01000011.1 coordinate 1,651, forward strand.
CATTCCCGAACAGATCTTTCAAACTCGGTCGAACGCTTGTGCAGGTTGTTTTCATCCATGGCAGAGCGGGAGGGAAAAACGCTCATTTCGGAGTGCGAGGCTGGACTTCGTGTACGAATGGATCCCCAGGACATTGAAGAAGTGATCGGAAATCTTCTCGACAATGCCCTCAAGTGGTGTCGCACAACCTTTCAAATCTCTGCACAGCGGACCGAAAATGGCATCGAAATTCGCGTCGAGGACGATGGACCCGGAATTCCAGAAGACGCCCGACCAGAGGCCATTCGCTCCGGTAGCCGGCTGGATACTTCTGTGGGCGGAACCGGTTTGGGCCTGGCGATTTCCGTCGATTTGCTGAACGCTTATGATGGACATCTGGAATTGGGGGCTTCTGAAAGCCTTGGTGGTTTGTCCTGCAGAGTTCTGATCCGCGCTTAAAATGCCGTATGCCCAGGCCATGGGAGTACTGAACATTCACCATTCTCCGCGGCATGCGCCGGGTTTGTGAGTGTTGGAAACTGGTTTTGCTAATGGCTCTGCCACGAAGGAGAGCAGAACACGCATTATCAGATGACACTCTGGGAGTTGGAAATATTGGTTTTACAACCAGAACCTACCGGAAACCAACCATTGCCGAATACACAACACGACTTCGTTCAATAATATCAAACGAACCCTCAAATCGTTTGGAATCCAGTCAATTTTCACACCAAAGCGATTGACCCATGCGTTTCGGATAACGTCCGACCCCTGATTATTCCGCAAGGAAAATGACGTATTTGCGTTGACTAAAAGACCGCAACCGGACCCGTTGTTCCTCTGACGATGCGCTCTAATTCGCAGCAGATTCTAAAAGGCTCAGGATCATCTGAGGTAATGTAATCGGTAAACCTCTCACCAGCGAGTTTTCCAATGGTTTCTGCTGGGATGCGAATGGTGGTGAGCCCAGGTTCAACATCCGCAGATCCTTTGAAGTCTCCTATGCCGATGATGGATAGGTCGTCGGGAACCTTCAAGCCAAGACTTTGGGCTGCAAACAATCCACCCTGCGCAATAACGTCATTTCCGCAAAGCAGCGCCGTCGGGCGAGCATGTTCAGTTAAAAGAGACATGGCGGCCTGCTTAGCCTGAGAAACACTGTAGGGAGCTTCAGACTCATGTTCGCTGGGAACGGAAATACCTTTTTCGTTAAGCGCTTCGCGGACGGCAGAAAGCCGATTTTGAGCCCGATCGTTGCCTGTGGTTTTCGGAAAGATCAACCCAATGTGACGGTGGCCCAAGGCCAATAGGTGCTCGGCTGCAAGGTGCCCTGCCAATCGATTGTCAGCCCCAACACAGGGCAGCGGACAGTCCTCCGAGTAGTTCCATATGGCTAGCGCTGGTGTTTTCTGCTGCTCGATCAGCCGGGTCGTAGCGTTGGAATGCTCCAATCCTACCAGCGCTACTCCGTCCACGCGATGCTCTAAAAACTTGCGGACCATCGCGTATTCACGATCGAGGTCATAACTATGGGACGCCAATAGCAAGCTGAACCCGGCTCTATCGATGGTCTCCGAAAAGGCCTGAATGACTTCGGCAAAAATGGCGTGGTTAATCGTCGGGACAACAAGACCGATTGTACCGGATCGTTTGCCATGCATCGTCTGCGCCGCCCGGTTTCGAATATACCCCAGCTTCTGCACTGCTCGGTTGATCTTTTTCCGAGTCGCGGGACTGACCAAATTCGGGTGATTGAAGGTGCGTGACACCGTGGACGGTGACACTTTTGCAGCCTTTGCAACCGCCACTATATCCACCTTACCCTTCTGATAATTATCCATTATCTTCTTCCGATTGGTCGAATTTATGAAAACATTTGCAATACTATTTTCATCGCCTAACCTGATTTGTCAACAAAAGGTAAAGTTTGGCCCAACGGGTTGGGAGGCCCTGAATGGAGTTCATATATTATTTCGGAGAAGTGTTCACGCCGCTGTCGTTTTTGCTGCTTTTGGGCGGCACGATCGGAGGGCTGATCCTGGGCGCGACGCCCGGCTTGTCACCCACAATGGCGGTCGCATTGCTGATTCCGTTCACCTTCCAACTTGAAGCGGCGCAGGGGTTGATCCTCCTGGGTGCTGCCTACACCTCAACTGTAGCAGGTGGTGCGGTCAGTGCAATTTTGCTCAAGATCCCTGGTGCACCAGCCAATATTGCGACAACTTTGGACGGGCACACCATGGCCAAGCAAGGTCAGGGAGCACGGGCATTGCAGCTGTCATTCCTCGCCTCGGCCGTGGGCGGCGTCTTTGGTGTTCTGCTGTTGATCTTCTTGACCCCGGTTCTAGCAAAATGGGCCTTGGCCTTCGGCCCCTCGCACCTGTTCTGGCTGGCCATTTTGGGTGTGACAGTGATCGGGACGTTGGATTCCCCCTCGGTGGTCAAAGGTTTGCTGTCAGGCTGTATCGGGTTGTGGCTGGCTACCATTGGATTTGACGACATCATGGGAGCACAGCGCTTTATCTTTCACCCCGCTTTGGGCGGAGGCATCAATATCATTGCCGCGCTGATTGGCCTGTTTGCGATCCCTCAGGTATTGACGATGTTTGCGAAGGGTCGCCACAACAAGGGTGCCGAAGTCATCGAGGTTCAGCGCCATTCGATCCTGGCCGCGATTCGAGAACTGACCAGCCGAACCCGTGCACTTGGCATCGGCACATTGACCGGTTCGATCATCGGCCTGATACCCGGTGTTGGCGGACAAATCGCTGGGTTGGTCGCCTATGATCAAACAAAGAAGTTTTCAGCTGAAAAAGACAAGTTTGGCACAGGGCATTCCGAGGGTGTGATCGCTGCGGAATCCGCCAATAACGCGATGGTCGGCCCGTCTCTGGTGCCGCTGCTGACCTTGTCGATCCCGGGCAGTCCAACCGCTGCGGTTTTGCTGGGTGGGTTGCTGATCCACGGGATTTTTCCAGGCTCGGACCTGTTCGACAATCACCCGGACGTAGCGTGGACTTTCATCAACTCGATGCTGATCGGACAAGTCCTAATGTGCATTTTTGGTCTCTATGTTGCCGGTCTGGCCGCACGTGTCGCGCAGGTACCGCAGTCGGTCATGGCGGCCATCGTTCTGGCGCTATCGGTCTTCGGCGCCTATTCGGTTCAGGGCTCAATGGGTGATGTCTATGTCATGGCCTGTCTTGGCATTAGCATGTTTTTCTTGGAACGTTTTGGCTTTTCTGCCGCTCCTCTTGTTCTGGGTCTGATCCTGGGACCCATCGCCGAGGCCAACTTCATTCAAGGCGGGATGATCGCCGACGCGACGGTGGGCAAAGCTTCGTATTTCCTGACCGGTGGATTGAACCTGCTGCTGATCGCGGTGGTGCTGGCTTCAGTAGCTTACTCGGTTTGGATGGAACTGCTCCATCGTCGCTACACCACCAAAGAGGAGGCGCAGGCATGAACCGTTCGCAGCATGTAATTGGGTCTGGTGTGGTCTTTGCAGTAGGTCTTTGGGTGACCTGGGTCAGCTATACACAGCAACCCGCCGAAGCGTTCTTGTTTCCACGTCTTATCGCATCGGTCTTTGTGGTTCTGGCTGGCTGGACTTTTGGTAAGGCAGTCATGGGACTGTCCAAGGTCGGAAACGGCATGACACGGACGATGTTTATTAACATGATGCCGGGGCTGATCGTGACGCTGATCTACGTCTTTTGGGCGGCCAAGTCATTGGGCTTTTACACAGCGACCGCAATCACGTTTTTTGCTCTACTGTCGATCTACGATCCAGCCTCACATTCCGAAGCCAAAACCTGGGTCAAACGCGGCGCCATCACAGCGATCTTTGTGACCGTGATGTACGGCCTCTTTGCCATGCTTCTGAACGTCTACACACCAAGGGAAATTCTGTTCTGACCGCACGAGAGATGCGGGTGGACTAAAACAAGGAGGAAATGCAAATGAAACGAATGATTGCAGGGATAGCCTTGGCTCTTATGAGCCTGACGGGCCCGGTGGTGGCCGAGGAATTCCCCGAGCGACCGATCATGATGATGGTTAGCTATGGCGCAGGTGGCGCTACAGATTTTCAGGCGCGGATTGTCACAATGACGTCCGGAAACGAGGACGCGTTGGGGATGCCCATCGCCATCATCAACAAGCCCGGCGCAGGTGGACGCGTGGGCTGGAACTGGTTTGCGACGCAAGCTGAGGCTGATGGCTATACGTTGGCGGCCTATAACGTACCACATTTTATCGCACAGTCGATCAAGGGCGGTGTTGAGTACTCAACCGACAGCTTCGAACCCATCGCAAACTGGGGTGCCGACCCGGCAGTGTTTGTGGTTGGGGCAGACAGTCAATTCAATTCGATGGAAGATGTCGTCGCCTATGCCAAGGAAAACCCTGGCAAGTTGACTGTTTCCGGTGCAGGCCTTTTCGTGGGCCACCACATCGCAGCCTTGCAGATTGATAAGGCTGCGGGAACCAAGATGGCCTACATCCCAACCAAAGGCGGCGGGGCCGCAGCCATGAAAGCAGTGATTGCAGGTGAAGTCATGGGAGGCATCAACAACCTGTCGGATGCGTTCAGGGCACAAGAGGCGGGCAACGTCAAAATCCTTGGTGTCGCTGATCTTGAACGCAGTTCATTCCTGCCGGACGTTCCGACAATGATGGAGCAAGGGCTGGACGTCGACAATTCATCGGTCAACTTCCGGGGTGTGATGGTGCCCAAGGGGACACCGCAAGACGTAATCGACAAACTTGCAGCAACGGTCCCAGAAATGTTCGCCAACGACCGTGTGACCAAAAAGATGAAAGCCGGTGGATCACCGATGCACATCATGACGCGCGATGAAGTGAAAGAGATGTGGGCGCAACGCCAGCAAACTCTGAACGAATTGCTGGCTGGTCTGTGATCTGAACAACATTTGCGGGGCGGAACCGGTCCGCCCCGAATAAACAATTGAGGACCAAGATGAACGCTCGGGACGGGATTTACCCAGAAATCGCTGAAGTGGATCGTATCGTGACGCGCGCACGAACGGCTCAGGCAGTTTACGAAAAAAAAGGCTGTCAGGCTCTTTATGACAAAGCAGCGTTGGCGGCTGGTTGGGCAATTATGGAACCTACCCGCAATCGGGCGCTTGCTGAGATCGCGGTGGAAACAACCGGTCTGGGCAATGTGCCCGACAAGATCACAAAAAACCACCGCAAGACATTGGGCCTGCTGCGAGATATAGCCAAGGTGAAAACCTACGGTGTCATCAATAACGATCCGGCGACCGGTATGACCGAAATCGCTCGTCCCATCGGCGTAATAGGCGCAGTCGTGCCGTCGACCAACCCTGCTGCGACGCCCGCCAACAACATCATAAACGCACTTAAAGGCGGCAACTCCATCGTGGTGGCGCCATCGCCTAAAGGCGTGGCGTCTTGCGAGATGCTGATTGGTTACATCCACGCTGAATTCGACAAGCTGGGCTTGGATCGTAACTTGGTTCAAATGATTCCTGCTCCGGGTTCAAAGGCCAAAACCCAGCGACTGATGGAATCTGTTGATCGGGTGATATGCACCGGTAGTCAAAACAACGTTCATCGCGCGCAGTCCTGTGGCACGCCAGCTGTCGCAGTTGGTGCTGGCAATGTGACTGTGATTGTGGATGAAAGTGCAGACTTGCAAGCAGCTGCAGCCAAGATCACGGCCTCGAAATGTTTCGACAACGCGACGTCCTGCTCATCTGAAAATGCTCTGGTCGTGGTGGATGCGATCTATGACGCGTTCGTGGCCGCAATGGCCGCTGAAGGCGGTGCCTTAGTGCCTCATTCCGAAGCAAGTGGCATCATCGCCAGGCTTTGGCCCGATGGTCATCTCAACCGTTCAGCCATAGCGCAAGATGCGGATAAAATGCTCGAAGCTTTGGGAATGGCAGGAAAAGTGCCCGAAGGGACCAAGTTTTTGGCTGTAGAAACCGATGGCATAGGACCCGATCATCCATTGTCCGGCGAAAAACTCAGCCGAGTTTTGGCGCTGTACCGCGCGGCTGATTTTGAAGAGGCCAAGGTTATTGCCACACGTATTCTAGAACATCAGGGGGCCGGGCATTCCGTCGGCATTCACACCAAGCACGACATACGCGCCGTTGGATTGGGACGTGACTTGCCCACCTGTCGGGTCATTGTGAATCAGGCGCATACCTTCGCAACTGGAGGCAGTTTTTCAAATGGCTTGCCGTTTTCACTCTCAATGGGTTGCGGCAGCTGGGGCGGCAATGCCATCGACACCAACCTGCACTGGAGACATTTCGTCCAGACCACTAAGATCGTACGAGAAACACCCCCGCTTGAGCCCGGACTAGAGGAAATTTTCAGCGACTACTGGTCGGAGGTCGGCCAATGATGGAACCACCCAAGGGAACCGTCCGTGATTGGTTGGACCTAAGAGCAAGCCAGGGGGGAACTGGTTTTGTTTTCCCGGACGGGGCACCTGATCTTAGCTGGAGTGAACTGCGCGAAACGGCCCAACGTATTGCTGTCATGCTAACGGGAATGGGTGTGGCAAAAGGCGAGAGCATTGCGATCCTCTATCCCAATTGCCGCGAAGCGCTTGAGGTCTTGTTCGGTGTTCTCTACGGAGGATTCCGCGCAACGATGATTAACCTTGTCGCCGGTGACAGCGCCATCGCTTATGCACTGGAGCACAGTGGCTCACGCTATGGCTTTGTGCACTCCAGCCAAACGCAATTGTTCGAACGAACAGCCGATCCCAACAGAATTACCCGGTTGCAGGTTACAGATGCCGCCGATCCCAAAGTCGAGCTTCACAGCGTTTCGCCCGACAGCCATGCGCTGTTAATGTACACGTCAGGAACCACCGGGCGCCCCAAAGGTGTAGTTCACACACATTCCAGCCTACTGGCAGGCGGCTGGACGACGGCGGTCGCTCATGAGTTGTCCGAGGTCGATCGCGGATTTTGCGTATTGCCGATCTACCATATCAACGGGCTCTGTGTGACCGTCATGGGAACGCTTGTTTCAGGTGGTTCGTTGGCCATGTCCGAACGGTTTTCGGCCAGTCGGTTCTGGGACAGTCTGAGCAAGTCTCAAGCGACCTGGTTTTCAGTTGTACCTACCATCATTTCTCACTTGTTGCACTCAGACACTAAGCCGGATGCGTGCACTCGTCAGCGCGTGCGTTTTGGTCGTTCCGCATCTTCGGCTTTGGCACCAGATGTACAGCGGGCCTTTGAAGACCGTTTCGAAATCGCGATTGTGGAAACGATGGGATTGACTGAAACCGCTGCTCAAATTTTGTCCAACCCCTTGCCACCCGGTGTGCGTAAGATTGGTTCACCAGGTATCCCCTATGGAAACGAGGCCGCCATTTTTGATGCGAACATGCAGCCCGTTCCGCGTGGGATAGAGGGCGAACTGGTCATTCGCGGGCCAAATGTGATGCTGGAATACCTCAACGACTGCGACGCAACCGCAGGCACGTTCAGTTCTGACGGATGGTTAAGAACAGGTGATCTCGCACGGATGGATGACGACGGATATGTTTTTGTCACTGGTCGACTGAAAGAACTGATCATCAAAGGTGGTGAAAATATTGCGCCGCGTGAGATAGACGAAGCGCTCTATTCTCATCCCGATGTCGTCGAGGCCGCAGCGTTTGCCCGACCCTGTGACAGCTACGGGGAAACTGTCGAGGCAGCCGTGAAAATTCGCGAAGGTTCTCAGCTAACACCGCTGGGTTTGTTACAACTATGCGAAGTCCGATTGGGCCGATTCAAGTCACCCGACGCAGTTCACATCTTGTCTGACCTTCCAAAGGGGCCATCTGGGAAAATCCAGAGAAACCGAATCCTCGAAATCGTTGACGAGGAGGCATGACTTTGGGATGTGACTGCCCTTGCCTTCAGATCGATTGAATGCCCAACAGCCGTTTTTTTAAGGAACGCCACAGCAAAGCAAGCCTAGCTTGCGCGGCACGACAAAATTGAGAAACCTGACGCCGAAAGCACAAGATCCATTCGTCACATCAAACACCTATCAAAACACCGTACATGTCTAAGGGTCGAGTCAAACAGCAGTGATGTCACACGGACTTAAGTAGTAAGTGATAATATTGGGGCTGACCGCCTTGTCACGGTCAGTCTCTGCCGTCACGCTCCGCCCCTGAAGCATTGCTTCAATGTGTTTCTACCGGTTCCTCACGGATCACCGGACTTCCCCAAACTTCTCGCATTGTGAAGCATTGAAAAAGTGTGGCACCTCGTCTCGAATCATCCTGAAATGGCCTAACGTCAGACCATACGGACGACCCGTTCAACGAAGTGCCACCGGGGGAGAACACCCTATAGTTGGCTCGGCACCACAAGGACTGGAATCGTGGATCTGCGCAACACCCGTTTCACAACAGTGCCTAGGAATGTATGTGACGTGCCATGCTCGTGCGACCCCATCACGACCAAGTCGCAATTCAGGTCTCTGGCGCGTTTCAGAATCGATTCCGCAGGATGCCCATCGATCAATTCCACTGAAGTCACGGCAGAGTAGTTCTCTTGATCTTCAGGGGTCAGAGACTTCAGGAAATCATGCTGATTGTCCGTGAGCAGCGATTTAACCGCTGCATGCCGGTCCTTGATGGCCTGCTTGCGGGACTTATCGTCCTGGATGAACATCCTCATGGTGACGATGGCATCCTGCGACAACGGTTCTGTAACATGCAGCACATGGGCTTTGGCCCCATGTGCTATTGCAATGCTCAATGCGTGCCGAAGCGCGTTGTCTGCGTTTTCCGAAAGGTCCGTCGCGACCAGAATGTTCTGTATTTTGGGTAACATTGTCTTCTTCCTCCGTTTCGCGGATCAGTACCCAAAGAACCTTGGGAGCCACAACGCTATTTCAGGCACAAACGCGATGATGAAGATCGCCACAGTGTTGATGAAGGCAAACGGTAGAGCCGCCACTGAAATGCGTTCGATCGAGATATTGGAAATACCTGACGCGATAAACAGGTTCTCACCCAAAGGCGGCGTCTGGAAACCGATGCCCAGCGTACAGACCATGACTACACCAAAGTGAATCGGATCGATCCCCATACTGTAGGCCACTGGTAGCATCACCGGAACCAGGATCAGAATGGTTGCCAATGTCTCCATGAACATGCCGACGAACAGCAGGAACAGGATCACCAACGTCCAGATGATGTAGATGTTGTCGGTGATCGACAGCATCCCGTCTGCAATGATGGCAGGGATCTGATTTTCAACCAGCAAGCGGCCAAACACCGTCGCCGTGAACATGATCAGCAGCACGCGGCCGGTCAGCCAGGTTGTCGTCTCCAGCGAGGTGAAAAGCTTTTCCCAGGTCAGTTCACGATAAATGAACGCACCCACGATCAGCGTGTAGAAGATGGCTACGATCGCAGCTTCAGTCGGAGTGAAGAAACCCGAATAGATGCCGCCCAGAATGACCAGCGGAGCCATAAGCGCCCAGAAACCCCGATACAATTCGCACCAGATATGGCGGGCAGACCAACCTTCCGTGGTACCTTTGTAGCCGTGCTTTCGGGCCAAAATATAGTTCATGATCAGTAGGCTACCGGCAATCAGGAAAGCCGGGAGAAAGCCCGCGATAAACAGTTTCGGGATCGACACGGTTTGGAAAGTGCCATGTTCAGCCACCGCCTCGGGTGGGGGCGGCATGCCGAGGGCCGCGATGCCGAAGATGATCAGCGGAATCGATGGCGGGATCACGATGCCCAAACCACCGGATGAGGCCGTGATAGCCGACGCATAGTCTCGGCTGTAGTTACGCTGGATCATCGCAGGGATCATCAGCATGCCCACCGCCGCTGTTGTCGCAGGACCTGAGCCCGAGATTGCACCGAAGAACAGACAGGCAAAGACCGCTGCGGCAGACATGCCACCAGTGAACGGGCCAGCAAAACTTTCGGCTACGTTGATCAGCCTGCGGGACAGGCCCGACGCCTCCATCAATGCACCAGCCAGAATGAACGCGGGTAGCGCCATCAGCGGAAATGAGCCCACCGAAGTAAAGGCAATCTGCACGAACTTGATTGGGTTTTCATCCAGTACAAGGAAGGTAACCAGCGTAGAAACGCCCAACGCAACTGTAATCGGCGCGCCGATGAACAGCAGCAGAAGAAACCCGCCGAACAGGATATAGATGATTTCGGTGCCCATTACTTGCCCCCTTCTTCACCGAGCTCAGCGCGGACCTCGTCCAGATCAACCTTGTCCGGATCTTTTAGATCTTCGCCGAGAATGATTTTTTTGTAGTTCACCTGAATGATGCGAACGGTCATCAGGGCAAACGCGATGGGCAGAACGATGTAAACCCAACTAAGGTGAAACCCTAGCGTCTGTGACGACTGAAACTTGTTCATCCGGTTGAAGATGAAGTCCAGCGCCAGATAGACGAAATACAGGTTGAAGCAGATCCAGAACAGATCGGCGAACGCTTCGATATATTTGATCGCACGGTCCGGCAGGAATTTGAACTGAAACGTCACCCGGTTGTGGGCGCCCATCTTGGCCGCATAGCTCGCACCGAAAAACACGAACCAGACGAACATGTAGATAGACAGTTCTTCCACCCAGGAAAACGAGAAATTGAACACTGTTCGGACGACAACCTGTAGGAACAACAAGCAGACAAACGTCGCAAGCAGAAAGCGGCAAAGGTAGCTTTCTATGTTGTTGAGTATCCCTAAAAAGGTTTTCATATGCCCCTCCCTAGAAGTGAGAGAGCGCCACTCGGGCGCTCTCTTGTTTTTGTTTTATTTATTCGGAAACCGGGTCGCGACCGATTGCAGCCAGAACGGCGTTCAGCTTTTCAACGCCGCCGATGCTTTCATAGAACTTCGGCCAAACAGCTGTGGTTGCCAGCTCGATGAACTCGGCCTCGTCGTTTTCAGGGACGTGGATTTCCATGCCTTTTTCGACCAGCAGCTCTTTGATTTCAGCTTCCTTGTCGCGCAGGAACTGTGCGGAAGCCTGAGTCGCGGCTTTGCCTGCTTCCAGAACAATCTCTTGATCTTCGGCGGACAGACCTTGGAAGACCTGCTCGGACACGATCAGCGGCTCGATCGAGAAGATGTAACGGATTTCAGTTACATAGTCCTGAACTTCGTAGAACTTCATCGCGTTGATGGTGGTGTAGGGGTTGTCCTGACCGTCAACAACTTTGGTCTGCAGACCTGCGAAGGTTTCCGACCATGCCATCGGAGTCGGGCTGATGCCCCACGCCTTGTAGGTGTCGATCATGATCTCGTTCTTGGGAACGCGGATGACCAGACCTTCAAGGTCAGCAACCGACTTCACAGGTTTCTTCGAGTTCGTCAGAACGCGGAAGCCTGTGTAGGTCCATGCGATGATGCGAACGCCAGCGTCGTTGATGGTGTTCTCGGTCAGTTCCTGGCCAATCGGACCTTGGGTCAGCGTTTCCGCGTCTTCCAGGCTGAGAATCACGTAAGGCAGCGTGAATACGCCAACCGTCGGCGAGAACGGAGTGACGTTGTTGATCGCCAGCAGCGACATGTCCAACGTGCCGATTGCTGCTTCGTTGACGGTGTCCTGCTCTGAGCCGAGCTGACCATTCAGGAACAGTGTCGCGGTGTGCTTGCCGCCTGACAGTTCTTCAAGTTTCTCCTTGAATGCAAGGCCTGTTGCTTCCTGGCTGGAACCGCCGCTGTCACCGACAGCAATCTTAAAGTTCTTGGCGCTTGCCGGTGCGGCCAATGCCAATGCGCCGAGCGACGCAGCCGCCGCAAATGTTTTGATACTTTTGAGCAGAGTCATAAAACCTCCTCCTGTTCGTTGGTTTTGGAAAGTGTTCCGACATGAACAATTGCCCACCAGACCCACTTCGCACGAACACTAGGTTGTTTGGGTTGTGCAATTAATATAAAGTAGTCGAAGTAAAGGTGCAGAAAAATACACGTAAAAAATGCCACAGAAAAAAGCAATCACCAACATCTCTGACGTCGATATAAGGCTCCTTCAGGTATTCCGTACGGTCGTTTCGTGTGGTGGCTTTACAGCCGCAGAATTTGAACTCAACATCAGCCGATCAACAATCAGCAAGCATATTGCCGATCTTGAAACGCGGCTGGGCACAAAACTTTGCCACCGCGGCGCGGCAGGCTTTTCTCTGACATCGGACGGCAAACATGTGCTTGAAGCGTCGAACGAGTTGTTCTTGGCCATAGACAAATTTCAGAACGGATTAGGAGATGTTCGGTCGGAATTGACCGGTAAATTAAGGATAGCACTATTTGATCATTCCACTTCAAATGAGGAATCCAACCTCGATGAAGCGATCAAACGATTCATCGACAAAGCGCCCGGCGTGACACTGGACATATCCATGGAACCGCCGAACATTATCGAAGAAGGCGTGATTAATGGGCGCTTCAACCTCGGTATCGTACCCTTGCACCGACAGTCACCGATGCTGTCTTACTCAGAACTTTATGTCGAAAGAATGCGGTTGTTCTGCGGTCGGGACCACGATTTGTTTCAGTCTGCGTCTGACGACGTCCCTCTAAGTAAACTTCGGCGGTACAATTATGTCGGACTTAGCTTCAACTCACCCAACATGGCTGTTCACCAAAAGTTAATGCTCAGGAAATCCGCATTTGTACAAAACGAAGAGTCTTTGATGCTTTTGATTCTATCCGGCCGGTACTTGGGATTCGTGCCAACGCATAAAGCCCGCACTTTGGTTAAAGAGGGGCACCTCAAACAGATCAATTGCCCTGAAGCCGAGTTTTCTTCGACCATGGCTGCGATTGTACGGAAGAGCGCATCAAAAGGTCGTCGTTTGAACTTGTTTTTGGATGTTCTGCGTTCGTCTCACGGCTGACAGAAGTGTTTTGTCGACGCACTCAGGTTTGTTTTCAGCTCTGGAATATCGAAGCGTAGCGATCCCTTGATGCGCTTCTCGCTTTGTGAAGCAGGCAGTCGTATTCTGTTCTGTGTGAGACCGGGCAACGTAAGCCTTTGCGTATCGTTAAGATAATACCGCTGAACTGCTCTGCCAGAGAGCGAGATGCTTTCCGTCGGATTTCGAGAAGATGGCCACAGAAAGCTGGAAGAAATCACGCGGTTCAGTGCACATTTTTCAAAAGCACGGATCACGCCGCAACGCGGGCCTCAATGTCGCCTGACTGTCTTTGCTTCCTAGAGTTGGGCCACTATTTTTGCCGAGAAAAAACAATGACGAGCTAAACTTCAAAGAGTTTGCAGGGGAAGGCATGGGCTGGGTGACAGGCCAACTGCATCGGCGAGGGCAACGTTGGTTATATTGCCTTGCTCCTGCAGCGTAGACAGAATGTTTATATCGATCCGGTCAAGCTTTGCATTGTCTATCATGATGTCGTCTCCTGAGCGTTCTACTCAGCCAATTCTGCTTGATGGGCCTTGGCCATGTCGATCATGCTGTTGAACTGGAAGTCGTACTTTGGCATTTCACCAGGGTGCATGGTTGCGCCAAAGCCTTTCTTGTCATGCCGACGATAGATCCAGCAATTCGCCAAGCCAAATTTGTTTGCGGGGGCGTGATCATGGAACATGCTTTCTGCGGTATGCAGAATTTCATGCTTTTGAATGCCCTGACGAGCCAGCATTTCGATCATGTAGTCAAAGTTCCGATCAAAAGGTTTGTAGCTCCCTACGTCCTCTGCTGTATAAACACCGTCAAAATGCACGCCAAGACGGGTGTTTGCTGCGGCAAAGGTCGTATTGTCCGTGTTGGTCAGAACAAACAGTTTGTAGTGCTTTTTGAGATACTGCAGCGCTTCGATAGTGTCGTCAAACGCTTTCCAGTGACGCGCATGTTCGCCATACGCAACGCACTGCTCCCAAGTTACCTCAACGCCCCACTCTTCGGCCAAACGGCGATAAACGGTTGGCAGCAATTCGTGATACTTCTTCGCGGGTGTATAGCGCTGCGAAGTGCTCTCGTAGAATGCATGAGCCTCAAGGATTTCGTCGCGCGTCAGGTTACGGCTCACAAGATCAGTAAGTGTTTTCAAACCGTCGATCATGCCGCCTTCCCAATCGAGAAGCGTTCCATACACATCGAATGTCAGGGCTTTGTAATCGCTAAGTTTCATCGGTTTATCCTTCCATATCCGATACTGCATCCAGAGTCGCGCGAAGCCGGTCAACCAAAGGTCTACTTCGCTCTCGGTTAGGGGGCAACACAAGCTACTGCGGAGGCGCGACGCCTAGTGCACAAGGCGATCAGTTGATCATCAGTATGCAAAGGATGAACGCAATTCGCGAGGTTGATGCCAATAACCTCTCGATGACAGTCGAAGCAGGATGTCTGCTTTCGGAAATACAATCGGCGGCGGCCTCTGAAAACTTATTCTTTCCGCTTTCACTCGGATCGCAAGAGTCCTGCCAAATCGGTGGAAATATCTCAACCAACGCTGGCGGTGTTTCAGCTGTACGCTATGGTATTACAAGAGATCTGGTCCTCGGGTTGGAAGCCGTTCTTCCTAATGGTGAGATCCTGAACAACCTGTCGCCACTACGCAAAGACAATCGTGGGTACGCGCTACATCACATGTTGATTGGGGCTGAGGGTTCACTGGGAATAATCACCGCGGCATCCCTGCGTTTGCTTCGTGCACCCTTGTCACAAGCGACCGCATTTTTGGCTGTACGCGACATCGGGGATCTGATGCCCTTGCTGGCGATGGCCCAAAGTGCCACAGGTGAGGCCGTCACGTCCTTCGAGTACATATCGAACTCGTCTCTACAACTTCTGCTGAACAAAGTGCCGGAACTACGGCGTCCGACAGAGGAGCCAGCGGAGCACTATGTACTGATCGAAGCTGCGACATCCTCAACTATTTTGTCCCTTGATCCCGCAATGGAAGCGTTTTTCGAAGCAGGGATGGAACAAGGTTTGATCCTTGACGGGGCAATTGCGTCCAGCGAACAGCAGCGCAAAGATTTTTGGAATCTCAGAGAACATATACCTGAGGGCGAGGTGCTCAATGGTAGCTCTGTCAAACACGATGTGTCTGTAAGAGTCTCGCATGTCGGGCGCTTCATTGAACTTGGGTCAGCATTGGTAAACCAGTATGGGCAAGGTGCTCGTCTCTCCATCTACGGACATGTTGGAGACGGAAACATACACTTTAATCTCTTGGCGCCAGAAGGTGCAGACAATGCAGCATTTCTTGAAATGCTCCAAACTGAGATATCTCCTCGGATTTATGACCTTGTCGCAAAAATGGATGGCTCATTTAGCGCAGAATACGGGTTGGGGCAGGACAAAATTCAACTCAACGAAGCTTTTGGGGACCCTGTTAAGCGTGCGCTCATGTCGACACTTAAAGAGGCGATTGACCCCAATAACATAATGAACCCAGGTAAAGTGGTTCGACCTGGCAAACTCGGTTCAGAGGCCGAGGCCTCAAGCGTGTAGAGGTCGAAAATAAGCTGCAAACAAAACCCTCGTGTTGAATCGTGAGCCGCACTCATAAATCAAGTTGGCCGAGAGAATCCTCGGCCGCTTGGTTGCGATGCGGAATTGTTGCTGATGCTGAAAAGCGTTGGTTGCCTGGCACCAGCCAAGTCGACAGGGTGGAAATACCTCAAGTTGTCGTTTTACAAAGCCACCGGTTCATCAAACGCCAGATTAGGCCGATCTTGGGTTTCAAGCCTTCTGATTCCGCGGCATCCGCTCTGGCCGGAATTGAACGGACTAATATGATCCGCTAGCATCAATTCAAGCAAGTGCTCGCGTCGTTTCAACAATTTGCGCAACGATTTATATCCGCAAACCGTTGAACCTATGTTCCAAGGATTCCTGCTGATTTCGCCCAATTGCGCGGATTATAGCATACCGCGTTCTTCCAGCACTTTACGTGCAACCCGAAAACATTCCAACGATTGCGGAACGCCGCAATATATGCCGATCACGTGAATGATCGAGCGGATTTCTTCTTTGGTTACGCCGTTGTTCAAAGCGCCATTGCAGTGAATTTCCCATTCATGCATTTTGCCCAGAGCGCCTATCATGGTGAGGTTCAGCATCGAACGAGTCTTGTGATCGATTGTGTCGTCACCCCAGCCAAAGCCCCAGCACCAAGCGGTCATGGCTTCCTGAAACGGGCGAGTAAAGTCGTCGGCGGCTGCCAGGTTCTTTTCGACATACTCGGCGCCCAGCGTCGATTTGCGCTGTTTCAAGCCGTGTTCGAATAGGTTGTCGTCCACGTTATTCTCCTTTGATGAAAAGGGCGGTCCTCCAGTTTGACCGACCCGATTGAGTTTTGTTGTTCCGACAGCGTCGTTGAGACATTGTTATCTTCGCAAATCGGAAAGTTCAGGTAACAAATGCGCCGACCAGCCGCTTGGTGGTATTAATTAGGTCCTTTGTGAAGCCACGACAGAACCCGACTTTTTTTGTGAGTTCGGTCACGCATGGCTTAATCGGCACTTGGTTTGCTCCTCATCGTCGATGGTTTTTTCCGCTGATCAACTCCGCAACCGGATGGCCACGTTTTTGGTCTGGACATAATTCCAAAGCGCTTCGCGTCCTTTTTCGCGCCCGTACCCGGATTTTCCATAGCCGCCAAATGGCGTTTCCACCCCGCCTGCATACCATTCGTTGACAAAGACCTGACCAGCACGGATCTGCCGTGCGGCCCGCGTTGCCCGGTCGATATCGCGTGTGAAAACACCGCCGACCAGCCCATAGGGTGTTCCGTTTGCAATCTCGATAGCCTGAGCATCATCACGGAATTTCAGAACCGAAAGGACCGGTGCAAAAGCTTCTTCATTCGCGATGTTCATCTCAGGTGTGACGTTGGTCAGAAGGGTTGGTTCCAGAAATGCGCCGGGGATATTCATTTTACGACCGCCGGTGGCTACCGTGGCCCCCGCCGCGATCGCATCAGACACCATACCAGCCGCACGATCACGCTGTGCCTCGCTGACCATCGGACCCATATTCGGGCCAAATTCACCACGTTCGATACCCGGACCGACGGAAAGGTTGCGTGCGACATTCGAAATGCGTTCGACCAGCTCGTCATGGCGACTTTCGTGTACGATCACGCGGCTCATGGCTGAACACACCTGACCCGCGTTGAAGTAGATCCCCCAGCGCACATCGCTTTCAAAGGCGTCCAGATCAGCGTCATCATGCACGATGGCTGCGGATTTTCCCCCAAGCTCCAATACACAGGGAACCACATTGCGCGCGGCTGCGCTGGCGATTGCGATACCGGTCGGTACAGAGCCTGTGAAGACGATTTGATTGACATGCGGATGCGCCGACAGCGCCGCACCAGCCTCGTGACCCAAACCGCACAGGATGTTTACGGCGCCTTTAGGCAAGCCAACAGCTTCGGCCGCGTGGGCGAACCAAGCATTGGTCAAAGGTGTCAATTCAGGCGTCTTGATCACTACGGTGTTGCCAGTCGCCAGCGCGGCCGAAAGGGAACGCGCGGTCATTTCAACCGGGTAGTTCCAAGGAATGATTTGAGCGGATACCCCAAATGGCTCATACGTGGTGAAATCGAAGTAGTTGGCGCCAAGCGGGATGGACCGCCCCTCGACCGTTTCAGCCTGATTTCCGTAATATTCGAAATACCGGGCCGCGCCTTCGATCTCAACGCGCGCTTCCCAGAGCGGCTTGCCCTGTTCAAAGGTCAGAACCGGGGCAATCTTGTTTATGTTATCCAGCAGGTACCGGCCCATAGCCTGTACCATGCGGCCACGTTCCACGGGGCGCAGTTCGCTGAGCGCACCTGAAAGATGCACGCGGCGGGCCGCCATTACAGCGCGATCCACATCCCCGGCATCAGCCAGCGCCTGTTCGGCCAGCTTTTTGCCTGTCCCGGGGTTGAAAACATCGATCCGACCTGCACCACCATCGATCCAGGTGCCGTCCACGTAATTCTGCCAATAGGGCTTCACGTCGTGCATTTCGCGCATCTCCAAAGCTTCGGAAGGCAAAACACCCTCCGAAAAAAGTTGTTTAACTGTGCTGGGCTTTATTCCACCGCCTCACGCATCCATTGCTGGAGCTTGGCGATGGAATGTTCACTCATGACGCCGCAGGCGGGGTCCAGAACCAGCGGGCCGGGAACGTAGCCTTTGGATTTCAGCCCGCGGTGAACGGATTCGACAAGGCGGATGTCTTCTTCGACCGTTGTTTGGCGGTCTTGTACCGCGAGCCCCCGGATAACATCGCTTTCATGACCGCCTTCGGTGTACCAGCCGCGCCATACGGTGCAGGTGTCCACAGTGTTGGCACGCCAGTGATAGGTGTTCAGCACGTTACCCGGATAGCACTGGAACGAGAACATCGGCCACAGGAACCACGACTGATAGTCGCCTGCATGCGGAACTGACATGTCGATCGGATAGGTCATCTTTTCCAACGCCTGACATTCAGTGGTGTGACGCAACACGTAACCGCCGCCCACGTCGGGTTGAATGTCGTAAGTTTCAGGCTTTACAACGCCTTCTGCAAAAGTGGGGTGGTTAGAGGGGCAGTGGTAGCATTCGGAGTAGTTTTCGATCGAAACTTTCCAGTTGCAGTTTTCCGGAATCTCGACCCATTCCAGCGGTGCCAGGTCGTTTATACCAGGCACGTATTCCGAAATCTCTTCCCTCACGCCGGGATACCATTCGTCCATGGGGGCGGCATCTTTGTCGAGGTTGACGAAGAGGAAGCCCAAAAAATCTTCGGTGCGAACCTCGGTCAGGCAGATTTTTTCGCGCTGAAAGCCGGGAACGTTCTTTACGTTAGGGCCTGCGCGCAATCCGCCGGTCAATTCATAAGACCACTGGTGGTAGGGGCACACCACTACGCGGGTATTGCCGGTGCCGGTAACCATTTCATGAGCCCGGTGCTGGCAGACATTATAGAATGTACGAATGACGTTGTCGCGCCCACGGATAGCAAACAGGTTCTGACCGGCAATCTCAAACGCGAAATAATCGCCGACATTGGGGATGTCGTTGGCGTGACCCGCAAATTGCCAGGTCCGCATCAGAAGACCATTCATCTCATTTTCAAAGACTTCCGGGGCGGTGTAGAATCTGGCGTCCAGCGAATGGGTCAGCGGGGCGTTCATGTGTGTTCCTCCTGGTAAAGGCCAAGCTGATGACGGCGTATGTGAAACTCTTCGACCCGCTCGACGATTTCATCACTCGACACAGCAACAACAAAGCTGAGCAGTGTTTCTAAAAGTGCAATGATAGACAGGGAAGAAGGATAGAATTGAGGGGTGTCTACCGAGACAATGAAACTATGCTGTGCCGACAAAATTATCGGGCTGGCGGGCGAGTCTGATATTCCAATGACAGTGACACCTTGCTTTCGCGCGATGTCCACTGCCTCGACGACTTCAGTACGATAGGGATGACACGTGATGGCAATCAGCACATCCTTCTCATCTGCCCAAGCCAGGTCATCAATAGCCGTTGATCCAGGCCGGGGGATCGCATGAAAGTCTGTCATCCCCGTGCGGGCCAGATATGTGAAGTTTGACGCACTCGAGTTGTTTATTCCAACGCCGAGGGTATAGACGGAACGTGCCGACCAAATAACTTCTGCTGCGGATTGGAGCTGTTCGGCATCAATTTCTGCAAAGGTTTCTTCTATGTTCCGAATGGCGGAATCCAACAGGTCGGCATAGAGTTCTCCAAGGTCACCAGTGCGCCTGATTCCCTGCAGCCAACGCGCCCGGTCCGGGAAAGAAACGTCACTTCGACGAATCTCATCACGAAATGGCTCGCGAAAGTCTCCATATCCTTCAAAACCGATTTGCCTGGCCATTCGCACAACCGTGTTTGGTTTTACTCTGGCAGCCTCGGCTATCTCACGCACGGTGGAAACACCAACTTCCCGTGGGTTTTCCAAAACATATCGCGCGGCTTTCTGAGCTTCGGGTGTCAAAAGCGTCAATTCCTCTGACAGGCGCCCCAGAACCCCAGTTGAAACATCTGTACCATTCATTGCGAGTCTCGGTATGTACATTTGTGCCGTTAGACATTGACACTGGTACATATGTGGCAATAGGAAGTCCATAGAAATCTGCGACTCTCGAACAGGAATTCTTGCGATGTCCACAAAAGAACTGCCCGAACGCGCCAAGGTCGTCATTGTTGGTGGCGGCGTTATGGGATGCGGCCTAGCGTACCACCTAGGTCATGAAGGCTGGGGGGCTGAGACCGTCCTGCTGGAAAAAGCTGAACTGACAAGCGGGTCGACTTGGCACGCCGCAGGTCAAATCACCCATTCCACCAGTTCTTATGGTTTGGGCCGCATGGTCGACTATAACATCGGCCTGTATTCAAAGACGCTTGAGGAAGAGACGGGGCAAGCCGTAACGTGGCACGGCTGCGGTTCCTTCCGTCTAGCCTACACCGAAGACGAAATGGATTGGCTGCGCCACACCCTGTCGGTGGGTCGTTCGCTCGGCTTCAACATTGAACTGGTGGGCCCGGACTTTATTGCCGCGAAGCACCCGTTCTATAACCTCGAAGGCGTTCTGGGCGCGCTTTACACTCCGGATGACGGCCACGTTGACCCGTCGAACGTGACCATGGCCATGGCCACAGGTGCCCGTCAGAAAGGCGTGAAAATCTTCCGTCACTGCCGCGCCACCAACATCACCCAAAACGATGCAGGTGATTGGGTGGTCGAGACCGAGAAGGGCACGATTATCTGCGAGCATGTGGTCAATGCTGGCGGCACTTACGCTCGTCAGATGGGCGAATGGTCGGGCCTGCAACTGCCGATGACCTCGATGACGCACCACTATTTCGTAACCGAGAACGTACCTGAGTTTCAGGATCTGGACACCGAACTGCCGGTGATCCGCGACGACAAACAGGTCTCAGGCTACATCCGGATGGAGCAGAAAAAGGGCCTGATCGGGATTTACGAAAAAGAAAACTCGAACTCGGTCTGGCATGACGAATGCCCATGGGAATACGAGAACTGGCTGTTCGAGGCCGATTATGACCGCGTGATGCCCTGGCTGGAAAACTCGCTGGAACGGATGCCGATCTTTGCTGAACTCGGCATCACCCGCGAAGTGCATGGCGCGATCAGCCATCCGCCGGATGGCAACCCGATGGTTGGCCCCGCTCCGGGCGTCAAGAATTACTGGTGCTGCTGTGGTACACAGATCGGTATCGGTTGGGGCCCTGGCCTGACCCGTGAACTGGCCAAGTGGATGGTTCATGGGGCCGCTGACATCTCGATGCGTGACTACGACCCGCGCCGCTTTGGCGCCTATGCAAAGAAAGACTGGCAGGTCATCAAAGCGCACGAAGATTACAAATTGCGCCATGAGATCCCCTTCCCGCACTTCAACCGTCTGGAAGGCCGCCCGATCAAGCCGTCGCCGCTATATGAACTCCTCAAGGACAAAGGCGCGGTCTACGAAGAAGTCTATGGTTTCGAACGTCCCCGTTGGTTTGCAACCGAAGGTGTCGAGCAGCACGATCACTACAGCTTCCGCCGCAACGTGGTGCATGATGTGGTCGGTGCCGAGGTCAAAGCCGTCCGCGAAAACGTCGGCATCATGGATGTGACCGCTTTCACCAAGGTCGAGGTTTCGGGACCGGACGCCTATGCGTTGTTGGACCGTCTGACCGCCAACAAGATGCCGCAGAAGACCGGCTCGATCACGCTGACCCATATGCTAAACCGCCGGGGCCGGATTGAGTTGGAAACCACTCTGGTGCGGATGGCGGATGACCGCTTCTATCTGGTCTGCGCGGCCTTCTTCGAGCAGCGCCTGCTGGACCACCTGAACCACAACCGTGCCGATGAGAATGTGACCATCACGCCACTGTCCGCTGGCTGGTCGGCCCTGTCGCTGAACGGTCCGAAATCGCGCGAAGTTCTGGCACAGTGCACCGATGCGGACCTGTCCAATGCCGGTTTCCGCTGGCTGTCGGCTCAGGAAATCACCGTGGCCGGTCACAAGGTCTGGGCGTTCCGCATGTCCTATGCCGGCGAGCTGGGTTGGGAATTCCACATGCCGGATGAGGCCTGTGTGGATGTCTATACGGCCCTGTGGGCTGCTGGCGAGCCGCATGGCATCGTCAACTATGGCTCTTTTGCCATGAACGTGATGCGGATGGAAAAAGCCTTCCCCGGCGCGGGCGAACTAACCAACGAGGTCACGCTGCCCGAGGCCAATGTGGGTCGCTTCTTCAAGCTGGACAAGGAGTATCTGGGTGTCGAAGCCACACGCGTAAGCGCCGAGCAGACCGAGAAAGGCGAAATGCCCTGGGTCTGCGCCTATCTGGAAATCGAACCAGACGGGATCGAAGACGGACATGGTGGCGAGGCGATCAAGTTAAACGGCGAGATTGTTGGCGCGACAGCATCTGTTGCTTACGGCCACACGGTCGGCAAGATTCTGGCCTTTGCCTATGTCAAGCCGCACGCCAACGTGCCGGGTCAGGAGATCGAAGTGATCGTCGCAGGTGAACCCCGTAAGGGTCGCATACTGGGCGAGCCTGCCTACGACCCACAGAGCAAGCTGCCTCGCACCGACGCACCCGTTGCGGTTCCAGCTTAAAACAAAACCGGCGGGCATAAGATCAGGTGCCCGCCACCCAATACCGACAACTCAGATCAAGACACTGACCGTTTGGCAACATCGTAGTAACGCCCTGAAGCATCCTGCGACCCCAATAGAAAGACCGAAAAACCTGCCATTTGCGCAACGGGTTAATGAAAGGAAACCTGACGTGAAGATCACCCGCATTGCTGCCTGGGAAGTCCCGCTGACCAGCCATGAAACATATTACATGGCAGATGGGAAAACCTGTGACACGACCATTTCGGTGGTTTTGCGTTTGGACACGGATACGGGCTTGTCCGGCTGGGGCGAAGTCTGCCCGATCCCGCATTACCTGCCCGCCTATGCCAAGGGCGTGATCCCGGCCATTGCCGAATTGGCTCCGGTGCTCATTGGTGCGGACCCGGTGGGGCCGGAAACCGTCATGGAGCAGGCCAACAGGTATCTTCACGGCCATGGTTACGCAAAATCCGCGCTCGATACGGCGCTGTGGGACCTGACCGGCCAAGCCGCCGATCTGCCGGTGCATCGCCTGCTGGGAGGTCGGCAGGTCAAGGACATGCCGCTTTATCACTCGATCACATGTGTGGCGCCGGACGAAATGGCGCGCATGGCACAAGATGCTTATGACAATGGGATGCGCCAGTTCCAGGTCAAGCTGGGCGCTGATGGCGACTGGCAAACGGATGTCGAGCGACTGGCCAAGGTGCGCGAAACCGTGGGTCCGGGCCCGCTGGTTTATGGCGATTGGAACTGCGGCACTGACGCGTTAACCGCGATCCGGGTTGGTCGTGCTGCGGCCCATCTGGATGTCATGCTGGAACAGCCCTGTGCCACGCTTGAGGAATGCGCCCACGTGCAGCGGACCACAGGCCTTCCGATGAAGATTGACGAGAACGCGCATGACATCGCCTCGATCTTCGCCGCGCATCAGGCCGGATGCATGCAGGCCGTGGCATTGAAACTATCCAAGATGAGCGGCCTGTCTGCCATGCGGCAAATCCGGGATTTGTGCCTGACGCTGGGCACCCAGATGTGTATCGAAGATACCTGGGGCAGCGACATCACCACCGCCGCGTTGCTGCATCTGGCCGCGTCCACACCTGCGCGTGGTATCATGAACACGTGCGACCTCAGCCACTATGTCGGCCCGCGTCTGGCCCCCGATGGCCCTGTACGCGAGAACGGCCGCATCACACCACCAGAAGGGCCGGGTCTGGGCGTCACACCTGATGCCGACGCTTTGGGCCAGCCCGTCACCATTATCGATTGATCCAAACCTCATCCCGCCGAGAGACCTGTTATGGAAGATTTCAGCAACGCCTTCCCCTCACATGATCCTGAATGGGTCAAGGACATGCATGCAGATCACTATCTGCAAAGCTGGTCGAAGCAAGGCAGCCGCCCACGTGTCATCACCGGCGCGCAAGGCAGCTGGTTCTGGGACAGCAACGGCAAACGCTATCTGGACTTTCAAAGTCAATTGGTGAACGCCAATATGGGTCACCAGCACCCCAAGATCGTACAGGCGATCAAGGATCAGGCGGACAAGCTGTGTTATATCGGCCCGGCGATGGGTTCGGATGTGCGCTCGGAAATGGCGGCGATCATGAACGAGATCACGCCTGAAAACATAACCTCGACCTTTTTCACTACCGGAGGTTCGGCGGCGAACGAGACTGCGATCCGTCTGGCGCGGCACTATACAGGCCGGACCAAGATCATCGCGCGCTATCGCTCGTATCATGGGGCAACCGGGGGCACACTGTCCCTGACAGGCGACCCACGCCACCACCTGACCCGCGCCGATATGCCGGGCGTGGTGAGGATGCTGGACCCTTACGTGTATCGCCTGCCGACAGGCCACACCGATCCGGCGAAATGCCCGGTGGCCCAGGGCGGTCCGCATCTGGAAGAGATCCTGATGTACGAAAATCCCAACACGGTGGCGGCCGTCATTCTGGAACCGATCGTGGGCACCAACGGCATCATCGTTCCCCCGGATGGTTATCTGCAATCGATCAAGGAAACATGTGAAAAATACGGCATCCTGCTGATCGCAGATGAGGTCATGGCCGGGTTCGGTCGTACCGGAAAATGGTTCGCCGTCGATCACTGGGGTGTACAGCCGGACATCATCACCAGCGCCAAGGGCATCAACTCGGGCTATGTACCACTTGGTACCATGTCGGTCTCAACCAAACTGCATGACTGGCTGCGCGACTACCCGATGCCAGGAGGTCTGACCTACGCTGGGCATCCGCTGGCCTGCGCCTCAGGCATCGCTGCAATCCGCGCCATGCAGGACGAAGGCGCTCTGGAAAACGCAACCCTCATGGGTGAAAAGATGCGGGCCGAGCTGGCCAAAATGGCAGAAAAGCACCCCAGCATCGGGGATATTCGCGGTAAGGGCATGTTCAACGGCATCGAACTGGTCAAGAACCGCGACACGCGCGAACCATTGGTGCCGTTTGCAGCGAAGGGCCCGGATGCCAAGCCAATGTCGGATATGATGAGCTTTGCGATGAACGAAGGGCTGTACCTGTCCTTCTATTCCAATGTCGTCCGCCTGACCCCACCGCTGAACATCAGCGAAGAGGATCTGATGACGGGTCTGGAGATCCTGGATCGAGCCCTCGATATCGCGGACCGCGAATGTGTTTGAGCGTGACTTTGCGAGGTCAATGAAATGACCAACTATGGTGTCATCATTGTCGGGGCGGGGCAAGCGGGTTGCTCCGCCGCAGTCAAACTGCGCAATCTTGGCTATGACAAGCCAATCGCCCTGATCGGAGAGGAGGCGCACCCACCCTATCAGCGCCCGCCCCTATCCAAAGCGTATCTGTTGGGCAAGCTGCCTCGGGACCGCTTGTTCTTGAGGCCCGAGAGTTTCTTTGATGAGCATCAGGTTGACTTGCACCTGAATCAGCGGGTGACGGACATTTCTGTGGACGATCAGACACTTGTCTGTGACGATCAAACACTGGCCTTTGAACACCTAGTCCTCGCGACAGGCTCAACCCCCAATCGTTTGCCCGAGAGCATAGGTGGAAGCCTGACTGGCACCTATACGATCCGAGGGATTGCCGATATCGATGCAATCGCACCGGAATTCAAGCAAGGTCGAAAGGTTGCCATCATAGGCGGAGGCTACATTGGCCTCGAAGTCGCTGCCGTTGCGGCAAAGCTGGATCTGGATGTGACTCTGATCGAAGCTGCACCGCGCATTTTGCAGCGTGTCGCGTCACCGGAAACCGCCAAGTATTTCCGCGAGCTGCACGATGCCAACAACGTCCGAATTCTTGAAGGTACCAAGATCGCACGCGTCACGGGAGAGGGCCGCGCAGACGGTGTCGAACTCGCCAACGGGGACGTTGTCCCTGCCGATTTTGTTGTTTTAGGGATTGGCATTACCCGGAACACGGCACTTGCCGAGACAGCCGGAGTTACCGTCGAAAACGGCATCAAAACCGATGCGTTGGGCCGCACCTCGCATCCTTGTATCTGGGCTGCGGGGGATTGTGCGACGTTTCCCCATGGGAACGCCCAGATCCGATTGGAGAGCGTTGGCAATGCCATTGATCAGGCCGAAACGGTAGCCGAAAACATCATGGGTGCCACCAAACCCTATAAGGCGAAGCCCTGGTTCTGGTCGGATCAGTATCACGTCAAGCTTCAAATCGCCGGATTGAATGCCGGCTATGATCAGGTCGTCTCACGCGAAGGTGACGATGGGTCGTACTCGGTATGGAACTATTGTGAAGGGAAACTCATTGCGACCGACGCAATGAACGACCCGCGCGCCTACATGGTTGCAAAACGGCTGATCGAATCCGGCAAGTCCCCGCATCCCGAGATGGTTGCAGACAGGGGTACTGATCTCAAATCCATTCTAAAGGTCTGAGGAAAGGCAAGGCAGCGTATGTATATTGAGTCCAAACCCATCACCCGTTGCCGGGGGGGTGAAAACCCAAGCGCTGTCGGGCATTCAGAAATCATTGCCCAAAAGCGCCACTTTTACTTTCTGCTGCTTCCAGGCACCAACATGTTGGATTTCGCGGCGGCAATCGAACCTCTGCGGGCGGCCAATTTAGTGACAGGTGAAACAGAATACACCTGGTCGGTCATGACCGAAACAGGCAGCAACGTAATGTGCTCGAACGGGATCGAAATCCCGACAGAGACCGGCCTTTCTATGACGCGGCATGCAGACTACGTGATCGTGTGCTCGGGGTACTCCGGCTATCTCGACGCTCTCCCTGAAACTCTGCAATGGTTGCGCAGACATTCCAGATTTGGCGGTCGGGTCGCGGCGATCGGAACCGGTGCATTTACCTTGGCGCGCGCCGGGTTGGCAACCGAAGCGCAACTGACGCTCCACTGGTCTCTGGCGCCGGTTTTTGAAGAGATGTTTCCAAAACTTGACTGCTTGTTGGTGCGTGTTGTGGCTGATGACAGTTTGGCGTCAAGCGCCGGGGGCACTGCCAGCCTGGACTTGACGCTTTCCATCATTGAATCGGACTTCGACAGTGGCACTGCCCAGAAAGTGGCGGACCATTGCCTCCATAACTTTGACAATCACAGCAACCGATCGCAACGCCAGACAATGTCAAAAATGGCTGGATCCCGAAACCCCGCTTTTCTGAGCATTCTCAAGAAAATGGAAGACTCACTTCAGGATCCGATCCCGGTTGATGAATTGATTCGAGAAGAAAAAATCTCGAGGCGGCAGATCGAACGGTTGTTCAACAAACACTTGAAGACCAGCCCGTCACGACACTATCGCAATCTGCGTCTGGACCGTGCGCGCGTGTTGCTGCATGGAACGGATTTGTCCATCATTGATGTTGCCGTCGCAACTGGGTTTGCCAGTATCGTCAATTTCTCAAAAGCCTACAAAGCGCGCTTTGGTGAGCGCCCAACCGCCGACCGGTCGATAGCACTGGCGTACAGCTGACCTGAGATGACAGCTCAAGGAAGCGAAACCAACGCGAAACCCGATATGCTGATCCGTTGGCTGGACGTTAAAGAGGGCAAGCGTTGTCATCCGCCCCCTCAATCGATCAGTATGGCGCGGCGTTGCACCCTGCATTCGCGTGACCAACGAAGAAGGATCCGTATTGATGCCGCACGACGTCGACTCTTGGATCGGACGCTCAGAAACGCGTACGGACACTTTGCGCACCGAACCTGCCCGGTTTATGCAGGCCACAATTGGCCGCGAACCGACATTGCAATGCGGCGACGCACTTCCACCTTTGTGGCATTGGCTTTACTTTCTCGAAGCAAAACCGCTGGGCGAACTGGGTCGTGATGGTCACCCAAAGAAAGGTGGTTTTCTGCCTCCGGTCGCTCTACCTCGCCGAATGTGGGCTGGCGGACGGTTCAAGTTCAAGGCAGCTGTCCCACTGGGCTCCCAGGCTAAGAAACGCTCTACGATAAAAAAGATAACCGAAAAGATCGGTCGCAGCGGGCAACTGTGTTTTGTGACGGTTCTACACGAGCTTTTTTTGAACGACGGAACGCTGGCCATAACTGAAGAACACGACATCGTTTATCGGGAAGACCCGCATCCCAATGCTCAAAAATCCTTGCCTATTCCTGCTCCGATCAATGCCGAAGTCTCTGAAATAATATCGCCGTCGCAAGTTATGCTTTTTCGCTATTCGGCCCTGACCTTCAACGGGCACCGGGTCCATTATGACGTAGACTATGCGCGCTCAGTCGAGGGGTATGACGGGTTGGTCTTTCATGGGCCGCTTACGGCAACGCTACTGGTTGATCTTGCGCAACGTACCATGGGAGCGACACCAAGAATCTTTGAATTCCGTGGAACTGCTCCTCTGGCGGGGATGACTCCGTTCCATATCGAAGGAACGCGTGAAGACAACACGATGCAGCTATGGGCTCGCCGCTTCGACGGGGCCAAAGCCATGCAGGCAAAAGCTACTTTCTAAGTTCCAGGACACTTGGCCAACAAACAATGTGGGCTGCGATAGCGCCTGCAGACTGGAACACCTTCGGGCAACTGTCATACTTTGGCTGTCGCAGATGGCGTGCAGTTTCCTGTTCCTTGATCATTTGGGTGATCTTTTTCTGGGTGCATCTGGTCTTTATTTGCCCATCCCTCAGTTGAGCGGACTAAACACTAATTTGGAGGAGATTCTGGGGCTCAGGCCAGGTGACTTGAACACACAACTTTGACGACAAAATATTGCCTGATGGCTCGATACGATTTGTAGCATGACCGAGTCTGAATTCTGAGCCTCAATGATCCGAACATAAGTTTACCCATGGTGGCGTACCGCCACAGTCACCAACTAGGCTTACTCAATCTGCTAACTGTGATCCCTTCAAAAGCAAAAGACACTTTTGCGCCATTGGGTTCCTTTGCCCAAATCGCGTTAACCGAGCATATACCTTGGTGGATGTTGAATGCCAGTCAACTGGCATCTCAACCAGATCACCACGCGCTAGGTAAGGGTCAATGAAACTGAGCCAACCCAAACCCAAACCCTGACCGGATGCCGCCGCTTCTAACAGATAGACATAGCTATCGAATTCTCCACAGATCGGCCAATCCGCATACTCGGGGTGCGCATCCCACCAGTCAATCCAATCCAACCAACCATAGTTCTCTTTCTGCAATCTCAGTAGCGGCGGTGCTTCGCATTCTCCCGACAGGGCGCTGACAGCGCGCCTAACCATTTCGGGCGTCCCAACCGGTTTGACCTTCTCTTCACATACCACAACATGTTCTGTGTCAGGCGCTGTTGCAGAGTATTCAAAAACAATATCACCGCCCGAATCGACTGCAGCTTGAACCAAATTATATTCAGCAGTCATGACACGCAGTTCGGCCTCATTTCCCAAAGCGTTCCGAAGGTATCCAAATCGCGGCATCAGCAACAAGTGCGAAACTGAATGAGAACATACCAGGGTGACGCTGTTATCGACTTGCTTCAAATCCTGAACCGCATTTTGCAATGCATCGAAACCTTGAACCACGCCGGCGTAAAACTGACTGCCTTTGGATGTAAGCGCTATCGGGTTTTTGTCGCGATCAAAGAACTCAACACCATATCGGATCTCCAAGTTTCGAATGTGGCGACTGATAGCGGGCTGTGACGTGTTCAGCTCTTCGGCGGCACGTGCGAACCCCTGCAGTCGCGCCACCGCCTCAAAGGCAACCAGCGAGCTTAGAGAAGGGATGTTGTATCTGCGATTAGCCATATCAATTCAGTTATGGCCGTGAGCACTTCAAAGCAATGCAAAACACAAGCGCCCGCAATCAATCCGGTCAACCGAGTTCGAAACCGGATTCAGTTGGGCAGACAATGAAAGGCTGTATAAAGCCTCTGTAATGCACAAACCCTAAGTTTCAGATTGTCCGGGTTTGCTTCACTTGTCCTTCGCATGAATTTGGCGCGGGGCTTGCTTGCTGGCACCCGTCAAAACACTGACCGTTCCGACTGGAATGCGCCTCACTCCTCACCCCGCTCAGACCTTTCGCGGGCGTTGCATAAACGCTGCATTACGCTGTCCAGCCCTGTCTTTACGGCCTCTGTACCTCCTGCTTCAACAAAGACCTGAAACAATTGTGCGTTCAGCCCAGCCGGGGTCGAATGCTCGATCCGCTGCGCGTCATAGGATTTTTCACAATCCTTCATCGCGGTCTGCGCCAGCGCTGCAAAAACGCCATTCAGGTAGCGTTGCGAATCCACCTGCTTAATTCCGTTTGATTGCATCCAGGCCGAAGCGATATCCAAAATACCAAAGTACGTTCCCATCAGCGCACTTGCGGCGGCAAAGGCATCGAATTCTTCCACTGTCTGGGCACTGACCACAGTTCCCAAGGGGTTAAAAAGCGCCTCGCCTATCGGGTCATGTGGAAACAGGACAGTCACTCCGCGGTGCTGTGCGACTGCGGGCAATGGGATTGCTCGGAACAGTCGTACAGGTGCGCCAATCCAGTCTTGCAAAGCATCATGCGTCAACGTGGCGATCAGGCTGCAGACGTGCTGACCCTCGGAAAACGTGAGCGGGCGCAACACCGCTTGGGCATCCTGCGGGCGGACAGCCAAAAACACCAGATCCGAATTATCAACAACCGATTGCGCGGAATCGCAGATCTGCACAAGATCGCTAGTTGCAGCCAGCCGCGCGGACGCTCGGCGATTGCGTTTGGTCACATGAACCTCAGCAATCTCCAGGTCGGTCGCCAAAAGGCCGCTTACCACCGCCTCGGTGATCACGCCCGTTCCGATAAATCCTAGTCGCATATGCGTTGCCCTATTTCTTTTAGATCGCCACGAGGGGGCTGGATCTTTCAAATAATGTGAACAGATTGACCCCAAGCCACCTGTTCAAGCCACAAACTCTCAAAATCTCGCCGGATATCACCTTCAAACCCACCAGAAGAAGGGCGGCAGCTAGCCTCCCCAAGTGTCCGATAGTGTGAACCCATTCTGAAACGGGTCGGTAGGATCAAGACCAATTTGGCTCAGGCCATAAATCCAACATTGACCGGAAACGCGGTTTTGCGTTGCAGGGTAGCTTCCAATGACTGCATCGGAGATAAATTCCGTGGTGAATTCCCCGCCAATTATGGAGCGCGAAACCAGTTTGTCGCCCGGTTCCACAAATCCGCCGGCATGTCGGGCAGCCATGTTTGCATTTGACCCGGTGCCACAAGGAGACCGATCCACACGCCCGGGACGCATCGTCGTGCAGGTTCGAATGGCCCCGTCATCGTCTTCGCCACGGAACATGACATAAGCCAGCCCATCCAGAGCTGGCGTCGTTGGGTGTTTCACCTCGATGCTGGACGCGATCCGTTCCCTCAAAGATACGCCGTTCATGGCTAATGCGCGTGCATTCTCAGGTGATATGGTAAGCCCCATTTGTTCCACATCTACCAACGCATAAAACACGCCGCCAAAGCAGATATCATACGTGATCTGCCCCCGATCGGGTGTGTCGATGACAGCAGCTTTGGTCAAAACGAAGGAAGGCGGCATGTCCAGCGCCACGTTGATGACCTTGCCATTCTCGCATCGGGCGATGGCACGCACTAACCCGGCTGCGGTATCCAGCACGACCTCGGTCTCAGGGTCAACCATCTGTTTCATGCCGGTTTCCAGAATGGCCGTCACGGCGCACATTGCATTGGAACCTGACATCGCGTGTGCCTGATCGGGCTGCAAGACGATAAAGCCTGTATCGGCCTCCGGTTTAGTGGCTGGAAGCAACAGAACCACAGAGCCCGCAGGGCCTGAACGCGGCTCAGAACACAACAGTCGGCGCAAGTCGTCATCCACCTTGTTGATATAGTCAAGCTTGTCAGCCATCGTCGCGCCGGGGATGTCCAGCATGCCTCCTGTTACCACACGGCCAATCTCACCGGCGCAGTGCACGTCGACCAATTGCAATGTTCGTGTCCAACGCATCGGGTCCTCCTTTCAAGCTACGGCCTGAGCGCCCGGAATCTCGAAAACGGATCCGCACAAATACCCTGCCCCTTCGGACCACACAGATCAGAAAACTGCGCAGCAGTACACATGCGCCTGTGCCCACCAGTTCGTGGGTGGTTGCCGATCCAACGAACTCTATTGTCGCCGACAAACGCAAGGCTCGAGCGCGTCTGAATGCCATGCCTCGACCTTTCAGATAACGGCGCGATGGTTTGGAACGACCATATGTCGTGACCTGCTCTGTCTCGAGGCAATTATTTAACCGCCACTCTTCCAACAATCCGTCAACACCAGACTGCTTGTATCTGCCTCAGGGTGCCTGGGTGAAGGTTGGTCGCGAGGCTCCTTAAGAAAAGAAGCGGTCACGCAGTACTGGTTGCCAGTTCCATTTCAAGCACAAGGCTTCGTTCAGCGAAACACCCGGCAGACTAACTTGGTGCCTGGAAAACCGGGTCAAAAAGCGTAGCGTGTGCCGGTTTCCGTATAATTCTGGTTTAAGTTTAGGTCTGCTTTCCTGCTGTTGCGAATAACAAGCTGGGCATTGGGCAGATCGTTAGATTTAGCACGTCGAAGCGCGGATTTTGGGTCAAATCCATGCTTTATCCATCGCTGTTGCAGCCTGCTTTCGAGTTCTTCCAAAGTTGGGCTTATGAAAACCGTTGCAGCATACGCATCCGCCACTGTCCTCCACGGGTCGCTGTCCATCAGAAGGTAGTTTCCTTCTACAACAACAACTGGCGTTTCAGGGTGAACAGCAATCGCGTTTGCGATGGCAATATCCATATGGCGGTCGAATTTTGGGTAAAAGAGCTCATGCCGTGCAGACTGAAGCCGTCTGATTGCATCGCAAAACCCAATACCGTCGAAGGTTTCTGGCGCGCCTTTTCTCGGCAGCAGACCGCGCGGTTCGAGTACACCGTTGTCCAAATGGTAGCCGTCCATCGGGATCAGAGTCGCAAACGGAACCACCGAGTTTTGCTGAGTGTTCAGCGATTTTACAACGGTTTCTGCCAAGGTCGATTTACCGGACGCAGGAGGGCCGGCAATTGCAACAATCGTCCGGACCTCAACCTGCCTCCGGGAGGAAATCAAATCGCAAACGCGCTCTACGTCCTGCTTGATCACGCGGCGTCCTCTTTCGGGGGCTCTTTGGCGCCGGTCATGAAGGCGACGGCGTCGGACATCGTATAGTCCTTGGGATCGATCGTGCAGAGCCGTTTGCCTAGTCGGTGCACATGGATGCGATCTGCAACTTCAAAGACATGCGGCATGTTGTGGCTGATTAGGATGATCGGAATGCCACGCGCGCGTACATCCTGAATAAGTTCAAGCACCTTGCGGCTTTCCTTGACCCCCAAAGCAGCCGTCGGTTCGTCCATGATAATGAACTTGGTCGCGAAGGCGGCTGCGCGGGCAACGGCAACACCCTGGCGCTGTCCACCCGAAAGCGTCTCAACCGCTTGGTTGATGGATTGAACGGTCATCAGCCCAAGCTCGGTCAGTTTCTCACGAGCGAACTTTTCCATTGCAGGTCGGTCAAGCTGACGCAGGTATTTGCCCATGAAGCCCTGTTTGCGGATCTCGCGACCCATGAACATGTTGTCCGCAATGGATAACGCCGGGGACATCGCAAGCTGCTGATAGACGATCTCAATCCCCATGTTGCGAGCGTCGATCGGTGAGGTGAAGTTGACTCTCTTCCCTTCGATCAAGATCTCACCCTCATCCGGGATCGTAGCGCCGCAAATCGCCTTGACGATAGACGACTTGCCCGCACCGTTGTCTCCGATGACCGCAAGGATTTCACCTTGGCGCAGCTCAAAGTCGGAATGGTCGATGGCGGTGACGTGGCCATAGCGCTTCACGATCCCGCGCCCTTGGACGACTGGAGTTGTGTCTGACATCAGCCCGATACCTTTCTGATCCACTGGTCGACTGCGACTGCTGCGATGATGAGAAGCCCGATAAGCAAGAAGGTCCACTGCGCATCTGCGCCAAGCAACCTCAGCCCGAGGGTGAAGACACCCACGATCAGCGCCCCGAACAGGGACCCCAGAATGGAGCCACGGCCGCCGAACAAAGAAATACCTCCGATCACGACAGCGGTGATGCTTTCAATGTTGGCCAATTGGCCGGAGGTTGGTGAGACCGATCCGATGCGCCCGATCAAAGCCCAGCCCGCAAAAGCGCAGATCAGACCGGACAGCATGTAGACGGACATTAGGGTTCTGTGGACGTTGACACCGGACAGCTCGGCGGCCTCGGGGTCATCCCCTACGGCATATACGTGTCGGCCCCACGCTGTGTGTTTGAGCGCATAAGCCAGCACAAAGATAAGCGTGAGCATGAATATGACGCCAACGGTAAAAGTCGCCCCGCCAATGCTGAACTTTGTTCCGAAGAACTGAAGGAAGGGGGCGTTGGCTTCGATATCCTGACTGCGAATGGTTTCGTTCGCAGAGTACAAAAAGTTGGTCGCAAGAACGATCTGCCACATCCCGAGTGTGACAATGAAGGGGGGCAGCTTGACGCGACTGACAAGCCAACCGTTCAAAGCTCCGATCATCGTGCCAACGGCCAGACCGCACATGACGGCAATTGGTACCGGAATACCGTAGCGGAAGGTGAATTGCCCCATAATGACAGAAGAAAACACCATGATCGCCCCGACGCTTAGGTCAATGCCGGCGGTCAGAATGACCAAACTTTGCGCTGCGGCGACGATACCTACAATCTGAACCTGTTGCAGGATCAGGGTCATTGCGAAGGGCGAGAAGAATTTTGAACCCAATAGCAAGCCAAAGATCAATATTGCTCCGACCAATACGATCAAAGGCACAAAAGATGGGTTGACGTGGAGAAGGTGCTGTAACTTCCCCAACATGCCGCGCCGGTGGCTCTCAAATTCAGCCACGGTCTCTTTCGGACTGGCAGCAGTCTCAAACTCCTGGGCGCCTCGTTTTGCTTCAGACATCTCTCCCCCTTCCCTAGCGCGCATCGCAGCCACGAGATCAGTTTAAAGGAAGTTTCGGTTTTTCGGTGAACAGAAAGGATGAGGCGCTGCGACGCGCCTCATCCAATTGGTGCTTGCTTAGCCCCAGCAGAGATCCAGGCCTTCGGCGACCGAAATAGACTCGACGCCGTCAACTGGTTGGTCGGTAATCAGTGCAACGCCGGTATCGTAGAAGTCTTTCCCGGGCGTATTTTCGGGCTTCACACCTTCGTCCGCCCATTTCTTGATGGCTTCGACACCCAGCGAGGCCATTAACAGCGGGTACTGCTGACTGGTGGCACCAATGACACCTGCCTCTACGTTTTGGACACCGGGGCAGCCGCCATCAACCGAGACGATCAGCACGTCGTTCTCACGTCCGATAGACTTCAGAGCTTCGTAAGCACCTGCCGCTGCTGGTTCATTGATCGTGTGAACGACATTGATTGTTGGATCTTTTGCCAGAAGGTTTTCCATTGCACGTCGGCCACCTTCCTCGTTGCCGTCGGTTACATCGCTGCCAACCAGGCGCGCATCGGTTTCGTCACCGATCACGTTGGGGTCGGCCAAGTCTACACCGAAGCCATCCAGGAAACCTTGGTTGCGAAGAACATCCACTGTTGGCTGGCTGAC
This sequence comes from Ruegeria sp. HKCCD7296, assembly GCF_013110775.1. Taxonomy (NCBI): domain Bacteria; kingdom Pseudomonadati; phylum Pseudomonadota; class Alphaproteobacteria; order Rhodobacterales; family Roseobacteraceae; genus Ruegeria; species Ruegeria sp. HKCCD7296. Next base: position 37,340 of record NZ_WVRF01000011.1, read on the forward strand.
GTTCAGATCAAGTGTCGCAATTTTGGCGTCGGCAGCTGCATCACCCATTTTGGCCTTTGCCCATTGTCCGATCAGTAAACCAGCTTTGTAGTTGTCCGTGGCAAATGTAGCATCCGCCGAGTCAATTGGGCTCAGCGGTGTGTCCAGCGCAATCACCAGAAGTCCAGCGTCGCGCGCCTGCTGAACAGCCGGTACAATCGAGCTTGTGTCAGACGCCGTGAGCAGAATTCCCTTTGCGCCATCAAGAATGCAGGTTTCGATCGCCTGAACCTGAGTTTCGTGGTCGCCGTCGACCTTACCTGCAAAAGCCTTAAGCGTCATGCCAAGCTCTTCGGCTTTGGCTGTGGCACCTTCCTTCATCTTTACAAAAAATGGATTGGTATCCGTCTTGGTAATCAGGCAAACGGTTTCACCAGCCGCTTGGGCGGATGCTGCGGCCATCGTAAGCGCAGTCGCTGATGCGGCAATCTTGAATAGATTTCTCATGTTGTCCTCCCAGAAAATTGTTGTTGCCTCGCACGGCATGCCAGCAAGACCCGACCTCATCCTCCAATGAAGGTCTCAATCAGAGAACAGTGATTCTGGCCTCTCTGTCAATAAATAAATAAAGTTTATTTATTAATTTGCGCGGATGTCTTTTCATAAGAAAATAAGGCGTTTATGTTCAAACTTATGGAGAAAGAGGCTCTTAAATCACTGACCGGCGGGGTAAGTCAAAGCGGGGTTCGCGATCACAACGAACGTCTGATTTTGACGGTTTTACAGCGACATGGGCCCACCGCTGGCGCGGACGTTGCGCGGTTAACAGGCCTGTCTCCGCAAACTGTATCAATAATTTTGCGCAAACTTGAAAAGGACGGGATTCTCAAACGTGGAACCCCGTTGCGCGGCAAAGTGGGGAAGCCCTCAATCCCCATGGAATTGAACCCGGAAGGCATCTTGTCGGTGGGGATGAAGATTGGACGGCGTAGTGCCGATCTGCTGTTGATCGACTTTTTGGGCACGCCGCGCCGCCAACTCTCCACCACGTATGACTATCCGCTACCAGAGGTCATTTTCGGCTTTCTGGAGTCTGGGCTGGAGACGCTCCTCTCACACGAACCTCGGACTCTTCGGGACCGAGTGTGCGGTATCGGAATCGGTACTCCGTTCGAACTTTGGAAGTGGCATGACCTGTCAGGGCTTGCAGCCAAGAAATTCAGGTCGTGGAAAAACGTGAATTTCTTTTCCGAAGTTGCCAAATTCAGCGATCTTCCGGTCTTTGTCGTTAACGACGCTACTGCCGCGTGTCACGCAGAGCATCTCTATGGTCGCGGGGCCGAGTATCGCGACTATTTCTATTTCTTCATCGGCTCGATGATCGGCGGTGGCGTCGCGTTGAACGGCACGGTGTTCGAGGGCAACCAAGGCAATGCAGGTGCCTTAGGCGCGATGCGCACAACAGGCCCATTGGGTGAAAGCCAGCAACTGATCGACACTGCATCACTGTTTCTGCTCGAGGACAGGCTGATCGAAGCAGGTGTCGACCCTGGGGTTCTTTGGAGAAAGCCGCAGGATTGGAGCAGCATTTCCCGATATGTGGATCCATGGATCGGCACCACTGCGCAGGAATTGGCAAAAGCGGCATTGTCCATCTGCGCTGTCATCGACTTCGAAGCAATATTCATCGATGGCGCATTCCCACCCGAAGTGCGGGATGAACTGGTCGCCCGGGTTCGCCGGTATCTGGTCAATCAGGATAAACGGGGGTTGATCCCTCCGGTCGTCGAAGCTGCGGCGGTCGGAGAGAACGCGCGCGGAATTGGCGCGGCAAGCAGCCCGATTTTCCGCCAATTTCTTTTGAACACCAATGCTGGGCTTTCAAGGATGTAGCGAGCTCATCTCGCGATCATGCTTCGTGGCCCTTCAAGATACCCGGAAGCTGTCAAAGGCGATTTGGAGTTCCTTATTGCTACCGACAATTAACGCGTGTCCGACGGCAGGTTCTTATCTGGTACGCCGGGAGACACGCTCGCATTCAAGGCCCTGGACACCAGCCGCGACGATATCGTGCGCTATATCGTCGAGCAAGGCATAACCAACCCCAAAGCACTCGCAAACTGGTCCTTTGCGCCGCTCGGCAACACGACAGTGTTGTTTGAAATCGGACCAAAGGCACAAGATTATCAAAACGATGTCACAGGGGGCACGATCGAGGATGCCGGAGACGGCACGGAAGGAAATTTGCATCCTAACTGTCATCTTAGGTACTGATCATTCCGCTAACATCGCCGAAAGCTCTTTCGCCCCTTTTTGCAGCGTGCCCAGAAACGACATCAGGCTTTTGACATCGTGACGTTGTGTCGGGGCATGAACCGAAAGCGTTCCAGCCAACCTGCCCTGCCCATCTTGAATCGGCACAGCAAGAGCTGTCATTCCGGCCATGAACTCCTCGTCATCTGTGGAAAAATTGTTTTCGGATATACGCCGGATTTCCGCTTGCAAAGCTTTGGGATCCGTCAACGAGTGTTCGGTCTGCGGCCGTAAGTTTCCTGCTGAAAGAAACCCATCCAGCGTTTTCTGCCGCAGTGTGGACAGATACATCTTGCCGCTTGCGGTGCAATGGAAGGGTACTTGCGTACCGACAGGCAACTGAATGCGCAAAGGCCACTTCGTTTCGACCCGGTCAAGATATATCATTCCCTCGCGGTCCGGGATAGCCAGATTGCAGGTCTCGCCCACTTCTTCCGCGACACTGCGCAAGATTGCCAAACGTGCTGTTCGCAGATGCTCTGACGACATCGTATTGACCGAAAGCAACCGTAACCGGCGACCTGGCCCATAAGAGCGACCGTCCAGATCGCGTTGCAGGAAACCTTCGGCTTCTGCTGTTTGCAACAAACGATGAATGGTTGGCTTGGCCAGCCCAAGTGTTTCGATCAAGTCCGATGGTTTGACGGCCACACCGCGCCGCGCCACCTCCTCAAGTATGAGAAGAAGGCGCAAGTTGGTCGGGATCTGAGTTTCTTTCTCTTGTGTTTCCGTTTCAGCCATCCCGTAACAGTCTAGCTATTTGGAAGTAGGATCAAGGCCAGATCGGGCACAAGCGACACCAAAATCCAAACCGACAGCAACGCCACCAGATACGGCACCGTGTATCGCAACAACCGGAAATAGGGTACGCCTGTCACGCCCGAAGCTACATAGAGATTTAGACCGTAAGGTGGTGTGATGAACCCGATAGATGCCCCAACCAGGAAGATCACCGAAAAATGAACCGAATCGATTCCAACCGAAGCTGCAATCGGGGCAAGGATCGGGGCAAGGATGATTGTGACTGGCAAACTCTCCAGCACCATGCCCGAAAAGAAGACGATGACCATCGAAGTGAACAGAACCGCATAATAGCCACCCATTGAAGTCACGAAATCGCCAATGGTTTGCTGCGCCCCTAGCAAGGACAGGATCTGTTGCATCACCACAGAAACAGCGATCAGCGGCGCAAGAATGCCGGTGATCTGCGCCGAACGGATCACGATCGACGGGATCTCGGGGATTGTGAAACCTTCAACCACGAACATTTCGGCAAAGCTTTTCTCGGTTGGTGGAATGTCATTCCGTGCGCCCATGATCCGATTGATCGGATAGCTGACCAGACCGGCAATGACGCAGAAGCCAACAGTTACACCTGCGGCCTCGGTCGGGGAAAACTTGCCTGTGTAAATGCCCCATAGCACCAAACCAATGGCGAAGAAACCAAGCCAAGCGCCAAACGCCGTTTTCAGGACACGGTTCAGCTGCAACGGGATCAGGTAGCCCCACCCGTTCATGCGGCAGATAATCCAGCAAGCAAATTGCATCCCGATAACCATCAGTGCGCCGGGTAGAATCCCTGCCACAAAAAGTTCGGAAATTGGCAGATTCATCAAAAACCCATAGACGATGAAGATGATTGATGGGGGAATGATGATCCCCACCGTGCCACCCGCTGCCGCAGTGGCCGCACTGAAACGTTCATCATAGCCGCCCTTGACCATCTCTGGATGCAGCATCGAGCCGATTGTCGCCGTCGTCGCCGAGTTCGACCCCGAGATCGCCGCAAACAACCCGCATGCCCCAAGCGAAGCCATTGCCAACCCGCCGCGTATCCAGCCCAGACAGGCGTAGGCAAAGTCACTGAGCCTTCGGGCAATGCCGGATTTGTTGATGAGGTCACCGGTCAGAATGAACAGGGGCATCGCCAAAAGAGCAAAGCCCTTGTTGAAGACATTGAGAAGCTCGGCACCCATGTTGTCCAGGGTGAGACCCAGCACAAAGGAGCAACCGATCACCCAATATCCAATGACCAGAAAAACGGGCACGCCCAGCATGAACAGAAAGGTCACGCCCAGCGAGATTAATGTCACCAAAGTTCCGTCAGCCATCAGTCTGCCCCAATCACGGCCTGCTTGATAAGCGGCTCACCCGTTTTCCAATTGTGAAGATCATCTGCCAGGTTCTGAAAGACCCGCCCAACCATCAGAAAGAAAGACAGCGGCGCAGCCAGAAGGAACCACCACTGCATGATGTTGTCCGTGCCCAGAACGATCTGGAAATTTGACGCCGACAACGCCACCAGACGCGTGGTGGTCACGATCACGATTACCGCAAAGCCAAACCACAAAATCGCATCAAGGATCAGACAGGTCAGCTGTCCGCCACGGGGCATAGCGGTTCGAAATTCGCTAAAGCTCAGATGAGTGCGCAGACGGACATTATAGGACGCGCCAAACCACGCCATGACCATGAACAAGAGCGGCGGGATGGTCGTCGACCACGGCTCCTGATCGTTAAAGACGAACCGATCAATAACACCCCAGAAGATGATCAGCGCGATAGCGAGATAGGAATACACCATCACCGACCGCTCCAGATGGCGTTCGACAAAGGGCACTGCCCGATAAATCAGCATGATCGCGACCCCGCCCAGGGCCGCGACGACCGCGCCCAATACCCAGGTCGCGTTCGATTCCAGCGCAGATTGAATCTCGAAGGAATCCTGGCTGAGAAAGGCGCTGAATATCGCGCCTGTTTCTGCCCAAAACGACATGTACCCCGTCCTCCCAGTCGGTTTTGCATCGAACCGGCCCGCTATGGGCCGGTTCGCAGAAGCTTATCAGGCCTGGCCCATCCACCAACGGCGTGGCTCGACATTCTCCGGCAGCATGTCTGCTGGAATCTCACGCGCGATGTCGTAGATTTCCTGATAGGTGTCGATGCCACCGGCCCATTTGTTCAGACGCTCACGCCACTGCGCCCAAGGTTCAGGGTTATAGTTGGGGGCACACATCTCTTCGGCCAGTTTGATCTGATCGTCGGGCAGGAAGGCCGGACGCACACCGTTCTCAGCAAAGATCGTGTTGGGCAATTGCGGCTCTGAGAACCCAACTGTGTTCAGCAGCGCGGCCTCGTTCGCACCCTGAATCAAAGCCTGAGTGAAGTAAGAGGACTCCATCACTGCATCCTGCAACTCGCCGCCCAAACCGTCAAAGACCTTGGCCGACATCGATGTATGCTCGGTTCCGCAGAAGAACTTCAGGTTGACCGACTGAGATACGACCGGCGCCATATTGGCGTAGGCTACAGCCGAGGCCCAAGTTTCGGCGCCGTCGATCAGACCGGTTTTCAAAGCGTCCAGCGTTTCTTCCCATGCCACCGGCACCGGATTCAGATTCAAGAGCTGCATGGCGATGCGGCCAAGCTGCGTGCCCGTCACGCGGTTCTTTGTGCCAAACAGCTCTTCCAGCTTGGTCACGGTCGGCTTGTCCGCAAAGGTCGAACCCATTTGCAGACCGCGTAGTTCGCAATGGGTGAACAGGAACTTTAACCCGTGCCGTTTTTCCAGGGGATCCCGCAGGATGCGCTGGCTCGCGGGGCTGTAGAAAAAGTGATACTGCGCCGCGCGGCTCGGGAACATGTAAGCATAATCCAACACGTTCAGGTAAGGTGCGCCACCGGCCGAGTTCTGAGTCGAGGCCGCGTAAATGTCGACGATCCCCTGCTGGGTCTTCTCGACACAGCTCAGCTGTCCGCAGATCTGATTGTCGCCGATGAACTCAATCCGGATCTCTCCGTCAGTGCGTTCCTCAAGATCACGCGCGAACTCGATCGCACCGGCGCGTTCGATCAGCAGGTTGCGAGTGTTGAATCCAGAAGCACCAAACTTCAGCGTGTGTTTCGGCTCTTTAGAAAAGCGCTTTTCATAGGTTGATTCGGCGGCCTGAGCCAGATTCGCCAAACTCATCGCTCCACCGAACCCGCCTGCTGCCAACAGTGTCGAGCTCATGCCGTAACGGCCCGCCACACGGAAGAAATCCCGCCGCGAAATACCACTCAGTTTCTTACCGATCTCCATTGCTTACCTCCCTGATTGCAATTATTGAGACGTTTTGTATCAAAAAAGGCTAGTATAATTCCTCTATCTTGCATAGAGTTTTTTTCAGCGGCATTGGGAGGAGGCGATAATGGAAGTGGATTATGCGATTGTCGGGGCCGGTTCCGCAGGCTGCGTGATTGCCAATCGGCTCAGCGCCGACCCCAACACGAGTGTTGCATTGCTTGAGGCTGGTGGCCGCGACAGCAACCCGTGGATTCACATCCCCGTTGGCTATTTCAAAACCATGCATAACCCCACGGTCGACTGGTGTTATCGCACCGAACCTGATCCGGGGTTGAACGGGCGCTCGATCGACTGGCCACGCGGCAAAGTGTTGGGCGGCTCATCCTCGTTGAACGGGTTGCTATACGTACGCGGTCAAAAGGAAGACTATGACCGCTGGCGGCAAATGGGCAATGAAGGATGGGGCTGGGATGACGTCCTGCCTCTGTTCAAACGCTGTGAAGATCAAGAGCGGGGCGCAGACGAATATCACGGTGTTGGCGGGCCTTTGTCCGTGTCCAACATGCGTATCCAACGTCCTATCTGCGACGCGTGGGTCGCCGCTGCACAAGCGGCAGGCTACCCGTTTAACCCCGATTACAACGGTGCCAAACAAGAGGGTGTTGGGTATTTTCAGCTGACTACGCGCAACGGCCGCCGATGCAGTGCCGCCGTGGCCTATCTAAAGCCCATAAAAGGCCGCCAAAACTTGAACATCATCACAAACGCGTTGGTGTCACGCGTGGTCATAGACAAGAAAAAGGCGACCGGTCTGGTATATCGGGATCGCTCTGGGGTCGAGCAAACGCTGAAAGTCCGTCGCGAAATCATTCTGTCAGGCGGCGCGATAAACTCACCACAGATTCTAATGCTTTCAGGGATCGGAGACCCGGACCACCTGAAAGAAAACGGTATTGAACCGCTGCACGCCTTGCCGGGTGTCGGCAAGGGCCTGCAGGATCACTTGCAGGCACGGCTGGTATTCAAATGCAATGAACCGACATTGAATGACGAAGTCCGCAGCCTCATCAATCAGGCGCGCATTGCCCTGAAATACGCGTTGTTCCGCGCAGGGCCAATGACCATGGCCGCAAGCCTCGCAACCGGATTCATGAAGACCCGCCCGGATGTTGAGACCCCCGATATTCAATTCCACGTTCAGCCCTGGTCCGCCGACAGCCCCGGCGAGGGCGTGCATCCGTTTTCCGCCTTTACAATGTCGGTTTGTCAATTACGCCCGGAAAGTCGGGGGGAATTGCGCCTTAACGGCCCGGATCCGTCTAAACATGTCAAAATAATTCCAAACTACCTGTCTACAGAAACGGATTGCCGCACAATTGTGGATGGTGTGAACATCGCGCGTAGGATCGCTAAACAGAACCCTCTGGCGTCAAAAATTTCAGAGGAGTTTCGACCAACGGCAGAGTTAAGCCACGATGACTATGAAGGCACGCTGGATTGGGCCAGATCGAACACTGCATCAATCTATCACCCAACCGGCACCTGCGCGATGGGCAGCACCAAGACATCGGTTGTTGATGCAAAGCTAAAGGTGCACGGGATACAAAACCTGCGGGTGGCCGATTGCTCGATCATGCCGGAAATCGTCAGTGGCAACACAAATGCACCAGCGATCATGATCGGAGAAAAGGCCAGTGATTTGATAAAGGCGGATGCATAACAACTGATCCTCCAGCCCCATAGTTCGGCTTGGCAACGGTGTGGGACAACAACGTTGTATTAAGTTGAGAGGCAGGAGTTGGGGATTTGAATTATCCTCCGAGTATTCGAACCCCTGATCGCAGCTTTGTATAGTTTACATCTTTGAGTTCACAGGGAAACTGCCCCGGCGCGGCGCATAACAGGACGTCTTGCGCGATGGGTTCAAAATCAGCTCGGAAGTGGGCTGTGCTTTTGACGCAAATAATCCGTGCCTGTTCAGGTTCGAGATTGAACAGCCGAATTTGCGCCAGATCCAGACATTGATTTCGAATGCTGGTTACTATGACATGAATTTGCGTTCCAATCAGCTGCAATGCCGTCGAGGGGCCCAGCGTTGCAATCCCGCCGCCATACATTTCGCCCGTGTAACGACATTGGCCATCGCTCAGATGATGCACACGCACATTTGCTAAATATGGCGTGTCACCGGGGCCGCGACCGCCAATTTCTGCCTCAAATTCTGCACCTGGACCCCTGGCATGGGCTTTTGCTGCCAATTGCGGATCATGCAACAGCCCAAGAATGGAAAGTGGGGTATTCTGAATAACAAGTTCACGCAGCAGCCCAGTGGTGTCCGCCGACGCACCGGCACCTGGATTGTCCTGTACATCCGCAATCACAACAGGCCCAGCGCCAGTTGCCTTTTGGGCGGTTTCGACTGCGTCCTCTGGCGTTAGCAAAGCTGTTTCAAACTGTGTTTCAGCAGCCTGCAACTTTGCAAAAACATGCCCGGCCATTGCCTCGGCGTCGGGCTGAGAGGAACTATACGCCAGCACGGATGGACCACAATCAGCTGTGTCCGCTGCGGTAAATCCCATGGCAAGTTCAACCAGTCGCGTGCCGGGTCCGTCGAACGCCTTCAGAGTTCCATACAGCGTTTGGGCTGGCGCCACTTCTGTATACTGGATGTGCAGCGGGATCAGATACTCCCCTTGTCTCCACGATTTCGCGGGTCGGCCATTTGCATGGATTTCGCGTATCATCCGATACGCCCGTGCGCCTGTGGCAGCCATATCAAGATGCGGGTAGGTGCGGAAAATGGTCATTGCATCCGAGTAATTCACCATTTGTTGCGAGATATTGGCATGCATATCAAGGCTTGCAACAAGCGGAAGATCCGGCCCAATGATCTGTCTGATCCGCGCCAAAAGCTCACCCTCGCCATCATCCCATGACTCTGTCACCATGGCACCATGCAGGTCCAGGTAAACACCGTCGAGCGGTGTCATTCCCTGAAGTTTGTCAGTTATGAGCCTCGCGATGGTGTCAAAGGCGCGGTCTGTTACCTTGCCGCCCGGTTCTGCTGCGCACCACAGAATGGGTAGTAATTCCACGCCTTCCGCCAACGCCGCCTTTGCGAATCCGGCGATGGGCAGATTCATACCATCGGTCACGCCCAAAACGTCCCGCCCCCGCAACAATTCTGGCCAGCTATCTGCCCGTTCAAAATCACTCAGTCGCGTTGGGCTTTCCACGAAGGTGTTGGTTTCGTGCTGAAATCCTGCAATTGCAATTCTCATCTAACTGGTCAGCCGTTTACTGCTGCACCAATTCGGCGCTTAAAATCTCGCGTAGTTTTTTCGCTACGACGTCAGGTTTGTGGCGTGTCATGGAAACATGTCCCAGCCCTGGGATCTCGTGGAATGTTCCGTTCTGCGCCAGGTCCGAAACAACCTTGCACATGACTGGAGCGGTCTGAACATCCTCAGAGAAAGCGACTACATGCATAGGGACCGGGCAGGTTTTCAGATCTTCGCGGCAATCGAAGTTCAGGCACGCTTCCCATTGATCGATTGTGGCTTGCGGATCGCGGTCGCGGAAGCGTTCGGTGTAAGATGCCTTGAGCTGTTCCCACAGTTCTGGTTCGTGCAGCGCTTTGGCTGGAAAGGCATAGACCGCATAGTGGGGGGCAAGAAAGTAGTCGGGTAGGGTTATGCCATCTTTTCGAAGGTCAATCTCGGCTTGCATCCAGTCGCGCGTGAACCCATCGATATAGGCGGAAGTTCCCATGGGAATGGCAAGTTGAACCTTGTCAGGAAAGTCGATCGCAGTTTGCTGTGTAACGAGGCCACCCAACGACAAGCCACATACAGTTGCGCGGCCACCCGCAAACGCATCGATCACCGCCGCACAGTCGGCAGCATAGTCGTTCATCGCCCAGGGAGGCGGGGGTGATTGGGTCTCGCCCGCACCGCGAGGATCATAGGTGATGCAACGAAAGCTGTCGGATAAGCGCGAGAACTGTTCTGAATAGGCTTCAGCAGTTTGGTCCCCACCAGGAACAAATACGATAGCAGGCCCCTCACCTTCGGTAACAACGCGCATGGTCACACCCCCGACCGATAGTTGATGAGTCTCGGCCCGCGGTCCAAACTGCAAGAATACCGACATCCTTCGTCTCCTGTTATTATACTGCTGACAGCAGCCTGTTTGGCCCGATACTTGGTTGGGTTTTAGTGGCTACATCCCGTTACGAGGGATGACGTGCACATTCTCTTCCTCATAGACAAGTTCGGTTCCGGCCCAAGCCTTGAGGCGTGAAGTTAAATGAAACTCCGTCGGTGTCGCTGTCTGTTCCGAATAGGTCCAAATCTTGGCCGACCAGCCTTCGCGGTCGAAACCGGCCGTCTGCTCCATCGTTGCGGTGGCCGAAAGTGGATCGCTGGGATGGATTGTGTAACGCCGATCTGAAACGTCGCTTAACACCGTTCCAATATCGTCGAGGCGGAAATCGCCCACTGGCCCGAAAACGCCACCATCAAGGAAAAACCTGTGAATGGTTTCTCCGTTGGTCAGATCAGTGCGGATAGAGCGTTCCATTGAACCTGACCGCACTTTCGTTTTTCGGGGCGCCGTTTGAGGCTTGCTTGGCTCGGGCAGCGCGCGTGGTTCCGATGCTTGCCCCTTTTGCGTGCGAACAGGCAGATGCAAACACGATGACCCTGAGCGGATCGTCAGCGTTACGGGTGCAGGTGCGGGCCAAAGCACGGGCCAATAAGCCGAGGCGATCTGCACTACGATGCGATGACCGGGCATGACACGGTAACCGCTGCCGTAAAGCGGTATGGTCACGGTCATGTCCTCGCCCGGCACAATTGCGGTCGGGTTGGTGTCACCAATCCGATGATTCAGATTGCAGAACCCCCGAGAAATCAGGGTTTGCGCACCGTTGGGGGCTTCGTCGACCAACAAAGCAGCAACGAAACCTTGCTCCTGATCCGCAGAAACTGTGATTTCGACAGAGGGCTGGCCCAGAACGTCAACCGCTGCTTCCAGAGGATCACCTTTGAATTGCAGTGCCCCTGCCGCATCGATCCGGCAATCTTCAGCCATGTCGCCGGGTATGGCAAACGAACACATATCGCCTGCAGCGGCCCCAAAGTTCTGTGGCGAGCAAATGGACATTGTAGAGCCAGTACGCGGCTTAATGTCCAGAGTACCGTCGTTTAACCACATCGAATAATCTTTGACGTTTGGCGAGGGCCAGCTTGGTTCTTCGACCCAGCGTCCTTCACGTTGCAGATGAGTTCCACTTGGTGCCGCGCTTTCCTGCATGAAGAACCGCAAGAGTGGTTCATCCATTAATCCGGTGTCGATACCCTTTAACCAATGGTCCCAGAACCTAAGGACTTCCCCTACAAAATCGGCCTTGGGGCCCGGCACCCCTTCATGTGGATACAGGTGGGCCCAGGGCCCCATCAGGATTTTCACAGGACCGCTGAGATGTTGAGCGATACGGAACGGGGTGTCGCGATAAAGGTCCATCCACCCGCCGAAAAAGTAAACCGGAACCTCGACGTCGGCGTAGTTTTCGCAAATCGAGCCGCGTCGCCACATCTCATCATGGGTTTGGTGTTCCAGCCACATGGCAGGCCAGAAACTGGCCCCCTCCATACGTTCGCGCCACATGTCGATCCAGCGGTCTTCACCTACGATCTCGGGATCGGGCGGCATCGCATTGTAGAGCTGCATGATGGAGCCCCACCAGAAATTATCGTTGGCCAGACAACCGCCGTAGAAATGGATATCCTCGCGCCATCGATCATCCGTTCCCATCACCGGCGCGATAGCCTTCAAGGCCGGGGGTCGTGTTGCCGCGACTTGGAACGCATTATATGCCCCCCAACTTTTTCCGAACATTCCCACATTTCCATCACACCAGTCCTGATCTGCGATCCACTGGATGACGTCGTGTCCGTCTTGGGTTTCCTGATGTGAATACTCGTCTTCAGCAATGCCGTCGCTATCCCCATAGCCCCGAATATCCACCCGAATCGAAGCATACCCAGCGGCTGCAAAATGCGGGTGCATACTTTCGTCGCGCATTCGCGTGCGGTCTCGACGACGGTAGGGTATGTATTCAAGGATGCAGGGCAGCGGAGTGGTTTTCGCCGCTTCGGGCAACCACAGTCTTGCTGCCAACTGCGTTCCGTCAGGCATTGGTATCCAGACGGTTTCGATGACCTCAACATTACTCATGACAAGACGCTTTCTTTTTGCTCAGGCGGGCGGGCCCCAGGTGCCAGCGGGAAGTGGCATGCGATTACCCGCTCATCCGTAACATGTCTTTCAGGAGCATCAAAACTGCACTGCGATTGAGCCCAGGGACAATGGGTGTGGAACTCACAACCCGACGGTCGAGCCAACAGCGAAGGGACTTCAGCCGGCAAGGTGATCCGGTCGTGGGTCTTGTCCGGATCAGGCTCGGGGTTGGCCGAGAGCAGTGCTGCGGTATAGGGATGCTGCGGCGCGCTGAATACCTCTTCGGTTTCACCAGCTTCTACAAATCGACCCAGATACATTACGGCAGTTCGATCCGCCACATGATGCACCACGTGCAGATTGTGCGTGATAATCACCATTGCCAGCCCAAGACGTTCCCGCAAATCGTTCAGCAGGTTCAGCACCTCACCCTGAACCGAAACATCCAGTCCCGCAGTCGGTTCGTCTGCGATAATCAACGCCGGGTCCAATGCGATGGCTCGTGCCACTCCAACCCGCCGAGCCTGCCCTCCTGACAACTGATGCGGGAAGCGCGAGTCAAAGCTTGTGGGCAAACCGACCAGCGTCAGCAGACGCTCGGCTTCATCCCGCAGATTACGCCCTTCGATGCCGTGAATGCGGAATGGTTCCGTCACCAGATCACCCACGGTCATACGAGGTGAAAGGGATCCTACTGGGTCTTGAAACATCATCGACATGCGTTTGCGGACAGGCTTCATCGCCCTTGGGTCTAACTCGTCGATACGTTGATCTTCGAACGTTATGGATCCTGCGCTAATTTCCTGCAGACCATTCACAGCCCGCGCGAGGGTCGTTTTACCCGACCCGCTTTCTCCAACGAGTGCAAAGGTTTCGCCTCGGTTAACTTCAAAACTCACCCCGGCCACGCCCAGGATCGAGTTTCGACGCCCGAACCCACCGACTGGGAAAGAAACCTGGACGTCTTCAACCTTGAGAATGGGATCGCTACTCATGCAGTCACTCCGGTTTCCTCGGGACAATCTGCAATAATGCAGCGCGCGACATGACCGTCTCCGATGTCTTTGTCGGGCGGAGGGGCCGAGCAGGCGTCGCTCACGAGATCGCACCGATTGGCAAAGATACAGCCTGCGGGCCGCGCGCGCAGATCAGGGATTTCTCCGGGGATTGTCGGCAGATGCCGGGTGCGTTCGCTTTGCCGCGCCGGGTCGCATTCAAGCAATCGCGCTGTGTAAGGGTGGCGAGGGTCTTGGAATATCTGGCGGACGGTGCCGCGCTCCACCACTTCACCCGCATACATGACCACAACGTCATCACACAGTTCGGCGATGACACCCAGATGGTGCGAAATGAACATGACCGAACAGCCGATTTTCTGCTGCAAATCCTTGAGCAACTCGATCGTGGTCACCTCAAGTGTCGCATCCAACGCCGTTGTGGGTTCATCCGCGATTAGAAGGGCGGGTTCCATCATCAGCGCCATGGCGATGGCAATCCGCTGTTTCATCCCGCCCGAGAACTGATGCGGATACCGCGCCAGCGCCGCGCGGGCATCAGGAATGCGGACCAGTTCCAGCATCTCGACAGCGCGGTTCATCTTTTCGTCTTTCGACAAGGTCGAGCGATACTGGATATTCAGCATCTGCTTTCCGACCGAGATGACCGGGTTCAACGCGCCCATCGGGTCCTGAAACACGGTGGCTATGCGCGGGCCGCGCAGGTCGCGCATCCGCGACGAGGGCAGGCTTGTCAGTTCATCCTGCCCTTCGAACAGGATCGAGCCACCGTCGATGCTACCATTGTCTGCCAGCAGGCCCAAAATGGCGTTGATCAACGTGGATTTCCCGCAGCCGGATTCGCCCACGATGCCGACGATCCGGTTTTCCGGTACATCGAAGCTGACGTTTTTCAACGCATGCAGCGGCCCGGCTTCGGTCGAGAAGCTGACGTTCAGGTTGTCTATGCGCAGCGTGGTCATCAGCGTCCTTTCAGCCGGGGATCAAACACGTCCCGCAGCGTCTCACCCAGGAAGGTAAAGCCCAGCGTTGTGATGATGATCGGCACACCGCCGGCAATCGCGATCCAGGCGGTGTCGCGGATATTGGTGAACCCGTCATTCAGGATCGAGCCCCAGCTTGGGGTTGGCGGGCGAACACCAAGGCCCAGAAAGCTCATGCCCGCCTCAATCCCGATGACGACCGGAATGTCCATCGACGCGAGGATAACCAGCGGCCCGATCACGTTGGGCAGAATATGTACCCGCAGGATACGCGCCGATGACGCGCCCATACTTTGCGCTGCCGTGACGTATTCCGAGGTTTTCAATGCAATGGTCTGGGTTCGGATGATCCGCGCATATCCAGGCACGGTGACCAGAACGACAACAACCATCACGGCGGTCAGTGACGGCCCCATCAGCGTCACCAGCGCAAGGGCCAGCATGACGGTTGGAAAGCTCTTCATTGCGTCGAACAGCAGGATCATCAGGTTATCCAGCCAACGCGGCCCGTAACCTGCGATCAGACCGAGAACGATGCCGATCACCAGCGAAACCGCCGTCGAGACCAGCGCGACAAACAAGGCAATCCGTCCGCCGTGTAGCACGCGTGCAAACAGGTCCCGGCCCAACTGATCCGTACCCATCAGGTGATTTGCGCTTGGTCCCTGAAATCGGTCCCGCGGATTAATCTTGGTCGGGTCCCAACTGGTTAACAGATCGGCGAAAACGGCGCCGAAGATGACAAACAGGACAAGGAACAATCCCAGCGCGCCCAAAGGTTCTCGCAGGATTTTGCGGATCGGGCGCCACAGTTCGGCCATGCGCCCGGGGGCGGGATTAGAAACTGCTTCTGACACGGGGATCCAAAGCTCCGATAATGAGATCTGCCAACAGGTTGAGCAGAACGAAAAGGACGGTGGTGATCAGCACAGTGCCTGTCACGATGGGGAAGTTGCGCGTCAGGATGGCGTCATAGACCAGCTTGCCGACGCCGGGGCGGGCAAAGACGATCTCGGCAAAGACGGCCGAGGACAGCATCTGGCCGATGCCCACGCCCAGCAAGGTGACCGTGGGCAGGATCGCAATCGACAGGGCATAGCGAAAGGTGATCGTCCTGTCTGGCAGGCCAAAGGCGCGCGCGGTACGGATATGACTGGCCTCTAGCACTTCGAGCATCGAGGCGCGGACCATGCGGGCGATATAGCCAACCCAGCCCAGACCAACCGCCAGCGAAGGCAGGATCAGGTGGGTCAATTGATCGCCCAGATCGCCGGGTTCGCCCGCGCCGATGGCAGGCAGCCAGCGCAATTCAACAGCAAAGATCAGCAGGGCATAGATCGCAATGACAAAGGATGGCACCGCGATTACCGCCACAGAGAGGATACCTACAACCCGGTCAGCCCAGCTGCCGCGGCTGACTGCTGCCCAGCAGCCCAGCGGGATACCAAGCGCCACCGACCACGTGATGCCGCCAACGATCAGGGCCAGAGTGTAGGGCAGTTGTTCGAAGACAACCGTGGTGACGGGGCGGCCTGATAGAACCTCATCCCCAAGATCACCGGTCCAGGCGCCGATGTAGAAATTCCAGAACTGAACCAGAACCGGCTGGTTCAGCCCCATCTTTTCGCGCAGGGCGGCGCGCATTTCCTCGGTTGCCCGAGGGCCCAGTGCTACCGAGGCCGGATCGCCTGGGATCAGGTAGATCATGCAAAACAGCAGGAACATGGCGACCGAGACAATCGCAGCAGCCAGTCCAAGCCGTTTGAAAAAATAGCTTAGCATACGTGCCCCCTATTGGCGGACGGGCGGCATTTGGATGCCGCCCGTTTGCGTGGATCAGGCGGGTTTGAACAGCGGCAACAACGGCTCGCCATTCGGCTTGAGGCCCGGATCGACCGTATCCTTGTGGATCAGGCCAACTACCTCATGCGTCAGGAAGACGTAGCAGCCGCTTTCATCCATGAGACCCTGCATCTTCTTGTAGATCTCATCACGCTTGGCCGCATCGCTTTCGACCAGACCTTCTTCGTGCAGCGCTTTGTATTCCTCGTTGTTGAACCGTTCCCAGTTCCAGACGCCGACTTGTTCCGGCGTGAACCAGACGGTCGCCCAGCTTGGGTCAGGGTTCATCGAGAACCGGCTGAGCACCAGCTGCAGGTTCATGAAGTAATCGCCATCCTTGGACCCCAGCGTCCAGAACGTACCGCTGTCATTCTGTTTGATCTCGCAGGTGATCCCAACATCGGCCAGATTGGCCTGAATGACCTGCGCTGCCGTCAGACGTTCCGACTGGTTCAGGATGTCCAGGGTAACGGTCATGCCCTCGGCGCCTGCCTCGGCCAGCAACTCGCGCGCCTTGTTCGGGTCATAGTCATAGGTGACACTGTCGCGGCTGCCCGGCAAACCCGGTGCGATAATGCCGTTGCCCACGGCGGCAGCGCCGAAATAGGCCGCATCGACAACCGTTTGCCGGTCAATCGCGTGCTGGATAGCCCGGCGGATACGAACGTCTTTCAACGCTTCGTTGTCCTGATTCATGCCCAGCCAGACATAGGCCAACGAGGGTTTTTCTTCGACGACCGACCCCGCAGGTGGGTTTTCCTTGAGCCGCGGCAGCGAGGAAACCGAAGTCCAAGTGTAATCCAGATCACCAGCTTCGAAACCCAGCTCGGCGGTCGAGGGGTCTTCGATCGGCAGGATGTGAATTTCCTCGTATCCGCCCGGCTCATACGCCCAGTCCGGGTTGCGTTTCAGAACGGTTTTCTGTTTGGGCACCCATTCGGTCAGAATATACTGGCCGGATTGCGCCACCGGCTCAGACCCGATCTTGCCGCCGATTTCCCCGACAGCCTTGCGCGACACGATGCAGGACGCAGGTGTTGGCAAGGTTGTCGTCCAAAGCGGAACGAATTTGTTTTTCAGATGGATCAGGCCTGAGAGGTTGTCCTTGACCTCAACCTCTTTCAGCGCGCTCCAGTCGCCAGCGTATGGACTTTCATTGGCTGGATCAGCAATCCGCTCGATCGAGAACTTCACGTCGTCAGCCGTCATTTGGCCAAAGCCGTCCGTAAAGCCGATATTGTCGCGCAGCTTGAAGGCGATGGTCAGGTCGTCCAGCTGTTCGATGCTTTCGACCGCAACGGGGCGCCAGTTCCAATCGTCGCCTTGCTGGTTCGACACCAGTGGGGCATAGATCGACCGCATGATATCGGCTTCGGGCAGCGCCAGCCAAAATGCGGGGTCCAACACTTGCAGGTCACTATAAGACCGGATGGTCAGAACCGTCCCATCGGCGCTGACGGCCATATGCGGAAAGGCAAGGCTGGCTGCGCCCAATGCGCCAGCTCCGGCCAAAACGGAGCGTCGGGAAACGTCCCCTTTGAAAATCGAACTCATTTGCTTACTCCCTGTTTGTCTTCGTATCCGGGCATCTGTCCGGCGTGGTTGCTTGCGGGCAGAGCCCGCGACTTCAGGTGCCAGCAGGCGTTATCCGTTCTTTTTCTTGTGTGACTGTGGCAGTTGCTCGTCAGCGCCAAGCGCTGAGAATCTTGGAATGATCACGGGTGAGTTCACCCAGATCATACGCGCAGGTTGGTCAGTTACGTTGCGCAGGACGTGCAGGATTTCACCGGGAAAGCTAAAGCTGTCACCCGTGCGCAAGGTGACGGTTTCATCTTCCATCACCAATTCCAATTCACCATCCAGAATGACCCCGTGCATCTCGCCATCGCGCGAGAAGTACTGGTCAACAACCTGCTCGGAATAGGGGCGATAGTCCGACACGCCCAGACAGAACCCGCCACCGATAGAGCTGGACAGCAACTGATCTGCATAGCCCGACTGCTCGATGGGCTCATCATACAGCAGGTTCAGATTGCGGCGGTTGGACTGCCGCACAACATAGGCGCGCTCTAACGGGCCGGATCCGGGGCGGTGATTGAAAAACCATTCCTCTGGCACGCCCAGAGCGTCCGCAATTCGCGAGATTTTGTTGAGCGAGGCGCTGACCGTTCCGCGCTCGATTGCGCTGAGATGGCTGATCGAAACACCGCTGCTGGTCGCAAGCTCGGCCAGTGTCATCTGACGTGCTTTGCGCAGCTGACGTACCTCGGCCCCAAAGGCCGCCAGGCCCTCTTCGCTCGCAGTACGGCTGTATTTTCTTGATGCGCCCTGGCTCACGAATCCTCCCTTCGGTTACTAGGTGCTTCAGGAATGCTACGACAACTTTTCTTTTTCGCAAGAATTTTTGCTAATTTTTCCTTTATTGCTTTTCAAACTCGTCTACAAAACTTGGTTTTGCACGCATGTCACCACCGAATTCCAATCCGCAGCGCGTCATAGATTGCAGCGTGAATGTTGCGTGCCGATACGGCGTCTCCGATACGATAGAGGTCAAATTCCGCCTCGGGGTTTGACTGTGGAAACAATTGGCCTGCGCCCGAGACAAGTGCGCCTTGATCTACGGCACCCCTATTGCGCGAAAGCGGTTTGAGATCAAAGTAAAGGTCGCCCAGCGGTAGGGTGCCCTGATTGACAACTATCTGATCGTAATACTGTTTCTCTCTCAGGTCCGAGTAATCGGTACCGACATGGGCCAATAGCTGATTGCCGGATTTCTCGATCGCGTTCAGTGTACGTGTCACCGTGAAAACGGCGCCGGTCTTTTGCAGCGCACGCATATACGGCACCAGGTTCATCGCCATCACTTCCGGCGCGAAACTGCGATCACGTGTCATGATTTCGACACGCGCGCCGGTGGCGGCGATAACTTCGGCCGCCATCAGCGCAGGATGGTCCCCCGCATCATCATAGATCAGCACGTTTTCACCCGGCTGCACATCGCCAGACAGAATGTCCCAAGCAGAAATCGCCAGTTCATTGCCCGAATCGAGGATCGTCGTCTCGGGCAAACCACCCGTTGCGATCACAACCATGTCCGGCGACAGCGCGGTTACGTCCGCGACATCGGCGAAGGTGTTAAAATGAAATTTCACGTCCCGCGCCGCACATTGGGCCATGCGCCAGTCGATGATCCCGATCATTTCGGCCCGGCGTTTGGATTGCGCGGTCAGGCGCACCTGTCCGCCGGGTTCAGGTGCGGCCTCTAGAACGGTGACTTCATGCCCGCGCTCTGCTGCAACGCGCGCTGCTTCAAGCCCACCCGGACCTGCGCCCACAATGACCGCGCGACGACGTGTTTCAGCCACCGGTATGATATGTGGCATGGTCAATTCGCGCCCGGTTGCCGGGTTGTGAATACATAATGCTTCACCAGCCTGATAGATGCGATCCAAGCAATAGGTCGCCCCTACGCAAGGTCGGATGTCATCCTCCTGCCCGGCTTGTATCTTGGACACAATCAACGGATCTGCCATGTGGGCACGGGTCATCCCGACCATATCCAATAGGCCCGAGGCCACGGCATGGCGCGCCGTCGCCACATCTGGGATGCGCGAAGCATGAAAAGTTGGCATTCCAATCTCGGCCCGCACGCGCCCGGCAAAATCCAGATGTGGCGCACTTTTCATGCCCTGCACGGGGATCACATCCGTCATGGCGGGGTCGGTATGAATGCGCCCGCGAATAACGTTCAGAAAGTCAACCTGACCGCTATCGCGCAGCCTGCGCGCGATTTCCAACCCCTCCTCCTGAGTAATGCCGCCCTTTTGGACCTCGTCGGCGGTGTAGCGCACCCCTACGATAAACTCTGGACCCACACGGTCGCGAATTGCATCCAAAACCATGAAACCAAAGCGCAATCGATTGTCGAGATTGCCCCCAAACGGCGCCTCCATCGTGTTGGTCAGCGGCGACCAGAACTGATCCAGCAGGTGCCCGTAGGCCTGCAACTCGATCCCGTCCAACCCAGCAGCCTGCATCCGTTCGGCGGCGTCGGCATAATCGGTCACAATCCGCTCAATGTCGAAGTCTTCCATCTTTTTCGGAAAGGCCCGATGCGCAGGTTCACGATAATGCGAAGGCGACAGAGACGGCAGCCAATCGCCCTTGTTCCAACCGGTGCGCCGCCCCAGATGGGTCAGCTGGATCATCACGGCACAGCCATGGACATGGCAGGCGTCGGTCAGTTCACCCATCCAGCGCACGACCTCGTCCTTGTAGGCAAGGATGTTGTTGAAGACTGGCGGGCTGTCCCGGCTGACAGTGGCAGAACCTGCGGTCATCGTCATGGCAACACCCGCTTTCGCACGCATTTCGTGATAGGCGCGGTAACGTTCCTTGGGCATTCCATCTTCGGGATATGCTGGCTCATGACTGGTAGTCATGATCCTGTTTTTCAAGGTCAGGTGCTTCAATTGGTAGGGCTGTAACAGAACATCGCGGGTCATTGCCGCGTCTCCTGTTCCGCAGCATTGGTCACCGCGACATCCTTTGGAATGACCACTGGTGAGACTGCCCAGATCAGGCGGCAGACCCGGTCTGTTCGATTGCGGGCATGGTGCGGAATACGTGCGTCAAAACTGTAGCTGTCCCCGGCGCGCAGAGTAATGAATTCATCACCGATCCGCATTTCCAACTCGCCCTCAAGAACCAACCCGTGTTCTTCACCTTCGTGTTCCTGCAAAGGATCCTCGGGGCGTTCTGAATGCGGCGCATAGACCGCCATACCCATGTAAAACTGCCCACCAATCGAGCTGGACAACAATTGGTCGGTATAGCCAAGCTCTGCCGCATCCTGACCGTAAAGTGTATTAAGGGCACGGCGGTTCTGAGCACGCACAACAAACGCTTGCTCCATCGGTCCAGCACCGGCGCGTCGGGCAAAAAACCAGTCAGGCGTGACGCCTAAGGCGCTCGCAATGTCTTGCAGGACGTCAACCGAAGGTTTGGATACACCGCGTTCAATCGCCGACACATGGCTGAGCGAAATACCCGCCTCTTCGCTCAACTGTTTGAGAGTGAGTTGGCGAGCCTTGCGCAACTGTCGAACCTCACTGCCCAGCGAAGAAATTGCAGATGGCAAAGCGACGACATTGTCAGATGGCATTTGGCTCTCCGGATTTAGGTCAAGCGATCTATTTTCTCCAAAATTGAAATCAGACTGGAATTTTAAAGTCAAATTCTATTTTCAAATGAATGAATGTACTGTATTGCAAATATTCTTGGGATTTGCAGAACTGGCTCGAACACAAAACGCATGTGGCGGATCACTATGGCGGACCAAACCGAACATCCTTTTGACGTTACAGAGACGGACCATCTGTGGATCAGAATGCCGGATGGAGTGCGACTGGCCGCCCGGTTGTGGCGCCCTGTGACGCAAAGGCCTGTCCCCGCCATCTTAGAATACATCCCCTATCGCAAGACAGACATGGTGCGCGCGCGCGATGAACGGAACCACCCTTTTTTTGCTGCCCATGGGTATGCATGCATTCGGGTGGACATGCGTGGGTCTGGCGACAGCGAAGGACATATGTCGGATATGTACGCGCCAGAAGAACTGGATGACGCGCGACAGGTCATCGATTGGCTGGCCGCGCAGCCCTGGTGCAACGGCCGCGTCGGGATGTTTGGTACGTCGTGGGGTGGCACGGCCTCGCTGCAGGCCAGCGCAAATGCGCCAGACGCTTTGAAGGCGACAATCGCTGTTTGCGCCACACATGACCGGTTCGAGGACGACATCCACTATATGGGTGGATGCGTTTTAACGGATACGTTCGAATGGGGTGCAACCTTGCCATCCATTCTGGCCTCACCTCCGACACAAAACGTTGGGGCAGGCTGGAAAACCTTGTGGCAAGAGCGCATTGAAAACCTCTCCTTTCCTTTGGAAAACTGGCTACGCGAGGACGCACGCGGTGCATACTGGCGACATGGGTCTGTAATTCACGAGACAGATGCGTTTTCCGTACCGATCCTGTCCGTAGGGGGTTGGAGCGATCGGTATTCAAACTCTGTCATGACAATGGTCGATGCGCGCCCTGACCTGGTGTGGGGGGTGGTGGGCCCTTGGGGGCACCACTATCCCGATCACGGCGCACCGGGACCGGCGATTGGGTTTCAGCGTTTGGCACTGGATTGGTGGGATCATTGGCTGAAACCAGACACTCCGAAAACACCGGATTGGCCGCGGTTGCGAGTCTGGCTGCGCGAATTCGATACGCCGGGCGATACGCTGGTTGAACGGCAAGGCAACTGGATCGAAAGCGGCCCGACGATCGAGCATGTTGACCCTCAGACAGTCTCTTTGACCAGCCTCGAGTCGTCTGCAGGTCACGAGCCTTGGGTGCTACCAAACTCGCGAAACGTTGGGCAGATGTCCGGGGACACGGGCTATTTCGGACGCGCAGGTGGTTTGCCTCTGGACCAGTCCGACGACGACGCACGGTCTTTGGTTTTTGAAACAGCCCCGCTGTCCGAAGATCTTGTGCTGTGCGGCGCAGTGGACTTGACCCTTTCAGTTGACGTAAAGGGCTATCCTGCGGTTGTCGCAGCCCGGCTAAGCGACGTCAACGCAAGCGATGAGGTGGCACGGATCAGTTATGGCGTGCGCAATCTGGCCCTTGATGAAAACCTGGACAGTCGATCGCATCCCGATCAAACGGGCCGGGTGGATTTTTCGATGCGCCTGCACACGACAGCTTATCGCGTTCGAAAAGGGCACCGTCTGCGGCTTGCCTTATCTTCGGGCCTGTGGCCGCATTTACATTTGCACGCACCACCGCAAGATATTGTAATACAAGATGGTGCGCTGAAATTGCCTGTTTTTAATGGTGCCACCATGGACTTGTCAGCGCAATTGCCGCCGCCTGAACCGCTGCCAAAAAAGCCTTCGCACAAGGTTGTTACGTCAAACAATCTGGTGCGTTGGAATAAACAAATAGCCGGCAGTCACGAGATTGGATGGCATCAGCCGATGATGCTGGTTTTCTATCCAGACATCGGGACAACATTTGGGTATGAGACGCGCATGTCCCACACAACGTCGCTGGATTCGCACGAACACCAGCGAACCCAAGTCGATCATCGGATGGTGTTTGAGCGCACGGACGGAACTGCCGATGTTCGCGTGTCCCTTCTTGCAAGCGCATCACGTGGCGTTACTACTGTTCATGCCAACCTTACGGCAACTTGGAATGGCGCTCCATTCGCGGCACGGACCTGGACTATTCGCCACCCTGCCAAGGGGGGCATTCCAGAACGAGACGATGACAGTTGAGCAAACACTTTTGTCCGCGTGAAGCACGGATCAAGCACTAGCGGTCACCATCATTCAAACACCAAGGTACTTGGTGAGGATCGTTCCATCCTGAGCGACATTCGCAGGTGCAACGGTTTCGCGATCCTGACCGTTTTCAATGAACGTGATACGGTCTGCTATCGACAAAACCGCATCAATCCGCTGCTCTACCAGAATGATGGCATAGCCTTGCGCCTTCATTTTGACGACCACTTGTCGGATCTGTTCGATTATCGAAGGTTGCAGACCTTCGGTCGGTTCATCCAGTAGCAGGACTTTAGGGCGCAGGCACAGCGCGCGGGCTGTTGCCAGCATTTGCTGTTCGCCCCCCGAAAGCGTGGTAGCGACTTGGTCCAGGCGCTCTTTCAGCCGAGGGAAAAGTTCCAGAACCCAGTCTCGAGTGTTCGCGCCTTCGCCGCGTGCCATCAGACCCATTTCGATGTTCTCTGAAACAGTCAGCTCAGGGAAAAGCCGCCGACCCTGCGGGATGTAGCCTATGCCGCGTTTGGGCACGAGGTGCGCCGGCAAGCCACTGAGACGTTCCCCATCCAGCGTGACTTCACCTTGGTTCAAGGGTAGTTGGCCCATAATGGCCTTGAGCAGAGTCGTTTTCCCGGCCCCGTTGCGGCCCATGAGACAGTGTATTTCCCCGGCCTTGACCGACAAAGACACACCGAAAAGAACTTTTACCTGACCATAGCCGGTGTGAATATCAGTGACCTCAAGCATTGGCAGTTGTCCCGAGATATGCGGCTTGCACCGCCGCATTCGCGTGGATTTCGTCAACAGTTCCCGAGGCTAAAAGGCGACCTTGATCCAGCACAGCTACATGGTCGGCGGTCTCGGTGACTACACGCATATTGTGTTCGATCAGTAGGATTGTTGTCTCTTTGGCCATTGTCCGCATCAGCGTCACAAATGCATCCACTTCGCCTTCGGCCAAACCCTGTGTCGGTTCGTCAAGGATGAACAGCTTTGGGTCTTGCGCCAGACCCATAGCAATTTCCAGCACCCGTTGATGGCCATAGCTGAGATCCGAGGCAACCTGATCAGCCCGGTCCCCCAATCCAATCTTGTCCAGAACGGCGGCGGTCTTTTGAGCATGGGCCGTCTTGTCGTGCGCCAGCTTCCGGCCTGCCGCTAGGGCGACGTTGTCTTCGACCGTCAGCCCGGGAAAGATCGATGTAATCTGAAACGTGTAAGCCATGCCCAGTTGTATACGTTTATGTGCAGGCAAACGGCTGATGTCCTGGCCCTCAAAATAAACGCTGCCACTTGTCGGTTTCGTGCGCCCGCTGACCATACCAACGAAGGTCGATTTGCCAGCCCCGTTGGGACCGATCAACGCAGTTATCGCATTCCGCCGCAGGGAAAAATCTATGTCGGTGTTGGCCTGAAGCCCGCCATAAATCTTTGTCAGGCCTTTGGTTTCGAGGATACTTACGGCAGCCATGACACAGCTCTCTTGCGCAATGTGCCCGCAATGCCTTGCGGGGCGAACAGGGTAAGAAGAACCAAAGCAATGCCGGCAACCAGCATATAGGCATTGGTAAAGCTGCTAGAGACATCGATCAGGTAGAACATGAAGATCACCCCGATAAGAGGGCCGACCGTAGTTCCAGCGCCACCAAGCAGGACCCAAAGCAGCGGAAAGATCGAGTAATGGACCGCTGCAAAGCTGGCCCCGACATAGCCGAACAGCATCGCATAGGCAGCGCCTGCCACGCCCGAGAACAATCCCGATACAACCAGCGCGGCAAGCTTCAGCCGCCCCACGTCATAGCCCAGCATCCGGGCACGTTCCTCATTTTCCCGAATGGCGACGAGGCGCTTGCCAAAAGGGCTTTGCACCAAACGCGCCATGGCGAGAAAACAGATCGCGAACAGGATAAATGCCGTGAAATAGCGCGCCGTTTCCGTGGTCAGGTCAATTCCAGCGATGCTGCGTTGCGCCTGTTGGATGATAAAGCCCTCGTCGCCGCGAGTATATTCTCCAAAATAAAGGATCACGAGATAGAAGGTTTGAGCAAACATCAGCGTCACGATCATGAACGCCACACCAATGGTGCGCAACGCCAAAAAGCCAACAGCGACGGACAACAGCCCTGCGGCGGTAACTCCGACAGCAAAGGCGGGCAGAACAGTCAAACCGCCAAAATTCATGCTCAGCCCAAAGCCGTACATTCCGGCGGCAAAAAACATGGCGTGGCCAAGGCTCAGCAGGCCGGTATAGCCAAAAAGCAGGTTGTATCCGATGGCATAAATCGCCAGCACCATGATCCGCGAGAATGCACCCACGTGATAGGCGGGAAGCACGAAGAAAAGCGCCACAAGCGCAAGCAAAACGCAAGAATGCAAAGCGGCTGATCTGAACACCACCATCAGGCCGCCACCCGCCCCATCAGGCCCTGCGGCCTGAATACAAGCACCATTGCCACAAGGAAAGTTGCGATGATTTTAGCCAGGGTCGGCGAGAAAAAGACCGAGATGATGCCGTCACTCATTCCGATCAGAACAGCTGCAATCACCGTGCCGGGCAAACTGCCAAGACCGCCGATGATCACCACGATAAACGCCAACAACAACGGATCTCCGCCCATTAAATAGTGGGCCTGTTGGATTGGAACGACCAGCACCGCGCCCAGCGCGGCAAGCCCTGCTCCCAATCCAAAGACCCAGGAGTAAACGCGATTGACAGGCACTCCAAAGGCCTGCGCCATTCCGCGGTCCTGCTGGGTTGCGCGCATGATCAATCCGATCTTGGTGCGCGTCAGTACGAACCAAAGCACCCCCAGCACCGAAATTGCGGCAAATATTACGAACAACTTGTATGTCGTAACGCTCAGCCCCCAGGGCCAGATCATCTGGAACCCGTCCGCGCCAAACTCGAACCACGGAAGAGCCAGGCGGGTATTGAAGGGCGGCTCAACCGGCCGCGCCTCTGGACCGTACAGCATCAGCGTCGATTGTTGCACGATGTACAAAATGCCGATCGTGGCCACGATGGTCCGATCCACGTCATAGTCGATCCGTTTGAGGATCAACTGATCCACCCCCGATGCAATACATCCGACCAGTACCGGCACGATAAGCAAAGCAGCCACGAAGCCAAAAGCCGCATGTCCACCGATCATCGTGCTGACTGCCCAGGCGAAAACCGCACCCAACATGAAGAATTCGCCATGGGCGACGTTTACAACGCGCATGACGCCAAACACGATGCTGAGCCCCATCGCCGTCAGCACAAGAATAGCCGAGATGACCGCCCCCTCGATGGAGGCGAGCATCAGGTGAGGGCCGAAGTCCATACCCTGCCTCGCTTTTGCCTGTTGATGGGATCAGAAGGATCGCGTGGTGTAATCCACCTCATCCTCATACAACCCGTCCTCGATCGACGCCGTATGCACCACATCCAGCCGGCCGTCACCGACCTTTGAGATAAACTGTTTGCCAAAGGCCTGATGTGTCTTGCCGTTGAAGACTTTATCGCCCTGCGGGTGTTCGATGGATTCAGGCATGTCGCTCATTGCCTCGACCGCTTCGATCAGTTTGGCGCGATCTGCAGGGCCCTGATAATCCGCCGCTTCCATACCGGCTTTGATGACATGCAGCGTTTCCCAACACCCGAACATATGGGCGTAAGTGGCGACGTTAGAAGGGTCATCTATTGCTGCACCACTGTCATTGACACCAACGGCGGCACGATAAGCCGAGGCCGCCTCGGATTCGTTGGCCTGCTTGTAACGAGGCATACCTTCCCAGAAATATGTACCTTCAAGGAACTCCAAACCCGGGCTTTGGATATCAACCGCTTCAAGACTGTCGATAAACCCAAAAATCTCGGGTCGGCTGGGCCCAAAGAACTCGCCCATTTCCTTGACGAAGGTCAGCACGGCCGGTCCTACCATCACGTGATAAATCACCTCGGTCTCGCGAGGGATGTTTGGAAAGTAACGCGTGAAGGTCGTCTCGGTGGGTGGGATCGCAATCTTCGCAACAACCTCACCACCCTGCGCTTCGATCGCTTCCGAGAAAAAGTCGCGGTGATCGTGGCCAAAAGCAAAGTCAGGATAAATCATCGTGACCTTCTTGCCCAGATTGTCAGCCACAAAAGGCGCCATCGAAATGACCTGGCTTTTTACATCTGTAATACCGGGTTGCAGCGTATACCGGTTTAGCATGCCGCTGGCCACGTGGTGACCTTCGGAGACAACAAAATAGGGCAGTTTCAACTCGCCCGCGCGGGGTGCAGACCCGATCACGACGTGGCTGAACAGAGTGCCGAAGGCAACGTCAACTTCGTGCTGGTTGGCGAATTTTTCTAACACTTCGGCACCGCGACCGGGGTCGGTCGCGTCGTCTTCGGTGATGATCTCGACAGGACGCCCATTGATACCACCCATCTCGTTGATGCGCGCAGCAGCGGCGGTCGTCGCAACGTCATACCATCGTCCATATGCCGCACCGATGCCGGTCGCGTGCTTCTGGAACCCAATCTTGATCGGAGCCGAGCTTTGCGCTTGCGCAAAACCAAGCGAACCGGGCAGCACACCGCCTGCCGCCAAAGCTCCTGCACCGGCCCCCAGACCCAGCAATGTCTTGCGGCGACTGATATTTGAAGTCTTTGTCATGACGTTCATCTCCTCTGTTGTTTATAGGGCGGTGCTTCGCCTCTTTTGTGATCAGTTTGTATGTATGCTAACGAGTTGTCTACTTTTTTAAGCGCCGCGTGGACTTGCTAGTAGCCACAACCCGAAAATCGTATAGCAAATCATCAGGATAGACAGGCCCAATTGCAACACAAGTATGTCCCGGCGCGTGTGGCAAAAGGTTTCAGCCGTCCGGTGGCTGAGTATGACCGCCAGCACATGGGACATCACCACGACCCCGGCCTGAGTGAGCCAAATGGCCTTCACAGTGCCGGGGACCGTCAAAAACCCAACCATGACCCGACGGCTACCAAGCCCGAACAGGTTCCAGCCAAGCGCAAAAGGGTCCGCCAATGTTGCGATCACAACCTGTATTTGCACAAGGAACGTCACGAAGTAGTGGGCAAAATGATAACCAATCGCAATCGGCAGCAAAGTGATGGAAAAGTGAATGAACGCGTTTTTGAAGGGTATTTTCTCGCGCACCAGTACGGTTCCTGAAAACACGGCAAATCCAAACACGCAACTCAGCAGCAGGACGCTGCCATAAAGGCCCACCGTTGTCGGCCAGATCAATGCCGTCCGGCCCGGGTACTCCAACGGGTTGACCCCAATCTGCGCCAACCACCAAAAGGTCTCGTACAGGCCGTCAAAGCTGCCTGCTGCCAAGGTTACCAGAACCAAAGCTGCATGGCTCAGATCGAACCTACTGCCTTGAAACACCTGCCACCCCGGCAGACCAAACGCTCCGGCGCGCGCGATCCTCATAGTGCCGATCAAGTTGAACAAAACCGAAAAGCACTCGACTTGCTCCAGCCAAGGTCTGCGCCCAAACAGGGTCATTCCCGCCAAGGTGAACATCCAATACCCGAACGCGAAACGCGCAAGTCGACCGGGGTCATTTGGTGCCGCATCGGCCAGAACAAATCCTTGAAACGCCGCCATCAGAATAACCGCCGGCCAGATCGAAACCTCTTTGGGCAGCCTAAAAAGCGCTTTGTGATCCGGGGCCAGAAGGCGATGCAAACCCGGCCAGGGATTGACCCATTTCCAGACATCAAAAACCAGCGCCTGCACAACAAACAACAGCATCCACCATACTGTCCACAAAACCAAAGGCATCAGGTTCGCTTGTGGATCCGTCGGCCCTCGCAAGCCAATCAGGATCAACCCCGCCAGGCACAGGGACGCGGCAATCTGACCCCAATGGTGCCATGTGCTGTCTCCTCGCCCACGGTTCAGAACAATAGGCCTGAGCACAGTTGCAAGCTGGCCGGGCCTGAGGCAAACAAGAAGCAGGATCGTGATTGTTACGGTCAATGCTCCGCCGGTAATGTAGGCGGTAGTAGGCAACAAAAGAACAAAGCCCTGATCCGCCGCATGGGCAAAAGCCGGTTCCACGCTCGATACTGCAATGAGAAACGCGGCGAGAAGCGGCTTCAAAATCGGCGCCATTTTGTTAGCATACACACAACTTCGTTCAAGGAGGCAGATTAAATGAGAAAACGCTGGTTCGCCGTGGCAGGCATCGCGGCTGCGTTGGGTCTCGTTTACATGTTCACTGGTACGCCGCAAACCACAATGAAGGTCAGCGACGGACGGGCCATCCCGATGGGAGCCTCGGGATCGATGTTCATGGTTACGCTGAACCTGCAAAACGATGGTGAACCTCGCACTCTTCTAGCTGTCACGTCGCCTTCCGGAGGCCAAACATCCATAATGAATCCCGGACGTGACGGACCACTTGTAGTGCCCGGAAGTGATACGGCGCAACTGGCAATGGATGGCGCTCATGTCATGTTGCAAGTCCCGGAGGGCGCGTTCCCCGAAGGTACGTACCATGCGCTTGCGCTGGAATTTGATGACGGCACCGAAGTTGTCACCCGCATCTTGCACCCCGAAGCGACCGGTGGCGCGAGAGGAATGGATCACAGTATGTCCAACGGGATCGCTGTTTCACCCAGTCCAACCATCGAGCTGGCGCAAGATCCAGATGTCAGCACAGACGGGTTCGCCATTGAAATCAGTGTTGAGAATTTCGAGTTTGTCCTCATTGAGGATAGCGCACCACATGTCGATGGTCAGGGGCACGCGCATATCTATCTGAACGGTTTTAAGTTGGGCCGCCTTTATGAAGAGCGCTTTGAGATCGGCGCTCTTGCGCCCGGCGACTATATTCTTACCGTCGCACTGAACTCCAACGACCACCGCCCTTATGTTTTCGAAGCAGCACCTGTTGCTCTGACCTACAGCTTCGGCCTTTAAGAACTTGGTATGAGATAGGGGCTGTCCCTGATCGACACACAGCGCTCCGTTTTTTTCAGATGCACTTCAGACTGGTCGGCTTATTATTCGCATACTAATGACTGAGTTTCGATACACCGCTCTGCCAATTGCTTTGCGATGTTTAAGGCTCGTTCCAGAATTTTCTTGACGCGCGCTTACATCCTATATTCGTATACTAATGAATATCGGGAGGATCTTATGGAAAAACTGGTCATCAAGAACATCGGTATGATCCTGTCCGGCAAGATGGAAGACCCAATCTTTGACGGCGATTGTTTGATTGCGATCGACGGCAAGATCGATGCGTGGGGTTATGAAAAGGACCTTGATACAGACGACCCGACCTCTGTTGTTGACGCGCATGGAGTGACGCTGGCCCCCGGTTTGATCGACAGTCATGTGCATCCGGTTGTCGGCGATTACACCCCGCGACAACAGCAACTCCACTGGATTGACTCCACCCTGAATGGAGGCGTGACCACGATGATCTCGGCCGGGGAGGTCCACATGCCCGGCCGACCCAAAGATGTGATCGGCCTCAAAGCGATGTCGATTGCAGCACAGCGTTGGTACGAGAATTTTCGCCCCTCAGGCGTCAAGGTTCACGCAGGTGCCCCAGTGATCGAACATGGTATGGTCGAAGAGGATTTTGCAGAGCTGGCGAATGCTGGCGTGAAATACCTGGGCGAAGTTGGCCTGGGGTCGGTCAAAGATGGCAAAACCGCGAACCAGATGGTCGAATGGGCCCGCAAATACGGCATTCAGTCAACAATCCATACCGGGGGGCCGTCCATCCCCGGGTCTGGTCTCATTGACGCAGATATGGTGATCGAAACGGGTACGGATGTGATCGGCCACATCAACGGCGGTCACTCGGCGCTGCCAGATGACCAGATCATCTGCCTGTGTGAAACCTGCACCAAGCAAGCCTTTGAAATCGTGCATAACGGTAATGAACGCGCTGCTGTGCTGACCGTGAACACAGCGCGTGAACTTGGCAAGCTGGATCAGGTGATCCTGGGCACTGACGGGCCAGCAGGGTCAGGTGTACAGCCCCTTGGCATCCTGCGCATGATCGCGATGCTGTCAGCCTTTGGAAATGTCCCGGCCGAGATCGCCTTTTGCTTTGGCAACGGCAATACCGCACGACAGCGGGATCTGAATGTGGGCCTGATCGAAAAAGGCCTGTGCGCCGATTTTGTTCTTATGGACCAGGCCCAGCACGCACCGGGGAAAACCATGCTGGAAAGCGTTGCGCAAGGGAACCTGCCCGGTGTCGGCATGACGATCATCGACGGTGTGATCCGCTCGGAACGTTCACGCAACACACCTCCAGCGCAACGCCTGCCGGAACGCATCCTCTAAGCACGACGGAAGGTCAGGTGATCTTTCTGAGCAATGTCAAAAGCGTTTTTTGTTCAGATTTCTTGAGCGGCGCCAGAGTTTCCTGTGAGATCCCTAACCCATCTGCATAAAGCTGGTCTATCAATTGCGCACCCGCATCGGTCAATGAAATGATCGAGCGTCTTTTGTCTCCGGGATCGGCAGTCGCTTGCAACAGACCCTTGGCCTTCAGCCGGTCGACCACCCCTTTGATCGTCGCGATATCCATTGCCGCAAGTCGGCCCAGCTGATTTTGCGAAACCTCTTTCTTCTCGGCCACGCGGATCAGCGTGGAAAACTGAGTGGGCGTCAAATCTCTGGAGATACGGTTCTGAAAGATGATCGAATGGCGTTGGCTGGCCAACCGCAAAAGATATCCGACCTGATCTTCTAGACGGTAGGGATCGACGCTGTCTGACATAAGTGCTCCTAACGAAGCCCGTCTTTGCCTTCTGCGTCGTCGTGGGTCAAGCCACCAACTCGCGGTAGCGGCCGCCCGCTGTCAGTCACTGCCACAGCTACCATAATCTCGTTTGCGCGCGGCGCATCATTCAGGCGCACTTCAATCCCGTCGAAATGGCTGCGCACATAGGCCGCATCCTTGTGTCCAAGAGGCACATCCAGCACCTGACCCGGAGATCCCATCTTTTTCGAGGACGGCACCAAGGCCGCTCCTTTCTCTACTTCTTTCCGCAGTGGTGCGCCGAGTTTAGGATGCAGAATTGCAGCGGCGTGTTCCAACTCGCCATTCTCTCCCACCATGGCCGACTTACCATAGCTTTCAGCTTGTTCGGGCGCGATACCAAGGGCTTCGACGCATTTGCGACCCAACAACGCACCCAATTCCGCGCCTATCTCCATCAGCGCACTCAGGTCTTCCTGATAAGCACCTGCAAACGGGTTCTCGATCACGGCCACTGCAACTGCTTTGCGCGTGGCCGGGTCGATCTTGCGCCCGATTTCGGTATGGGTTTCTTCGATGTTCACGGCAATTTTGCGGATCTTGGCATTCATCTCAGCCCATCCTCTCCTTTGATGTCTTTTGCAGCCAGGCCACCAGCCCGGTCGTGGATGCGGGGCCCAGTGCTCATGACAAGAATAACGGCCATCTCGCCCGCCTTGGGTGCGTCATTCAAGCCAACTTCCATGCTGTCAAAATGGCTGCGCACGTATGAAGCATTGATATGGGTGATCGGCACATCCAGCCGCCCACCCACACCGGCGACCTTTTTGGATGAGGGCACAATCGCATTCGAGTTGTCCAGAAGCTCGCGCATCGCGTATCCGCCGGGCGCGTGCCACAGTGCACCATGCTCCAACTCACCGGCCTCTCCAATCATTGCGCCTTTGCCATACCCTTCGATTTTGTCAGCGCCTCCCAGCATCTCGACCAGACGCTTTGCCATTTTCAATCCCAGCGGCTTGAGGTCCTCCATGAACCACTGAATGTCGGGCTCGTACCGCCCTGCAAACGGGTTCTCGATGATCGCGATCGCCGCCGCCCGGCGCAAGGGTGTTGCAGGGACAGGGCCACCTTCGTGGAAAATCTCCTCAACGGAATAGGCGGTCTTTCGGACGTTAAGTTGGGACATTTTGGATCTCGTGTTGAATGGGTAAAATATGTGCGCCGGTCGTGACGGCGTGGCCTTGAAGGAACAGTGCCGCAGTTCTAAGGCAACCGTGGGTCTTTAACGATGTTGCGCGACGGACGCCGAAGGCCAATGCTTGCTGGCACTCGCTGGCCGATAAAGCGCCACAACCGACAACCACAGGCAAGCCCCCAAGATCGCTGTTCTCGTCAACCCCGCTGGCTGCGCGACGGCTGACCGAAGGGTGCCCTGGCACATCCACTGCATTGGCAACAAGTGTTGCTGCGGCATCAGCCTCGGCGGCAGAGTTAGCAAGAACTGTCACGCTGTCTGCTATACCCAACGACAGGCTACGCCCGTGGCGGCCCGACGTCGCGATACCGCCAATTCGATCCGCACCTGTGACCTCGATCCGGCCCAAATCGCTACCGTCATGGGCCTTGATCGCTGTTTTGAACGAGGTCCCCGGCGTCAGATGTAAGGCAATGTCGCCACCGTTATTGACATAAGCGCGGGTGATATCCGCGTTTTTGGTCATGGCCGCAAGAACCTCGTCTGCTATGCTTCCCGCCACGGCGGCCATCCGGGTTAGATAGCCTACATTCATCAAAGGCAGACACGCATCATGCATTCGGCGTGCCACCGCGCCCATGGGGCGGTTGGTAAATGGTGACAACATCGCACGAAGGTCAGGCAGCTCCTCGACCACCTCGGCAATAATGGTTTCGAACCGACGCATTGCGGCCCGATACGCGTGATCCCGCGCGCCATCCGCCCATACGATCAGATCGCTGGGGCCATGCTGCAAATGCAAGCGCTGGCCATCGGGCAACAGGCGCGCGTGCGGTTTCATTCCGCGTCTGCCTTCCAGCGGTAGTTGCCAAGGTCCATTGGATTCCCCGCTTTGGGATTTTGCCGCACATGACGGGCCTGATCAGAGTTTATGTCACTCACCTGCCGCATATGGTCGACGTGCCCGCCCAACGCGGCATAGTCGCTCACGCGCAGGGTGAACTCGATAGGCGCGACCAGAGCAGGCGTTGGAACGTAGCCAAAAGAACTGGTTGGCATGTCCAGAACGTCCACCATCACAGTGATACCGCCGCCGGGCCAAACATAAGCATCCGCCCCACCGCAGGACACATGCGTCAGCGCCTCCTTAACCGATTTGGTCAGACGCACTGGGTTTTCTGTGACACCCGCCCGCAGCGATCCCCCTGCCCCGCCCATGAACAGGACCGAGCAAACCGATGGTTCGCAGTTCTCCGCGATCAACGCCGCCGAGGACGCAAGTTTCGCGGGCACCTCTCGCTGTTGCGGAACAAGATCAGCATCAAGCTCGTAATATGAGAATTGCTCACCGGTGGTCGACACCATGAACAACCGCAACCCTTCCCAGGCTGTTTTGGGATTGAACGGGCCGAGGATCGCCAGAGGATCTTCAATATCCGTGCCGCCCCACCCTGTTCCGGGTTCTGCCACCTGAAAATACCGCCCCGGCGTCGAGCGGCGCCCCTTGATCTTGATCCCCGTCGCCGGCACGTCTAGCTGCTTGCCTGTTTCGTGCTCACTGAGAACACCGGTTATGTGATCGTCCACCACCACAACGTCGTCCACATGGCCGATCCACTGTTTCGGAAACATGCCAATGGTGGCCGAGCCGCAGCCCACGCGCATTAGGCTTTCGGTAACGCCATTTATGATCGGGGGTTGACCTGCCTGCACCACAACTTCTGTCGCGTGATCCTCTTCGCCGATTATCATGGTCACTGGTTCTCGGTTGCACAGCCGCAGCAGCGCGTCACAAGTCACACGGCCTTCTTTCTTACTGCCACCCGTCAGGTGCTCGACACCACCCAAAGACAACATCTTTGACCCGTATTCCGATGTCATTACATGGCCGATCGGCTCGCCATCCACGCGCACAACATCGCGTTCGTGGCCAATATGGCGGTCGGTGTCGATTTTTACCTTCACACCGCAATAGCTAAAGATCCCCTCGGTCACGACCGTGACCATATCGACACCTTCAACCTTCTGACTGGCGATGAAGGGGGCGGGCTTGTAATCGGGATAGGTTGTTCCTGCGCCAACGGCAGTAACAAACTGACGCTCTCCTTTGAAGATGTCACCATCCCAATCCGCGGACGCGCCCTCTCCCATAAACGGTACAAGATCCGGCCCGCTTTGGATGATGGTCAGCGGATCCAACCGTACCAGTTCACCACCATGGTTTGCATAGCGGTCACAAGCGCCGGACTTGCCGTCGGCGATGTAACACATCACCGGGCAGGCATCGCAGCGGATCTTTTCGGGCTTCGAAGCATTGGTCATTGCATCACGCTCTTCTTCAGGGCCTCATGAACGACGCTGGGGGTCGCAGGGCCTTTGTACAACCGCACCCCGGTTGCGTGTTTGATCGCGTTCAAAAGCGCAGGCGCGGTGGGGATCAAGACGTGCTCTCCCAGACCCTTGGCCCCGAAAGGCCCATGCGCATCAGCCTCTTCGATGATGATCGCTTCAATCGGAGGGATATCCCCAATGGTCGGGATCAGATAGTCATGCAGGTTCTCAGTCCGGCCAGGGATGTATTCTTCCATCAGCGCCATGCCAAGTCCCTGAGCAATCCCACCGTGAATCTGCCCTTCCACAAGCATCGGATTGATAGCCTGGCCGACGTCATGAGCCGCGACAAATTTCACAGGTCGGACAATGCCCAGCGCGGTATCTACCTCGACCACGGCCAAATGCGCGGCATAACCGAATTGGGCGTAAGGATGCCCTTGCCCGTTGTCGTCCAGGGGTTTTGTCGGAGGATCATAGCTTTCTTCCGCACGCAGAACAAAACCGTCTTCATCGGCTGCAAGCGCAGACAGGGTCAAAACATGAGATCCTGCGGCATCGGTTGCATGGATTTCTCGGTCTCTGAAGCCCAGAACTGCATCCTCTGCCACATTCAAACGCTCCAGGATCGCAGCCCGCAACGCTTTGCCCGAAAGCCGCGCCGCATTACCCGAGACAAAAGTCTGGCGCGAGGCCGAGGTTTTGCCCGCGTCAGGTGTTACATCCGTATCCACGCCAACGCGCGTGATCTGACCTGCTTCGACCCCAAGCGCGGTTGCAAATATCTGCGTGATGACGGTGTTGGCCCCCTGACCAATATCCATCGCACCTTGATGCAGCACCACCGAGCCATCTGCGCGAATACCACATTTGATGGTTGACGGGTTGGGCAAAGATGTGTTGCCGCACCCGTACCAGCCACTTGCGATGCCGACGCCGCGTTTCAGCTTTTCGTTGCGGGCGTTGAACCCCTCGGCCTCTGCACGTTCTAAATCCCAGGCAGGCCGCAACGCCTCAAGACAAGACTTGATCCCGACGCCCTGATCAAAAACCTGCCCGCACACGGTCGGCACATCATTGTCCAATGCGTTCGCTATGCGGAATTCCAGCGCGTCCATTCCCAATTTCTCGGCCAGTTCGTCAAAAAGACTTTCTTGCGCGATGGCCGATTGCGGCACGCCAAAACCACGAAACGCACCGGATGGCGGGTTGTTGGTGTGAACGCCCTTGGCCTGCGCTACATAGTCCGCAACGCGATATGGACCCGAGGCATGGACCGGAACCCGGTTCGCCACCGTTGGCCCCCAACTGGCATAAGCACCAGTGTCGAAGCTGCCGCGAAAGTCAAAGCCGCACAGCTTGCCATCTTCATCAGCTCCGATCCTGAGTGTGATGTCGCACGGGTGCCGCTTGGTCGAGCTTTGCATGGATTCCGTGCGTGAATAACAAAGCCGTACCGGCTTGCCTGTTTTAATCGCCGCAAGCGCCAGATAAGGCTGAACGCTCATATCCAACTTGGCACCAAATCCGCCGCCAACAGCAGTAGGAACCACCCGGATTTTGGCGCGATCCAACCCCAGAACAAGCGAAAGCCCGTCAAGATCCATCACCGGGGCCTGCGTGCAGGCATGCACCTCAAGACGACCGTCTACGAGTTCTGCAAACCCCGCTTCTGGCTCTATATAGGCATGTTCCACAAAGCCGCTTTGAAATCGGCCTTCCACAGTCACATGGGCACGCTCCAGCGCCGCCTCAGGGTCGCCGCAGGTCACAAACCCGGTGCACATCACGTTGTTATTCCGCCCCTTATGCAACTGTGCCGCAGAGACACTCTGAGCTGCGCCCATGTCCTGAGCTGCAGGCAACTCAGTCCAAACGATCGGCAATACGTCAGGATCAATCGCGCGCAGAGCATCCCGCGCGCCGACCAGGGCAGCGACCGCCTCACCCCGGAACCGAGTTTCTCTCTCGGCGAAAACGGGCTGATCCTCAAACCCCGGAATGACACCAAAGCAATTCTGGCCCGGAACATCCGCCACCGTCAGGACCGCGTCCAGCCCAGCCGCCTGCGCAAACCCCTCAAGATCACCGATTTCGAAGGTTGCCCGCGCAAAGGGCGAGCGGATTACCATAACCTCAAGGCACCCGGCCGGCGCCACGTCGTCCCCATATTTCACGACAGCTGAGACCTTTTCGATCCCATCCAAGTGTTGGATCGCGTCACCCACCTGGCCTGCTGTTTCGGTTGCCATGGCAGGCGCGCCCATGACAGCGTCGATGATTTTGCGGTAGCCCGTGCAGCGACACAG
The DNA here is from genome assembly GCF_013110775.1 of Ruegeria sp. HKCCD7296. Taxonomy (NCBI): domain Bacteria; kingdom Pseudomonadati; phylum Pseudomonadota; class Alphaproteobacteria; order Rhodobacterales; family Roseobacteraceae; genus Ruegeria; species Ruegeria sp. HKCCD7296. The sequence continues at coordinate 75,698 of NZ_WVRF01000011.1, forward strand.
CACGCCACCCAAAGCGTCTTGCACCTGCGTCTCGGTGGGCGCAGGCACATCTCGCAAAAGCGCGACAGCGGACACGATCATACCCGGCGTACAGATGCCGCACTGCGCCGCCCCATGATCCAGAAAACTCTGCTTTAACCTCGTGGCAACGGGGTCTTGGGCGTTCAACCCCTGCACAGTCTCGACCTTGCGCCCTGCAACCTGATGCGCCGGGGTCAGGCAGGCGCAAACTGGGTCACCATCGATCAGTACGGTACACGCCCCGCAATCCCCTGCGTCGCAGCCGATCTTGACATCACGCTGACTCAGACTTTCACGCAAAACCTCGGACAATCGTTGGCCAGGTGCGACGAGTGGGGCCGCCTCTCGACCGTTCAGTTGGAATGGAACCGGGGTATCTGACAACGCTTTGTTCATGACGTAACCGCCTTGTGAATTGCGCGCTGAACTTGATGACGCACCGCGTCGAACCGGTACGATGCCGCCCCCCGGACGTCATCAATGGGCGTCAGACTCGCGATGTCGTCCTGCGAAATCCTTAGTTTATAGGGATCCTGCCCGATCAAACGCGCTTCCAGCGCTGTCAGCCGCTGCGCCACAGCGGAACAGGACCCTACGGCGACGCGGGCATCTGCGATTTTGCCCTGTGCATCCAGCAGGATGTTAACCGCCGTCATGGCAATCGAGATGACCAAATAGCGGCGGCTGCCTAGCTTCTCAAAGCCGGATGTCATGCGGACATGTTGTTTTGGCACAATGATGGCTGTCACCAGCTCATCTTCTCTAAGCACCGTTTGCCGCACTCCCGTAATAAATTCGCCCAACGGCAGAATGCGTGTCCCTCGCGCTGCGCTGGCAAGCTCAACCTCAGCGTTCAAGGCCAGCAGAGGCGGAACACCATCTGCCGCCGGTGACGCGTTGCAAATGTTCCCGGCAATCGTGCCCGCGTTCTGGATTTGCAGGCTTCCGACCTCACGCGCTGCCTGTTTCAAGGCGTCAAACGCTGCGGGCAAATCCGCTCTAACAACATTCGACCAAGTAGCAGCCGCACCAAACCTTGTGGCGTCTTCCGTTTGCTTGATGTCAGACAGGCCACCGACTCTGGTTATGTCTAACACATTCTCCGTCTGCTCACCCGGTCGTAGTGCCGGATAAAAATCTGTGCCACCCGCGATTACACGAACCCCAGCCTGCTTACGAAGACACAGCGCATCCGACAGCAAGCTTGGTTGTGAGTAGGCCATGCACAAATCCATTTTCGTTAGCGTACTAATGATAAGAGGGAGTTTCCACTAAAGTCAACATGACTGGCCAGGGAACGAAGAAGAACGGGATGCGTTCCGGGCAGTCTGTTGGTGTCGCATTCACTGGAACCCCGAACTGCACACGTCTGTGTTGACAGAATTCCGAAGCTGGCTAGGGAACATGACGCAACAAGTGCTGAACAGATCGGCGCTCCGAAATCGGTGCGGGTCGCCCTCACGCTAGAGGAGGGGATCCGATCCGGCAGGCTGGACAAGGGTGCGCCGCAGGCCAGTGAGAACACGCTGAACAAGCGGTTCTAGGTCAGTCGCAACATGGTACGAAAAAGCCTGGAGATCCTCAGCCGCAAGGGCCTGATCACAACGAGGCGCGGGGTTGGATCATTTGTCACTTTCGGCGGCAAAACCGTCGACGATCACACGGGATGGAGCGTGACATTGTCCTCAGGTGAAACCGAACTCGCCACGCGCGTCTTTCGTTTAGCGCGTGGAGAAATGGATCTGGTAGGTGCACCTGATACGGCTGGCACCGATGTCCTGATGGTCGACCGCCTGCGATTTCGGGCAACCACTGGCCAAAGCGTCTCACTGGAACGCAGCCGCCTTCCTTGGCGTGCAGGATTCTCCGAGATTCTTGAAAGCGGGCTGAAAAAGTCGATCAATGAAAATCGGCGCACCATCTGATGTTGTACTTCAGACTTGCCTTCGAATATGACCCCCTTAACCTGCCTCGCTTTGTTGCTACCATGGAAGCTTTGGCAGTTTGCATGGAAACTTTATTCAACGAAAATGATTGAATTTGCGTCGCGTGGAAATCCTCTAACAATTGTCCGCGAAGTTCAAAATCGAGCAATAGTAACAAACCTAAACAAGCAAAAAAATGATTGATTCCTGTTTGGTTGTCCGCCCATCAAGTGTCTCGCCACGATATTTAGACCGGCTCTTGTTTTTCAAGCCCGACAACGGCGATGGAATTCGCCTGGCTGGTTAAATTCACGTTCCGAAACTAAATAGGGTCGGTCGGTATCTCACCCGCCGTCCCTTTTTCCATTTTGTGGGCGATCTCAGCGTCCAGCGAGTAAAACAACCCTCACCGTGCAGCCAAGATCCTAAAGCTGAACCCGCTTTGAATCCGCTGTTGGTCCAGCAAATTGGTGTATTCAGCTATAAGCAACCGTGTTTTGTTGCTGTATGCCGAGGCCTTCGATGGAAAGTCGAATTTGTTGACCTTCTCTCAGAAATACCGGTTCAGGCTTTTGCCCCATACCGACGCCCGGAGGCGTGCCGGTGGAAATGATATCGCCAGGCTCCAGAGTCATAAACCGGCTGCAATAGGAGATGAGTTCTGCCACTCCAAAGATCATTGTTGAGGTCGAACCATTCTGATATCGAACGCCGTCCACTTCTAACCACATGGCAAGTGCCTGCGGATCCGGAACTTCATCCCGAGTCACCAGCCATGGGCCAATCGGGCCAAATGTGTCACAGGATTTTCCTTTAACCCACTGACCGCCCCGCTCGATTTGAAACTCGCGTTCAGAAAGGTCATTTACAACGCAATATCCCGCGACGTACGAAAGGGCATCCGCCTCGGAGACATGACGAGCAGTTTTTCCAATCACGACCCCGAGTTCAACTTCCCAGTCAGACTTTTGAGAGCCTTTTGGGATAATGACATCATCAAAAGCGCCGACGATGGAACTGGTCGCTTTCATAAACAGGATCGGCTCACTAGGGATCGGCATATTCGCTTCCTTGGCATGATCGCTGTAGTTCAGCCCAATGCACAAGAACTTCCCGATACCGGATACACAGGCCCCCAGACGAGCCCCTTCTTCTGCTAGCGGAAGACTGGAGACGTCCGCGGACCGAAGAACTTCAAGCGCGGAATCGGTAAGCACGTCACTGTTGATATCAGCGACAACTGTCGACAAGTCGCGGATCCTTCCTTCTTCGTCTACAATTCCCGGTTTTTCCTGGCCCGGTGAACCAAATCGCACAAGTTTCATTTCATCTCCGATTTTATGCTAGAGCAGTTGGGCTATAGCCCTAAGCCTAGATTTCGATGCGATGGTGTGGTCAATTTCATCGTTATGAACATAAACCAGCTCAAAACGCTACTCGCAGTCATTGAACAGAAATCTTTTGCTGCTGCAGGGGAAGTCATCGGGCTGTCGCCTTCGGCTGTAAGCCTTCAGATAAAGGCCATGGAAGATGAGTTGGGCGTACAGTTGTTTGACCGTATCAAGCGACCCCCTGTACCGACGGCGCGGGGACGCGCTCTGGCAGAGCACGCGCAACAGACTCTGACCCTCTTCGAAGCGTCGGCGCGTGTAGCACGGGGTGAGATCGTCAGATCAAGATTGGCGATTGGGGCTGTCCCCACGGCCTTGGCAAGCTTCCTTACGGTTGGCCTGAAGGCGCTGCAGACGACCTATCCCGCCTTGCAGGTCGAGGTAAAAAACGGAAGTTCATCTGCATTGGCCCAGAAGCTCACGGATGGGCATGTAGACGTTGCGATATGCACCAAACCTGTGAACCCGATCCCCGGTCTGGATTGGCACAGTATCGCGATTGAACCTTTCGTTGTTGTAGCTCCAGCGCATGCCAAGGGCGACAAATGGCAGGACTTGCTGCGCACGCAACCGTTTATCTGGTTCAACCGTAAGACTTGGGCAGGCCAGAGCATTGAAGAAGAACTGCGTGCTCAGAACATTGACGTGAAAAGTGCGATGGAGATCGACTCACTGGATGCAATTTCCAATCTTGTCAGTGAGGGGCTCGGGGTTTCGATTGTTCCGCTCTGCAAAGGTCGTCGGCCATTTTCGAACCGCCTGCGCACGCTTCCTTTTGGGGATCCGCCGTTTTCCCGAGAGATCGGAGCTTTCACAAACTCCGACGGCCGGGCAGATCTTGTAATCGATACTTTCATAGGGGCGCTGCAGTCTTCATGAGGAAACCTCATGCAAGAAACAAGAAATTGAAACTAACATAAATTTTTTTGGCGATGCTATGCTGACTTTATCAACAAGGCGAGCGCACCATGCTTCAAGACGCTAACTATTCAGCAACCCCGTCATTCGAGCTATCCGTCAGACAACGCGAAATTCAAAACAAGGCTCGGCACATCGCCGAAACCGTCTCCGGCCCGCTTGCTGCAGAAACTGATCGTTCCGAGAGGTATCCGGTCCGCGTTGTCGAAGCGATGACCAAATCGGGGCTAATGGGCATGAGCGTTCCCAAATCGCTTGGCGGTCCTGGTCACAGCTATTTTGACGTCGCACTTGTTGTTGAAGAGTTGGCTGCAAAATGTGGAGTATCGGGTCGGATCGCTGTTGAAGGAAATATGGGAGCCGTCGGCGCGATTATCACCTACGGATCACACGACCAAAAGAAAAGTGCGGCAGCGCATGTGTTGGCCGGTGACAAACCGGCAATCTGTATCACAGAGCCTGATGCAGGAAGCGCCGCGACCGAAATGACCACTACAGCGGTGCGCGAAGGCAATGCATGGGTTTTGAAGGGAAAGAAACACTGGATCACGGGAGGTGGCGTCTCGCAGCTCTATTTGATCTTTGCCAGAGTTATTGAAGAGGGCGAATTCAAAGGGATCGGTGGCTTTATAGGCTATCTGGGCGAAGACGGGCTGATGATCGGCGCGCGTGAGCCGACGCTGGGCCTTCGTGGCATCCCGGAAACCGAGGTCATTCTGGATAATCTGCGCCTGCCCCTGGACCGGTTGATTTCACCGCCCGACGGGCTGAAGCATGGCTTTTCCGCATTGATGAACGCCTACAATGCGCAACGCGTCGGGGCGGCGGCGGTCGCGCTTGGGATCGCACGCGGAGCGTATGAGGCAACGTTGGCGTTTGTAAAAACGCGCGAGCAGTTCGGTCGCCCGATTGCCGAATTCCAGGGTCTGCAGTGGATTATTGCCGATATGTCGATGCAGATTGATGCCGCTCGGATGATGATCTGGCGCGCAGCGGCCAGTGCAGACCGACAGCACTTAGGTTTTCCTGATCCCATGTTGGCGGCGCAAGCCAAGGTCTTCGCCTCGGAAATGGCGGTGAAAGTGACCAACGACGCGTTGCAGTTACACGGCGCACGCGGGTATTCGCGCAACACTCCCATCGAGCGCATGATGCGTGATGCACGAATGTTCACAATAGGCGGCGGCACGGCGCAAATGCTGCGCAACCTCGTGGCTGGACAGGTTTTGAAAATGAAAACCCCGCAAACACGGGGTGGATATCTTCCGAAAAACGAAAACGCTTGAAGAAACAATCAGAGACCAAGACGTATTGGACAAAGCGCATCCCCTGGCTTTGAAGCGGCGCGGAAGGCGTGACGTTTCCCGGAGAATGCACAACCGACGGCGTGAGCAACTTAGACTTGCAATTGGCTTAGCTTTCCAGCGGAATACCTTCACCTTAATTTCAGCTTTTGTTGGAAGGAGTGCGCATGACGGCCGTATCTGAAGTCTCACACAAACGGGCAACTTTCACCGATTGTCGGGGCGTGCCAATCTCGTATAAAGACTCCAAGGCCATTGACGGATTGGAACGCGCGATTGAGATGTCGTTGTCTTTTCGGGGCGACGCGATTGCGGAAATCGACGCGGTTCTGGCCGAGCATCCTGAATTTATCATGGGTTGGCTTTTTAAGGCCGGTTGGCTGACCCAATCCATGGAAACTCGCATCTACAGCGAGATGGTCGCGGCTTTGGACGAGGCGGGCAAGCGCCTCAAATCCGCCAATGATCGCGAGATTGGCCATTACGAGGCGGTCAAAGCCTGGGTAAATGGTGATTTCTACGGTGCGGTGCAGAAATGGGAGGCCGTGCTGGTAAAATACCCCATGGACCTCTTGGCAATGGAGTTGGTTCACTACACCGACGTTCTTCTAGGAGACGTCGCTGGGCAGCGCGACGTGGTCGCCCGCGCCTCCACGCTCTGGGAAGAAAGTATACCCGGATACGAATTCGTGCTGGGTTTCTATGCTTTTGGCCTCGAAGAGAACCGTGACTTTTCCCACGCCGAACAATTGGCGCGTCAGGCTTTGGCCATTCGCCCTGATCACCCCTACGCCGTGCATGCTGTCGCCCACGTTATGGAAATGCGTGGCCGCCAGATGGGCGGCGTGCGGTTCATGCAAGAACGCGCAGGTGAATGGGGCACGTCCAATTTCGCCAATCACCTTTGGTGGCACACCGCACTCTACCACCTTGATATCGAGCAATACGACAAGGTGTACGAAATTTTCGATGCGCATTTGGACTCGCGCCAGAAGGACGGCAATAAATATGAGGAACTGGACGCTTCAGCCTTGCTGTGGCGCATCAACCTTGTTGGCCAAGAGTCTGGCGACCGATGGAAACACCTCGCGGACAAGTGGGAGCCCGCCGCGCAGGACACGCTTTATGCGTTTAACGATGTCCACGCGATGATGACCTTTGTGTCAGATAACAGGGTCGAGGCACAAGACAAGCTATTGACGGCCAATGAGCGATATCTAGAAAACGCGTCTGATGCCAACGTCGCCATGAGCCGTGAGATTGGTATGCCTTTCTGCCTGGCCATGCGCGATTTCAAGAATGAGAAATATGGTGATTGCGTGGATCGGCTTTTGCCCGTCCGCTACCTGACCCACCGGCTTGGCGGATCCTTTGCTCAGCGTGACATCATCGGTTGGACATTGTTGGAGGCCGCCTTACGTGCGCGTCGGTTTGATCTTGCACTGGCCTTGGCCAACGAGCGCACCGCACTCAAACCAACCTCGGCGCAGAACTGGCGGGCCGTAGCGCGGGCGTTCAAAGGGTTGGGCGACACTTCCAATGCTGATCGGGCGATAGCCAAGGCGCAATCCCTAATCCTTGCGTGATCGGGCCAGACCCTTTCGGTTTACATATGAAAAGGCCTTTAAGCGCCCCGACCGGTGACGCTGTGCCGCCATTGTGAAGTGAACTTACTTACCTATTGGGTGGTCAGGTTCGTACTTGAAAAACTGAGAGCCAACATTAAAAGCGAAACGGCACCCAACCACGCTGCAATTACACGGAAAGAAATTCCAACCCACGGCCGTGTAAAGTGCTTCCCGACTAAAAAGCAAATACCCACAAGATACAGCAAACCTAAGTTGGCACCGATCATCGAACCGGACATCGTGAACACCCTGTCTTGGGATGGGCCATCGTCCGGCACCGAAGCATCACCGATCAAAAATGCACCCAGCCCGATCACTAAGGTTGCAAGAAGCGTAGGTTTTCCGGGAAAAAGTGCAGCCGTTGAACAAGCCAAAAAGGCCATTGCAAACATCATTGAATCGATTTCAGCAAAGCCAATCGCGAAAATGAGGCCAGCTAGGCTGGTGACAAAAAAGCTTACAAGAAGAAATCTCGCATGTGCTGGTTTGAACCCGCCAGCAAGCAAACGCAGGCCAATCATCAGCAGGGCTTGCGGTGGCGTTGAAAAGGGGTGGATTATTCCAACGTAAAACCCCTCGATACCCGGCAGGGAACTATGTGCCGACGCCGGATCGGCCACCAACACCAATGGGACAGATGCAAGGGGTTTGGGGTCGTTCATCCTCAGGCGACACCCGTGAGAAACGCAATCCCGGCAAAAGCAATCAGACCACCCGCGCCGCAAAACCACCACCATACCCATCGCCGGAGTGGGCGTACGCGGCAAATGTAGTAAGAAAGTATACCAAAGAAATAGCAAGAAGGCTGTGCACGATACGAGTAGGGAAAACAATTACCCCTTTGAAAAGGGGCCCTTCATTATTGGTAAGCTACGTATTCGAATGATTAAACGTGAGATGATCCAAGCGTTGTCTAAGCGTATGCCGCCCCGCGCAGTTAGGCACTACTATGCCTCCCCCTCTGTTCTGACAATACTGGTGCTGGGATTGGCAGACACATCCTCAAGCATCGCAAGGACTTCAGATTTCCAGCCCGCTTTGATGTTCAGGGCCAACTGTGAAGGAGGGCGGTGTACTGGCTCTAATATCGCGTATTCATACCTAAGTGGGCTTTCGATGGGCAGAAACACGACCTTTCCGCCAGACAGCTGCAATTCCCGTTCGGTTGCAACGGTCAGAGGATCCACGATTGTGCAACACTGCCCCGAACTTACGAAGGGGATCAGGGGTAAAAAGTACTGACAGGTCACCGTCGAGTTATACTGAGCAGAGGCCCCTTGGAACTGTGCCCTTATTTTGCGCTGAAACGGGTGCGTCTCATGAAGACCACCCATTGGAACCCCGTCGAGATCGGAGACCGAGATGCGATCACGTACGGCAAGCGGGTTTTCTCGGTCAATGGCACAGAAACAATCCGCCATAATCAATTCGACGGAATACTGCGGCCCTTTACCGTTGGAATGTTCGAAATCCGCAAAGCCAAAATCGATATTCTGTGTTCCCGCAAGCTCGATAATTTGCGGTGAGCTGCGCGTTGACAAAGTGATTTTAATGTCAGGGTTTTCACCAACTGACTGGCTAATAAACCGCGGAAACAAAAAGGCAGAAGGACCGGGCATGGTTGCAATATTCAGGCTGCCTGAATGCCCTTTAATAAGCCCCTCCATTGTGTTGGAGATCGCAGCTAGACGGTCCAAGATACCAGTCGTCTCAGCAAGCAAATAATGCGCTTCGGGGACCGGCACCAACCGCCGCCCTTTACGCTCAAACAATGTCAAACCCAGAGTTTTTTCCAGGTTCTTCAGTGCCAAGCTGATCGCTGGTTGGGTGCGGTTCAGCTTTCTGGCCGTCTGAGCGATGGAGCCTGTTTCCATAACTTCGCGAAAGACTGTGAGCTGTGTCAGGTTCATAACTCATATATAAGCTAAACTTTAGTTTTGTGAAATATAACAAATTTGTATTAATGAAATTTGTCTTTACGCTCTCAGGATCGAGGTTCGGGAAAACCGAATCCCACGATCCAACAACGGAGACGACTATGAAACTAGTGAAATGTCTGACGGGTCTGGCTTTGGCTGGTGCGCTGGCCGCACCGGCGCTGGCGCAGGATCCGACCTTTTTCCGCATCGGCACCGGTGGAGCTGGTGGAACCTATTTCCCCATCGGTGGCACCATTGCGAACGGTATCTCGGCCCCTCCGGGCTCGCGTCCTTGCGAAGAGGGTGGCCAATGCGGCGTACCAGGACTCATCGCGATTGCACAATCGACAACTGCGTCTGTCTTTAACAATGCTGCCGTACAGAATGGCGAGCTTGAGGCCGGTCTTGCCGCAGCCGACGTGACCCGCTCGATGTATCTTGGCGAAGGCAAATTTGAAGGCAAACCCCACCCCAACCTGCGCATCGTCGCAAACCTGTTCCCCGAAGACCTGCATCTGGTGCTTCCAGCCGGTGAGACGATCAACGATCTGAGCGATCTGGAAGGAAAACGCGTTGGTATTGCGCAGGCCGGTTCTGGTACGCAGGTTGCAGTTTTGCAGATGTTGGACGCCTGGGGCGTCAACCGCGACAACATGGAAGAAGCCGAGCTGAACAACAGCCAAAGCGCCGAGCGTCTGGCAGATGGTCAGTTGGACGCCTATTTCTACGCTGCAGGTTGGCCTGTTGCCGCGATGGTGCAGTTGTCTTCGACCAAAGGCATGAACCTGTATTCCTTCAGCGACGAAGATCTGGCGAAGATCAACGAGATCATCCCAGCCTATATCCCGTCCGCCATCCCTGGCGGCGTTTATGAAGGAATCGACGCAGAAACCAAGACCCCTGCGGTCAGCGCGATGCTTGTGGTGTCCTCTGAGTTGTCGGAAGACCTAGTTTATCAGTTGACCAAAGCTTTGTGGAACGACAACACCCGCAAACTGCTGGACAATGGCCATGCAAAAGGCAAGCAGATCACGCCTGACACGGCGCTGGACGGTGTCGAAGCCTTGGGTGTTCCGCTGCATCCGGGTGCCGAGAAATTCTATAAAGAAGCCGGTCTGCTTCAGTAAACGAACCCAATTGAAACCTGTCGCTGGTGCCCCTTATGCGGGGCACCGCACTCTGGAAATTTGCGAAATCGGGGGGCCATCATGTCCGAGACCCAGAAACTTGATGACCACGAACTGACGGCCGAGGAACTGGCGGCCATCGAAGAACAGTTCGATGAAGGTGCTGCCGTCCGGCAAGTCACGCCCACCACAGGCAAGGTGCTGCGCGTTGTCGCCCTGATCTTTGCGTTTTATGAATTTTTTACTGCCGGATTTGGCCTGCCCGCCGACCATTGGCATATGGGTATCTATTTGGCGCTGCTGTTCATTCTTGTCTACGCCACGATCCCGATTGTCGGGGCCAAGAGCCTATATGCCCTTAAGGTCAGCCGGTTCCGCATTGGGAATATCCCCCTCTATGACCTGGTTTTCATGGCGCTTGGCATCACGGCCGCGTTGTATGTTGGTCTTGCCTGGCGCGGCATCCCGTTTCTGGGAATCGAGGAACAGACCTTCCGAATGGGCAATCCCAACGGATATGATGTGTTTCTTGGCGTCATCATCATCCTGCTGGTGCTGGATATAGCCCGCCGCACGTTAGGGTGGGTGCTTCCGCTGATCATCTGTGTCTTTATCTCATACGCCCTGCTGGGGCCGTACTTCCCCGGGTTGTTGCAACATCCCGGCGTGAACTTCAAAACCTTCGTTTCGTCGATGTACTTCCCGCAAGAGGGTATCTACGGGGTCACTCTGTGGGTTGTTTCAACCATCGTCTTTCATTTTGTCCTGTTTGGCGTCATCGCCCAGCGCACCGGATTGGGACAATTGTTCATCGACAACGCTACAATTTTGGCGGGCCGCTATACAGGCGGTCCGGCAAAAGTGTCGGTGGTGTCCTCGGCCTTCTTCGGCACGATCTCGGGGTCTTCGGTGGCCAACACCGTATCAACCGGCGCGCTGACAATTCCCAACATGAAGCGCCTAGGATACCCCGGCCACTTTGCCGGGGGTGTCGAGGCCGCGTCTTCGGCTGGTGGACAAATCACCCCACCGATCATGGGGGCCGCCGCCTTCATCATGGCCGAATTTCTTGAAGTTCCTTATACCACAATCGTCATCGCGGCGATCTTCCCGGCCATCCTCCACTACGTAGGCGTCTTTGCCGTGGTGCATCTGATGGCACGCAAACTGAACCTACAGGGCCTTGCCAAGGAACAACTGCCGCAACTCAAAGCCGTCTGGGCCGAAGGTTGGGCCAATATCGTGCCTCTGATTGGACTGCTTGTCGTATTGTTCACTGGCTACACGCCGTTCATGTCAGCTTTCTGCGGAATCTCACTTGCGGTCATCGCAGGCATGTCGCGGCTCAGGCAACCTCCAACCTTGATTTACGCGGCAGCCTTTTTGGCCTTTGTGCTTTGGAAATTCTCGGACGGCGGATTCGACCTGAACATGACCCTGATCTTATGTGGGCTTTCAGCAGTCGCAACGTTGAACCCCCAGAAACGCATCGAAGTACCTGAAATGCTGCAAGCGGTCGAACTGGGCGTAAAATACTCACTGGCCGTGGGTGCTGCGGCGGCCGCGGTTGGCATTGTTGTCGGTGTGATCAACACCACCGGCATCGGCTTCCGCATCGGATTCATGGTGACGCAGGGCGCGGGGAATCTGGCGGCTGATCTTTACAACATGATCTCGTTCGGCAGCTTCCAGTTGTTTGCCATGGAAGACCTTCAGCTGTTTATCTCGCTTGTTTTCATAGCCGTGGTGTGCATCCTGATGGGTGCAGGCATTCCCACCACTGCACTATACATCATGCTGGTCTCTGTAGCACAGCCAGCACTGGCGCAGTTGGGCGTTCCACCCATCGCAAGTCATCTGTTCGTGTTGTACTATGGTGTTGTGTCCGAGATCACACCTCCGGTCTGCACCTCAGCCTACGCGGCAGCGGCCATTGCGAACTCCAACCCATTCCGAACCGGTTTGTCCGCCTTTACCCTTGGGCTGGGCAAGGTGATCGCGCCAATGGCTTTTGTCTACGCTCCGGTGCTGTTGTTTGTATCCTCAACCGGTTTTGATCTGTGGGAGTTCACGTACACTGCGGCCAGCTGTATCGCCGGTGTCATCGCCCTGTCCGCAGCTGTGGTCGGTTACTGGCTGAAGTCATTGAACATAGCGTCGCGTATTTTGATGGCGATCGCGGGGGTGATCTTCGTCGCGCCAAGCCTGACAGCGGACCTGATCGCGTTGGCAGTGGCCTCGCCAGTCATCATCACCCAATTGATCGCGCGCAATCGCACCCATTCTCCGGCCTGACAGGATGACACAACAAGTTACCATCATAGGCGCTGGCATCGTCGGAATTTGTTGCGCGCTGTCGTTGCAAGAGCGGGGCATACCGGTCCGTCTTGTAGACCGGGGTGAGCCAGGCCAGGAAACATCATTTGGCAATGCAGGCGTGGTGTCACCCTGGTCGATAATTCCTCAGGCAGTTCCTGGAATTTGGAAGAAACTGCCACAAATGCTGTTGGATCCGAAAAGTGCGCTGTCGGTACGGGCGTCATTCTGGCCGAAGATGATACCTTGGGGGATGCGCTTTCTGGGAAAATCCGGCGAAAAAACCGTTCGTGAAGTCTCGGATGCGATGGAGCTTTTGTGCCGTCCATCCATCGATTTGTACCGTCGGCATCTGCACGGCACCGGGCATGAAGATTTAATTGCCGACAGTTATTACATCCACGCTTTCCGCAATTCTGATCAGGCCAGCCTGGACGAGCTTGGTTATCGGATCCGCCGAGAAAAAGGCGGGGAATTGGAGCGTGTCGACAGCGCCGAGTTGCGGCGCCTGGAACCTGCGCTTTCAAAAGCGTTCAAGGCCGCAATTGTGATCAAAGGCCAGGCGCGCGCGATCTCTCCGGGACGCTTGGGCACTGTGCTTGCAGAAAAAGCGCGCGCGCAAGGGGCCGAATTCGTGCGAACCGAAGTCGCCAAGCTGACACAAGCCGAAGGAGGCAATTGGCAGCTTGATACTTCGCAAGGCAAAATACATGCACATCATGTCGTTCTTGCCGCCGGGGTATGGTCTGCCGACCTGCTGAAGCCATTAGGACTTCCCGTACCACTTGTGGCTGAACGGGGTTACCATGTTGAATTCCCTAACCCCTCTGCGGTGCTGAACAATTCGGTCATGGACGTGGATGCAAAGATCGTCGCAAGCTCGATGCAAGGTGGATTGAGAGTTGCTGGTACAGCCGAGTTCGCAAGCGTCGATGCTCCAGCCAATCCACGAAAAGAAAAGATTCTGACCGAGCAAGCCAAAGCATTGGTGCCGGAGCTTAATACAGGCGAACCGCAGTTTTGGATGGGCCGTCGCCCCTCTTTTCCCGACAGCCTGCCTGCGATTGGGCCGCTGAAGGGCAAAGACGGTTTATTTGCCGCGTTTGGACACTCTCACTACGGCCTGATGATGGCGCCGAAGACTGGGGAACTTGTGGCAGACCTTGTGTCTGATCGCAGCCCAAATATCGATTTGGCCCCATTTTCGCTGGACCGTTTCTAAATCTCCAATTCGAAAGGACCTGAGCACATGCCAATCTACAATGGCGGTCAAAACATTTGCGGGGCTTCGATCGGGGTTTTGTGCCTTGAAAGTTATTTCCCCAAACCCCCAGGACACATCAAGAATCCGTCCAGCCTTCCGTTTCCGGTGCTCTACGAAATGATAAGCGGGATCACCGTCCCTACCCTTCTAAACAACCCAACGCCTGAGTTGCTGGCTCCATTTATTGAGGGCGCAAAACGCCTTGAAGCCGAAGGTGTTCGGGCCATCACCGGAAGCTGCGGTTTTCTGGCGTTGTTCCAAAAAGAACTGGCCGCGGCTGTTTCTGTACCTGTCTTTGCATCCAGTCTTATTCAGGTGCCTCTGGCCTTTCATATGACCGGAGCAAGTGCTCCAGTGGGCGTGCTGACTGCAGACGCTTCAGCGCTGACAGCGAAGCACTTCGAAGGTGTCGGAGCAGCTACCATCCCCGTTGCAGTGCAAGGTTTAGAAGACACCAATGAATTCGCAGAGGTGATCTTACGGAACACGCGGACACGCATGGACACCGACCTGATCGAGGCCGAAGTTCTGGAAGCTGCGCGAAAGCTCATACAACGTGCACCTGATATTCGGTCGCTGGTTTTGGAATGTACCGATTTGCCGCCATATGCCGCGCTCCTTCAGGAAGAGCTGCGTCTTCCAGTCTTCGATTTGACGACATTGGCACAGATGGCGCATACCGTTGCCACGCGCAAAACTTATGGAGGCCTCATGCCTTGGGCGTAAAAGCGCCTGCAGTATCATGAGGGACAACGGGGAAATCAGTGTCCGTTGACTATTCTATCTTGATGGTCGCCATAGGCCTTGGTGCTATGATGCAGGTCGGTGTCGGCATCGGATTTAGCATCATTGCCGGGCCACCGATGATGATCCTTCTTGGAACGGCAACAGCAGTTCCGATACTGCTACTTTTGAACACTGTCGTTTCAGCGGTCGCAACAGACCAACGGGTGCTGAAGAGCGACAAACAGACAATTCGCACGGCAATCATTGGTTGCCTCGTCGGAGTGGTGTCAGGCCTCTCGATCTACCCCTGGCTAAGCGAAGCGTTTGTCCTTGTTCTGACGGCCAGCCTTTTGCTGATTGGGCTTCTTACGACTTTGCTGCCCGTTCGTTGCTCAATTGGTACAGCAGGATTTTCAACCGTTTCCGGTTTGTCAGGGGTGGCAACCGTTTGGGCGGCGACGCCCGGCCCGCTAATGGTTTTCGGATTGATTGCGAAAGGCCATTCCGCCAAAGAGGTTGCAAAACTGGTGCAACCCATTGCGCTGGTGGCGTACGGTATCGCTTTTGTTTTACACTGCCTGACAGAGACTCAGATGCTCAGTTTTGGCCCGCAACTTTGGGGTTTTATCGCGCTCACACTGACAGGCAGCCTGCTTGGTCGCACTGTAGGCCCCCACTTACCGCAGACACTGGTCACGACTGCCATCCGCGTGATTTCCTTTATCGCCTGCGGTGTTCTTTTTCATCGCGCATTGACGATCGCGTAACTTCGAAGGTCAAACCATGATGCAAAAAAACATTCTGGACAGGTTCCCTAGAGCCCAACTCATGTCTGGCCCTACACCCTTGGAGCGGTTGGACAGGCTGTCTTTAGAACTGGGTATAGACCTATGGTTGAAACGTGATGATCTGACAGGTCTTGGATTTGGCGGAAATAAAACGCGGCAACTTGAATTCTACTTTGGCGATGCTGTTCGACAAGGCGCCGACACTATTCTGATCACTGGCGCTGTTCAGTCTAACTTTGTTCGATCTGCGGCAGCTGCGGCTGCCAAATTGGGCATGCAATCCGTGCTGCAGCTGGAAGAGCGTGTACCAGATATGGGTAAGGAGTATTACAGGTCCGGGAATGTGTTGCTTGCAAAGATTTTAGGTGCGGAACACTTGAGCTTTCCCGAGGGCGAAAACGAAGTTGGTGCCGACGCTGCGTTACACGCGCGGGCCGAAGAACTGAGAGTGCAAGGACGCAAACCCTATGTCATTCATCTGGGTTTACAACATCCACCTTTAGGTGCCTTGGGCTACGTCGCTGCCGGACAAGAATTGTGCCAGCAGATGTCGAATGTTGACGCGGTCGTCGTCCCTTCAGGTAGCGGCGCAACACACGCTGGTATATTGGCAGGCCTCGCGCTGGAAAAGAATGCCTGTTCTGTGTTTGGGGTTTGCGTTCGCCGAAATCAACACAAGCAAAAAACCCGAATGAACACTGTCCTGCAGAAACTAGCGGATTTGCTGGAAATCGACGCTGGGCCCTTGCAAGACAAGGTCACCGTTCTGGACGAGGTGTTATCCCCTGGCTACGGCAGACTAAGCGAAGTGACCCGTGCAGCCTTGGAAAAGATGGCGCGCACCGAAGGAATATTCCTTGACCCCGTTTATTCCGCAAAAACATTTGCGGGGTTATTGCACCTGCTGAGTAAAGGAGACATTCAGCCCAGGCAAACGGTTGTTTTGCTGCATACAGGGGGGCTACCTGCGCTCTTCGGATACCAAAACGAACTGGCAGACAACATGGAATCAAGCCAACCAAATTAGTCTCAATAGCCTGCCGACTTGCGCGGCAGATTTATTGTTGCTGAACGCGATTGACCTCAACGGCCATCTGCTGTTTGGCGTCGACAAGCACTCAACTCAAGCTTCCTCAACTGGAAAGACATAAGAAATGACCATTACTCGGATCGAAACCGCCCAGCGCATGAGCCGGATCGTTAAACACAACGGCGTCGCCTATCTTTGCGGGCAAACCTCGGACGCAGCTACTGTCGCTGAACAAACACGCGACATCTTGGCCAAGATTGAAGACCTGTTGACCAAAGCAGGCAGCGACAAGAGTCGTATTTTGAGATGCGAGATTTGGCTGGCCGACATGGCAGACTTTGCTGAGATGAATGCTGTTTGGGACGCTTGGGTGCCCGAAGGTCACGCTCCTGCCCGCGCCTGCGGAGAGTCCAAACTCGCCCGCAGCGTCTTGAAGGTGGAAATGATTGTGACCGCAGCCTACGACTGAACCGAAACCCAGGGGTGTAGACGAGATCAGCTATACGTTTTGACGGCATGGCAGCATACGTCCCTGGCTATCCAACAAACGTCAAAGCAGCCGCACAGTTTGGCCAATCCAAGAACCGCGGGTCAGTCCGAGTGTGATCTCCAATCCAAACCTTTAGGATGAATGTATTGACGTAAACTCCGGCATGCCCGCCGGTCAGATGGGTTGCCGGTTTTTCAGCACCCAGTCACGAACGGTTTCCGCTTTGGGCGTCAACGACCCGATCTTGGACCAAACCAGATAAAACCCGTTTCCAGTTTTCCAGGCCCATTCGGGACGCCCCGCCAACAAGCCCTTTCTCACGAAAGGATCGACAAGGTGGTGCCGACCGAAGGCAAACCCCTCGCCCGCAATGGCGGCCTGCAACACAAGAGCGTAATCATTCAGTCTCAGCCCGCCACTTGGCGGCATGTCCTTAACACCAAATTCGTGAAACCACTGCTGCCAGGATGGTCGTTCGCGGATCGGTTCCTCCAAGTGAATCAAACGTTGGCTCAGTAACCCCGGTACGTTTTTCAGGTTTACGGCCGCAGCCATCACGCGGGGCGCGGCGACCGGGTATATCACTTCTTCGGCAATTAAAGCGCATTCGCATTCCGGCCAAGATCCATTGCCACGACGGATGGCCAAACTAATCGTCTCAACACTAAGATCGGATTCCCGATCACTCGATTGCAGACGCAAGTCGATTTCAGGGTGATTTTGCTGGAACGAACCAAGGCGCGGCAAAAGCCAGTAATTGTTGAAGGCAGACGATGCGCTGAGGGTGACATGGTCGCTGCTTGCGAATTGTCGGATCGATGCTGCGGATTGTTCCAATTGGGTAAACGCCCGGGTCACATCTGAAAACAAACGGCTTCCAGCATTGGTGAGAGTGATCTTTCGGTGGCTACGCTCAAAGAGCACAACACCCAATGACACCTCCAATTGTTTGATTGTCATGCTCACTGCAGGTTGCTGAACATTTAGTTCCTGCGCGGCATTCGTGAAGGATTCCGTTCTGGCCGCCGCTTCGAAATATACCAGATGACGCGGTGAAGAAAAATGAGACCAGAGGTTTTGCATAAGCTCCACTTATCCAAATCATATATTATTTCAAGCGTCACAAAGGCGGATTCGAAAGCTATTTTCTAGGTACTTGCTTAAAGAGGGGTCCAATGGCTCGTAGGTCACGCACATCAAGGGCACGAAACGCCGTGCAAACCGGCGCTGCTCCGTCTCCCTTCATTCGCCGAACACTGCCTCATTACGACGTGTTGGACGAGGATCAGATCGCCCGGCTAGAGGAGCAGGTGGATTGGATATTGCAAGATGTCGGCATCGCCTTTCGCGACGACCCAGAGGCGCTGGAACTTTGGAAGCGCGAAGGTGCAACCGTCAACAAAGACATCGTGCGCGCGCCGTCCGATTGGATACGCAATCTCTGTGCCAAGGCTCCACGCGAATTCACCCAACTGGCGCGAAATCCTGAACGGTCCGTTCAGATTGGCGGGATGAGCCAGGTTTTTGCTCCGATTTACGGCGCGCCCTTTGTACGCGACGTTGAGGGCGGGCGCCGGTATGGCGATCTTGAGTCATTCGAAAAGCTGGTCAAGCTGACCTATATGCATCCAAACCTGCATCATGGCGGTTTTGTCACCTGCGAACCCTGTGACGTTCCGGTCAGCAAACGGCACCTCGATATGCTGTTCGCGCACATGACCCTCAGCGACAAGCCGCATCTTGGCGCCATTACCGAGATGAGCCGCGCACAGGATAGCGTCGAGATGGCCGAGATCGTTTTTGGGGCCGACGTGATGGCAGAAAACTGCGTCATAATGGGTAACGTGAACACGAACTCACCGCTCTTGGTGGACCGGGTGGTAACAGAGTCGGCCCGCGTCTATTCGACCCGCGGTCAGGGTTTGATTGTAGTGCCCTTCATCCTGTCCGGTGCCATGGGGCCGGTCTCGACGGCCGCATCCGTGGCCCAGGCCATGGCCGAGGCGATGATGGTCTGTGCCTACGTGCAATTGCTGCGCCCGGGTGCGCCTTTCGTACTAGGAAATTTCCTTTCATCAATGTCGCTGAAATCCGGTGCACCGACCTTTGGCATGCCCGAACCGGTGATTTCCAACTATGCGATCGGCCAGTTGGCGCGCCGTGCCGGACTACCACTGCGTTGCGGCGGATCGCTGACCGCCTCGAAGATCGAAGATGCGCAGGCCGCCTACGAATCCGCAGATTCTATGCATTCCACAATGCTGGCCGGAGCGAACTTTGTACTGCACTCCGCGGGCTGGCTTGAGGGCGGGCTGTGCACCGGCTTTGAAAAGTTGATCATGGATGCCGATCGACTGGGATCTTACCAGAAGGTGCTGGGTCAGGGTCTGAACACCAGTGACGAAGCCTTGGCCCGCGACGCCTATGACGAGGTTGAAGCCGGAGGTCACTTCCTGGGCTGTGCCCACACCATGCGTAACTATCAAACGGCATTTTATGAGCCGAAACTCAGCGACAGTGAGAATGTCGAAAGCTGGGAAGAAGGTGGCTCGAAAGACATGCGTCATCGCGCTTATGAGCGCTGGAACCAGATGCTAAACGAATACGAACCGCCCGCGATGGATGAGGCCAAAAAAGAAGAGTTGGCCGCCTATGTTGCGCGCCGTAAAGAGGAAATCCCAGATGCATGGTATTAGGCTCAGGACCCGTTGATTTCCGTTTGGCTGCGTGATTCATCGCGTTCAAAACAAGCGGTGAACATATCTGATCTTTTCTGGTTGAGCGACGAGCAAATGGCGCGTCTGGCGCCGTTCTACCCAGAGTCTCATGACAAACCTCGCGTTGATGACAGGCGTGCCTTGAGTGGGATTATCCTCGTCAACCGCAGCGGGTTACGTTCGCGCAATGAACCCAGGAAATATGGACCACACAGTTGAAGGGGACCGCGGCCCCAAGGGGGCCGCGAAAGCCCTGGAAACGCTCTACAATCGTTGGAAGCGGTGGAGTGACAAAGGTATCTTTGCCCGGATTTTGGTTGGCTTGGCTGCCAACCACGGCGAAGAAAAGACGGTCATGATCGATGCTAAACACCTGAAAGTCCATCGCACAGCTTCCAGTCTTGCCGTGAAAAAGAGGCCCTGGACTTCTGATCGGGCGCACCAAGAGCGGCATGAACATAAAGTTGGATGCAGTTTGTGATAGTCAGGGACGCCTTTTGAACCTGTTCTTCACTGCTGGTCAGGTCAGCGACTACATTTGTGCTAGGGCATTTGTCAGCAGTCTGCCAAATGTCGAATAGTTGCAGGTTGATCGCGGCTATGATGCCGATTGGTTCAGAGAAGGGCTAAAAATCCAAGGGATACGCGTGTGTATCCCAGGACGCAAACAGCGCAAAACAACCGTCCGATACGACATGCGCCGCTACAAACGCGCAATCGGATTGAGATCATGTTTGGCAGATTGAATTGAAGGACTGGGGGCGTGTCGCGACGCGGTACGACAGGTGTCTCACAGTCTTCCTCTCAGCCATCACTCTCGCCGGTATGGTCATCTATTGGCTATGAGTTCTGCCCCTAAGTCCGAGAGGCTTCGAACGCCGTCCATGCTTTTTCAAAAGTGTCGAAATCGAACCCTGTTGCGCGGGCGGGTTCAAGGATCAGTTTTTCGGTTTCAAGCAGCTTGATGATCGCCTGCTCTAGATCGTCCACCACTTCGGGTGGGACAACAAGGGCACCATGCCGGTCGGCATGCACAAGGTCTCCATCTTTGATCACAAGGCCGTAGATTGTCACCGGTGTGCCAACTTCTTTCACGTGCACGAATCCGTGGCTTGGCCCGACAGACCCGGCAACTACCGGAAATCCATCCGGCAGGTCGCCGAGGTCTCGCATCACGCCGTTGGTCAGGGCGCCGCTGATGCCGAAACCCTTGTGTACGGTCGTATTGATCTCACCCCAATAAGCGCCGATGCAGTTGGGGTAGTCCGTGTCTTCCACAACGGTCACAGATGGGCCACTGCCCGAGGCCATGTGCCGGTAATAGTCCATTCGGCGCGCGCGGATCACGTCGGGGGCCTCGGTCGGCGGATTCACGGCGGCAATCTTAGCGGTGCGGGCATATCCCACCATCGCGCCTGCATCGGGATCAGAGCACAGCATTGTGCCCCGGGTAAAATCATTGAATCCGCGCTTGCCCTGGGCCACTTCGATGGCGTTGCAAACAGTCGGCGTGTCGACCTTTTTCAGCAGGTCCAGCAGGGATTGTTTCATATCAGCTCCAGCCAGCGGGTCAGAGCCGCCGTGGTTTGTTGCGGTTGTTCCAGTGTAGGCAGATGGCCGGCGTTTTCGATAATCTCCAACCGGCTCTGCGGCATCAGATCGTGCATCAACTCATGCCTTGAGACGGGACACAGGGCATCGTCGCGCCCGCACAGAACCAGTGCTGCGCCGGTAAAGTCCCGCAGGGTATTGCTCTGATCGGGGCGATCACGCAGAGCATTGGATTGATTAATGAAAACGCCCGGCCCAAGTCCCATGGCCATATCCATGCACAAATCCAGAATGGCGGCGCGGCGTGGGCCGTCAGTCAGGTAGTTCGGCTTCATCTCTTCGGCCATCACCTTGTGCAGGTTGCCGCGTTCGACGGCATCGATCTGAGGACTGCGCCTCGCCCTGACCTCGTCCATCTCTGCCATCGGGTTGGTGTCCATCAACGCTATACCAGTCACACGATCCGGTGCTTGACGTAGGATTTCCATCGCCACGATGCCGCCCATAGAGAGCCCGGCCATAGCAAATCGTTCAGGCGCATAGGCCAGTACATCGGCGGCCAGCGCTTGTATCGTGTCCTGTCCGCCAATGGGTGCAGACAGGATCGGGTATTTGCCTGACAGCGCGTCAATCTGCGGGGTGAACAACCGCGCATCGCACATCATGCCGGGCAGAAGGATAAGAGGCGTCATTTAACCAATGCAGCCCCTTCAGCAAGCGCACGCAGCTTGGCATAGGCGATATCCGGGTCGACCGCGCCAAAGCCAGCAAAAGTGCCAAAGCCACAATCCGATCCGGCAATCACCCGCTCAGACCCAACAATGTTAGCAAACCGCTCAACACGCTGCGCGATCAGTTCCGGGTGTTCGATAAAGTTGGTCGTGGTGTCGACAACACCGGGCACCAGAACTTTGTCATCGGGAATCTCATCCTTGCTGTCGCGGAACACCGTCCATTCATGCGCATGTCGCGGGTTCGAAGTTTCAAACAGAACATAGCGGGACTTGGTGGACATCAGCGTTGGAAACACCTTGTCCATGCCGATGTCACAGCAATGCGGCCCCTCGTAATTGCCCCAGCAAATATGGACACGCACTTTGTCAGAAGGGACGTTTTGCAGCGCGTGATTCAACGCCTCAACATGCATGTCGGCGATTTTCACGAATTCATTGTCAGAAAGATCATTGAACAGCATATGACGAGACAGCGCAAGGTCAGGACAATCGAGTTGCAAATCCAAACCCGCACCAACGATGGTCTCATATTCTTCCTTCATCGCGTCGGCCAGCGCGACCAGATAAGTCTCACGCGTTGGGTAGTAATCATTCTGCAAAAACAGGGAAATCACCCCAGGGCTGGCGGCATTCATAAAACCGCGCTCAACCCCGTGTTCCGCCATCGCGGCCTTGAGATTATCTATGTCCTTCTGCAATTCGCCCTGCCCCTTCGAGCGCACCTCACCTACGCACATGGGCCGCGCATATTGCGGCGTTCCGCCGTCATCTGCCAAACGCTGCAGAAAACCCGGAAACATCTTGAGGTCCGCCGGCGCGTTGCGTGGGCTGTCACCGGAAAAGCCGGTATAGCGGTCCTTTACATAAGTGGCATATGAGATTTTTGAGGTCTCGCCGTCTGAAACGATATCAATTCCGGCATCGGCCTGTTTGCGCACCGTCTCAGACACTGCGGCGGTCATACAGGCATCGAATGCGGCTTGATCGAACGGTTCCTCTCGCTCGCGTGCGAAGATGAAGTCAACAACCTCCTGACTGCGCGGCAGGCTTCCCACATGGGTGGTTGAAATGCGGGTCATGTATTCATCTCCCTTCAAATCTTGTTCCTGCGCCGGGCCGGAAACCGGGCGCAGGATGTGCTGAGCATGTCCCGATTGATTTCGGGAGACGCAATTTTGGCGTTATGCCCCTGTCCAGGTTGCGCCAGCCGGATCGTCGGTGGCAGTGATACGGTACAGACCCGCTTCGCCGGTCATCGACGGCTCGGCGCTGTAGCTTTCACCGGGCAGAACCAGCGCGGTATCACCGTTGGACAGGGTGGTTTCGACCTCATTGATTTTGATGCGCCAATGACCGCTGGCCGGCATCAGAACCACAGGTTTTTTCGCTATGACCTGTTTACAAACGGCGGAACCGCGTGTCAGGAAATCCACCTCAAAGCCGGGCTTGTCCTTGATCAGACCATTTTCGCCAATCACGACCGCCGGCTTGTCCGCCGCCAACGCCATCAGGTCCCAGTACCGGGCGACATATTTGCCGATCACCGCATCAACGGGAACCTCGGGGTACGCTTTCATCTCTTCCTCGGTTAACAAGGGCATGGGCTGCACGTTGTGCGGCAATTCCTCGCCCTTTTTGCTGTCATAGAGCACCCCGTTATTGCCTAGAACCAAGCCATGGGCCTGCGCGTCCTGAATAACTTGCGGAGCCCAGGTCACACCGCCACCTGCGTCATCGCCGCCCAGCATCGACATGATCATGCCATAGTCCTGGCCGACATTCTCGAACCCACGGAAGATGCCTGTCGGGATGTTGAAGATATCGCCTTCCTCGGCGATAAACTCTCCTGCGGTCCCGTATCGACCCCAGAAGAACCGCCAGCGGCCTTTCGCAACAAAGAAGACCTCGGCTGTGGTGTGGCTGTGCAGCGAGTTGCGGCATTTCGGAGGTTGTCCCGCTGCTCCGATGTTGAACCCGATCTTGTCGGTGATGTGGACGTGCTGATCGGGGCTTTCGCTGACGCCGCCGCCGATGATGGTAAAATTCTCTTTCTGGTCCGAGCCTGGCGTGTGCGCATCGATGAACGCGGTCTTACAAGGTTTCAGCTCGCCATAACGGACGATGCGGCTTTGAATTGTACTCATATCTTTTTCCTTTTGATTTGCGTTTGATCGGATCAAACCAAACCTCCCGGCGGGCGATTGTTCAGCCGCCGGGCGCGCAGGCTGGCGCGATGGGCGTGGAACCGCCGTAACGCCTGCCCGGTATCCAGATTTGAGATACGGTGCGGCATTCTAGAGATCGCCGGTTTTCAGCAGAATCTGTTTCCAGATCGAGGTTTCGTCAAACAGGGTGTATTCCTTGCGCAAACCCCAGGGACCGAATTCGGCCTGGCTGATACCCAGCACAAAAACCTCGGCCCCTGTCGGCACACCAAAGACGCCCCAACCGTCATGCTTGCCGTGCAGCGTCCAACGGATCGCGGCACGCGGGGGCATCATCGGATCGTCGCGGCCAATCTGGTGCTGAACTTTGAATTCTGCGTTCGGGAAAGAGGCGCGCAGGCCCATCCAGAACCGATCCACTGGCCCCCAACTATGCCCCGTGGTACCGCCGGGATATTCCGAAAGGACCGCGCGATCATACTCTGCCTGGATTACACCCATATCGGCATTCATGATCCGGGTCAGGATCTCAGAGTATTTCTGGCCCCACTCATTATCGTTGCCATGGCCTTTATAAGGACCGGGCTGATCGTTTGCGGGCGTGTAGGGCTGAACACAGGCGTCGGGTCCGCCTTCGCGTGCGATCAGGTCGCGGGCATATTCCTTGGGATCCCAACCCATCTGCTGGACGATCGCGCTCTGGTCGCGGATCAGCCATTCGTCGTTGATCTGGTTGTTGATAGCGTGGCAGTCGGCGAGAATGCGATAAACCAGCTTTTTAGCGGTTGCATTGCCATAAACGCCGTCGCCCAAATGTGTTGCCGTGGACAGCAGCCGGTGCGACGACAGCATGCCCTCTTCCGGTGTGCCCGACCAGATCACATCCTCGCCGAGCAACGTACGATCCGGAAACTCGGCAAGAGTCGCCATCGTGGCGGCGATAACCCCTTGATTGCCAACCACAACCGAAGCGGGCGAACGCACCACAATGTCCGGCGCATAATAGTGGTGCAAAGTGGCAATGCCGCGATCTTCCCAAATCTCTTTGGTGATGCCGATGATATAGTCGGGAAAATCTTTGAATTTGGGATCAAATCCCTTCATGTCTTCCATCCTTCAGGTATGCGGGCAGAGCCGCGAACAATTAGCGGTCCGTCAATCTCTAACCGGCGCGGACCGACGTCCGGGCCTTCGATTTTGCTCAGTAAAATGTCCACGGTTTCGGCAACCATACGGTTGGCGGGTTGCCTCACAGTGGTCAGGTCATAGGTGGGCCATGCAGCCACGGCCACGTCATCATATCCAACGACAGAAACATCATTGGGCACGTGCAGCCCCAACTCAAACCTCAGAGTATCCATTACCGCAATCGCCATATGATCATTGGCGACAAACACGGCGTCAGGCGGATCAGAGGCAAACATCTCGAGGGTCGCCTCGCGCGACTTTTCGCTGGAAAAGTCACCAAACCCGCGCGCGTGCAACGCGACGCCCGCTTTGTTCAACGCAGCTAAAAATCCTGCTTCGCGGTCCCGTTGGGTCGAGGCCCCTTCCCAGCCCGCAATGTACCCGATTTTCTTATGACCGCCTGCCAGAAGAAAATCAGCCACCTTACGGCCTCCGGCAATATTGTCAGACGAAACCGCTGACATCCCCGGATCGTCCTGAGCCCGGTTGAACAGCACCACCGGAATACCGGCTGCCTGACACCGATCAGACAGATCAGACGACAATGCAACCGACGCGGCAATGATCCCATCCACTTGGAAATCAAGGATTTCCTCGACCACCTTGTCGATGTTCTGCGCCGAGTTCGATGCCATAAAGACCAGCACGTGATAGCCACGTTCCTGCAGCGCGTTCGTCAGCTTTTCCAGGGCTTCGGGGTAGAACTGGTTGTTCAGATACGCCACGACCAAACCAATGATCCGGCTTTTTCCAGAAACAACTGCGCGGGCCAGTACGTTGGGTCGGTACCCCAGCTCGTCCGCCGCCTTGCGCACTTTCTCAGCTGTTTTCTTCGACGCGGATGCGCCGGGCGTAAACACCCGGCTGACCGCAGATTGACTGACCCCAGCCAAACGGGCAACGTCCAAGGATGTGATCTTTTGCCCAGGCATCAGTCTGCTGTCCACCCACCGTCAATCATCATCGCAGTCCCGGTCACAAGCGCTGAGGCGTCTGAAGCGAGATAGACCACAGCCCCCATGATGTCTTCGATTTCACCGGGGCGACCCAGTTTGATCTTGTCCAAAATCCAGGCGCGTTTGTCCGGGTCATCGAAGGTCGCGCGCGTCAGGTCCGTCAGGATAAAAGTTGGGCAGATCGTGTTGACCCGGATTTTCGCGGGCCCGAACTCTAACGCCATCGCCTTGGAGAACCCTTCAACGGCGAATTT
Source organism: Ruegeria sp. HKCCD7296 (assembly GCF_013110775.1). Classification (NCBI taxonomy): domain Bacteria; kingdom Pseudomonadati; phylum Pseudomonadota; class Alphaproteobacteria; order Rhodobacterales; family Roseobacteraceae; genus Ruegeria; species Ruegeria sp. HKCCD7296. Next base: position 102,110 of record NZ_WVRF01000011.1, read on the forward strand.
CGACGCGCAGTAAACGGCGCGTTCGCGGCCGCCGACATGGCCCATCTGACTGGAGATATTGATCAACGAACCGGAGCGGCCAGCATCGAGCAGGCCCTTGGCGACGGCCTGGGTCAGGAAATAGGCACCTTTGACATTGACGCCCATCACGGCATCAAAATCTTCCGGCTGCGTGTCCACGGCCTTGCTATGGCGGGCAAGCCCGGCCGAGTTCAGCAGAATATCAAAGGGCCCGCTCTGCGCCACGGCTTCAGAAGTTGCTGCCACGTCCGACACATCCAGTTCCAGAACCTCTGCCAACCACCCCCGAGCCGACATGTCCTTTGCAATTTGCTGCAGCGCGCCAGTACGGCGCGCCGCCAGAGTGACCTCAGCACCATGTTCCGCCAGCGCCACAGCGCAGGCCATGCCGATGCCGGACGAGGCTCCGGCAACCAGCGCGCGCTTGCCGCGTAGTTTGAAACTGGGTGTGCTGGGGAATTGGGGCATATCAGACCTCGCCGACCGGGAACGCAATTGTGCCCGGAACGCGTGCCTTGTTGAACTCACGCAGGCGGGCAAAGACATCTACGCCCAGTTGGCGGTATGCGTCCAGCAGATCGACCATGACCCAGTTCTCGCGGATCAAACCACCTTCGAGCCGCCAGAAATCAAGGCTACGCATGGTGATCCGCTTGCCAGAGGGTGCAATGCCCATCCAGCCATCGTGGGTGACAGTCTGGATCATGTCGGGCCAGCCGGTCACAGCTGCATAGTCGCCATCGCCAAAGAAGTGATAGGTGATTTCATCAACGAATTTACCGCGGTCGGGCATGCCGTTCAGAAAGGGTATCTGGTGCCAGTTGCGGAAGCCCGAGATGCCGCGCCCGGTTCCGATCCCGGCAGGGCCATACCAGTTCATGCGCGGGTGCCAGAACTTTTCCATCTCCATTACTTCGGGCCCACCCTGACTGGGGTGTTTCTTCAGGTGGTTCAGCATGTCGACGATATGGTTGCACGAGGCCTGTGATGTCGCCTCATCCCACGGTCCGGGCACGATCCCGTCCAGTGTCACCGGGCCGGGAATGCAGAACTCCAATCCCAGTGATGGGGCCATCGGCCAGGCCTTCGCCTGCATCATCACTTCGGGAATGTCCCAGAGCGTCTGGATCTCGACAACCTTGCCATTTTCGAAGCGGTAGAATTCGTGGAACCGCATATGGGTCAGGTGCCCGGTCGGCGGGATGTCCAGCCAGGGGGCAACGAAAGTACCAACGTAGTGGCCACCACAGCCGATCCAATCATTGCCATGTTCCGTGGGTCCACCCATCACGATCCAGTCGCGACGTTCCAGATCTGGCATGGATGTCAGCAGCGGCGCATAGCAAGTATCGTAGAGCTCCTGCGGGCCGGTCAGGTCACCGAACGGATGCGGCATGTGGATGACGGCGTCAGGCGCAACCACAGCGCCCAAAGCGGCCCGAACGCCGGTTTCGTCAAAGTTGTACATGGCTTCGCGCAAGGGCGCGATCAGAGCCTTGTGAGTAGAATGTGTGTCCATTGCGACATCTCGCATTGTGTTATCTGCTTCTCTTTCAAAATCCGTAACACCTGGTCGATCCCGGGCGCATGTTCTGTGGCGGTTACCTGGCGGTCACGAAGACGCCTCGGCGGCCTCGCGATAAGCCGCGCCTTCACCGTAGGGCACGTTAATGCCCCCATAACGGCGAACTCGGATGTTGCATTGCTCGGCATGGCCAACAAAGCCCTCCAGCATACACAGGCGCGAGCCGTATTCGCCGATCATCGCCGCAGCCTCGTCAGTGATGACTTTCTGATAGCTGTGCGTTTTCATGAACTTGCCGACCCAGAGCCCACCTGTATAGCGACCGGCTTTTTTGGTTGGCAGGGTGTGGTTGGTGCCGATCACCTTGTCGCCGTTGGCCACGTTGGTGCGTGGCCCAAGGAACAACGCGCCGTAGCAGGTCATGTTTTCCAGGAACCAATCGTCGCGGTCTGTCATCACCTGAACGTGCTCGGACGCGATGTCATCCGCCAATTGCAGCATTTCCTCATAGGTATCGCAGACGATGATCTCGCCATATTCCTCCCAACTGACTTTGGCTGTGCTGGCGGTGGGTAGGATACCGAGGATACGGTCGATTTCGACGAGTGTTTCCTCAGCCAGCTTGCGCGAGTTGGTGATCAGGACACATGGGCTGTTATAACCATGTTCGGCCTGTCCAAGCAGATCAGTCGCGCAGAGCTCGGCATCGGCTGCGGTTTCATCGGCGATGACCATTGTCTCTGTCGGACCCGCGAAAAGGTCAATGCCGACGCGGCCAAACAACTGGCGCTTGGCTTCGGCCACAAAGGCATTGCCTGGTCCCACCAGCATGTGAACAGGGTCGATGGTCTGGGTCCCTATCGCCATTGCGCCAATCGCCTGAATACCGCCCATGACATAGATTTCATGCGCGCCGCCCAGATACATGGCCGCGATCACCGCCGCGTTTGGTTTACCCTGAAAAGGTGGTGTGCATGCGATAATCCTGGGAACGCCCGCAACTTTCGCCGTTGCCACTGACATATGCGCCGAGGCAACCATCGGGAACTTGCCGCCTGGCACGTAGCAGCCCACGGACTGCACCGGGATATTCTTGTGACCCAGGATCACACCGGGCAGAGTTTCAAGCTCGATATCCAACATCGAGTCGCGTTGCGCCTGAGCGAAGTTAATCACCTGCTTCTGAGCGAACTTGATGTCGGCCAGCTCGCGTTCAGTCAACGACGCGATCAGGTCGTCGATCTGCCGTTGGCTCAGGCGGAAACTCTTAGGCGAGTAGTTGTCGAATTTCTCCGACAACTCGCGCACTGCGATGTCACCGCGGATTTCGATATCTTTCAGCGTCGCCTCGACGACGGTACGGGTCTTGGCATCGTCTTCGGCCCGGTCGGCCTCGGGTTTGCCGCGTTTCAGATATTCGATTGCCATTGTCCTAATCCTCAATTGTCGGGGCGGGGCGGAGTTTTCTCTCCCCGGTCAAATGTTTCCCAGCCTTCACCATTGAACAGATCAACGCCAAGCTGTGCGGCGACATGGACAAAATCGACGTTCACCCAGTTGTCGACGATTTTGCCGTCAACGACTTTCCAGAAATCCATGTATCGGATTTCGACCCGCTTGCCGGTCGGGGCGATGCCCAAAAATTCGCCCGAATGCGTCGCCTCCTGTCGGCCGAAGGCCGCAGCCCATTCGCCCATGTAAAGCCGGGCCTCGTCGATGCAGGTCTTGTCTGAGAACGCCGCCTGAAACGGGCGTTGCCAGTTTTCCTGAAACTCTTTCAACCCGGTTTTGGTGCCGCAGCCCTGGTTGCCCAGCCAGCGGAACCCTTCCGAAAAGAACTCGCCTATATCGTCGATGCGGTGGTCGTTCAAACCATCGACCATCCCCTCGATCACGGCGCGGGTCTCGTCGGTTTTGCTCATGTCCGTGTCTTTGGTCAGCACGGCCTGTTCGGGGCGGGAGCCCTTCATGTGTCTCTTCCTTTTTAGGTGCGTGAGGAATCTTCTGATGTGAACCGCGCGGTTAGCGCGCCGACAAAAAATCCCTCGGCATCCGGTTGAGCGCTGGGTGACGCGCAACAAAACTATTTCTTGCAGCCGAGCTCATGCCGCTTCCTTCATATCGCTTAGGGCGGCCATACGGGCGAACACGTCCACACCCAGCTGTCGGTAAAGATCAATCATATCGACCATGACCCAACATTCTTGAACCAGATCATTCTCGATGCGCCAGAAATCTAGACTGCATCGCGTGACCCGACGACCCGTCGGGGCAAGCCCGAGGAACCCGTCTCCGGAGTGAGTGGCGGTGCCAGATGGCCAACCGGTGAAGGCCACCAGATTGCGGTCACCGAAAAACACCCCATCTTCTAAATGGCGCGTATTGTCTGACAGTCCCTGCCGAAAGCCTCTAAAGATTCTGTTCCGAATTCCTGCGTGACCGCGTGCTGTGCCCAACCCGGTTGGGCCAAACCAATAGGCATTGTCGCTCCAATACCCACCAAGACCACGACCCGGGGACGTCGCATCGCCTTGCTTCAGGTCATGCAGCATGTCCCAAACGAGGTGTACTGACGCATCAGTCATCGCCTTGTCATTTGGCGCAGTCACCACGCCCTGCCCATCCGCCGGTCCGGGGCACATCCATTCGACACCCAACTGTGGAGCCATGGGCCAAACGCCAGCCTGAAGCATAACTTGAGGAATGTCCCATAGACCTTCCATCTCGACGACTTGCCCGTCTTCGACGCGCAGATATTCGTGGTAGCGCATGAAAACAGGCTGGCCAGTCGCTGGGATACCCAGCCATTTCGCGTGCAACGTGCCAACAAAGTTACCGCCCAAGCCGACCCAGCTACCACCGGCGGAGCCACCCCAACGCGGGCCTGCCATGACAATGAAATCTCGGCGTTCCAGATCGGGCATAGCAACCAGAAGCGGGCGATAAACACGGCTCCACAGTTCCTGAGGGCCTGTTATTTCGTTGAACGGGTAGCCAAGTCGGATCCTCGCGTTAGGCGCGAAAATCCGCAGGATTTCCTGCTGCATCCTTTGCGGATCGCCGGCCCTAAACGCAGCCCGCAATGGCTGTAAGAGGACCTTGTTCTGATCGTGAATCGTCTCCATGTTCAGCCCTTTACGGCTCCGGCGGTCAAACCGCTGACGATCTGGCGCTGGAAGAACAGGATCAGGACGAACAGCGGGGCAGTCGCCGAAACCACGGCGGCGACCGCATACATGACCTTGCCTTCAACCTGAGTGGTGCCCATGAAACTGTTGATCGCAGGTATGATGGTTTCATTCTCTTCGCTCAGCAGCATCACCGCGACGGTAAAGTCGTTATAGGCCAGCAGGAAACTGAACAGGCCAGTGGTGATCACGCCGGGCCACATGACCGGGACGATCACGTGCCGGAAGGCCTGGAACCGGGTGCAGCCATCGACCATGGCACTTTCGTCCATGTCTTTCGGGATGTTCTTGAAGAATGAATGCAGCATCCACAGCGTGAAAGGCTGATTGATTGCCACAAGCACAATGATGGTCGTTGGCAGAATGCCCCAGACGTTCCACTCGAAGAACCACAGCAGGTAACCAGAGACCAGCGTGATGTGCGGCATAGCGCGGAACACCAGCGCGGCCATAAGGATCCAGAATGCATAGCGAAAGCCGGAACGGGCCAACGCGTAACCGCCCAATGTTCCGAAGGTTAGCGAGATGACTACTGTGAAAAACACCACGATGCCGGTGTTCTTGAAGTTGAACCAGAAGTCTTCTTCAATCCACGCGCCATAGTAACCCGCACCGGTAAATGCGCTGCCGGTTTGCTCGATCGTGTTAGTGCCGCGCAGTGCATTCATCCAATCGGCCTTGGACAGGAAGTCAGCTTGCACCTTGAAGCTGCCCCAAAAGGTCCAGAAAAAGGGAAACGCAGCAATGATCAGCCAAAGGGCCACAAAGCCAAAAGAGAACAGCTTTAGCGGGGTCATGCGGGATTGTGCTTTGGTCGCCATGTCGTGTCCTCAGTGAGATTTACGGGTGAAGTCGCGCCAAGTGCGCACCAGTACCGGCATCATCAGAATGACAACGATGATGATGGTGATCAGCGAGGTCGCTCCAGCCGAGGCATAAAGCGGATTGCCACTTTCGCGCAGGTCGTTGAAGATAATCCAGCTCAGCGAGCGCGCATGGGCCTCGGCTTTGAAGCTGACGATGGGTTCAAAGACACGCAAGTTGTCCATGATCATCATAAGGGTCACAAACGAAACCAACGGCATCAGATGCGGCACGACCACATGGATCATGCTTTGCCATTTGCTGGCACCGTCGATCTGCGCGGCTTCCATCGTGTCTTCGGGCACGGTCTGAAGCCCGGCATAGAATGTAATGAAGCTGAACGGCAGGGTGTGCCAGACACCGTAAACCATCAACATGATCCACATCAGCGGCGTGGACGCCTTCAGGCTTAGGGTTGGATCATTGAAAAGCCGTTGAATTGTTGCTCCGATCACCCCGTCACCGTCGACCATCCAGAACAGGATCAAGGAACCAACCAGTGGGGTTACGAGGAATGGCAAAAGGGAAATGAAGATCGCAAGGCCCTTCAACGCGCGTGGCAGGTTGTTGACCCCAACCGCAATCGCCAGACCCAACACCAAGACCAGAGGCGTCACAATGAAGGTATAGGCCAGCGTGAAGGTCAGAGCGTTGTAAAATGGCAGGTTGTAAACCTTCGACCAGAACTCACCCAGGCTTTCTGAAGTTGCCCATGCCTCCCCAATGTCGGCGAGGGCCAGGTGTGACCTGTCGAAATACGTGCCCAGACCGTTGAAACGGCCCAGCGGTTGTTCTTCCCGCAGCTTCTCGGTCGCTTCGATATCGACTGTCGTTGTCGGGTTGCAACCAAACGGACCGCAACTTTCCGAGACGACCAGAACCTGTTCGTGTTCGACAAAAAGCGACTGGATAAACACCGACACGATCGGCAGCGCGATGAACAAAATCATCGCTGACAATGTCGGCAGAACAAACCAGAAGAAGGTGCGGTGTTTCATGACATGCGTCCCGATTCAAATTCGAGAAAGAGAGGGGGCCGCGACAGCCCCCTCAAGTCGGGGAGATTTACTGGAGGAAGCCAGCCTCTTTGGCGGACGTCCGGTAAGACGCCTCAACATCAGCGAGCGCCTGTTCAGCGGACTCGTCGCCCTTCAGGAAGTCAGACAATTCCTTGCCAAGCGCGGCATGCAGAATGCCGATCTGCGGGATCATCGGATACGGTTTGGCACCGCCCTGCGCCGTCGCCGAAACACCAGCAGCGGCTGGGCCAGGCTGATAGCCATTCAGCAGCCAGACGGCATCATCGTTGTTTGCCGCCACCATCTCCGGTGTCAGGGCGCTGACCAATGCCGCAAAGGTGGCTTCAGCTTCTTCGTCTGATACGTTGGACGCGATCGAGATTCCGTCCCACCACAGCGTTGCAGCCGGGATCGAACCACCGCCAACGGTCGGCGCCGCGGACAGAACCGTGTTCGACGTCACTTCTTCCGAGGAACCCTCGTCATCCAGGATCGGCGCACCGCGCGAGCCCCACATGACACCAAGTGCGGCCTGACCAGCTTCCCACAGGCCTTGGGTTTCGTTCGAGGCATGGGTCAGGTGGTCGGGATGCGCATATCCAGCAAGCGCCTTCATAACTTCAAGCGTAGCCAGACCTTTTTCGTTGTTGATCGCAGGCTCGGCAGTGCCCGGTTCAAAGAACTCTCCACCATGGCCAAGGTAGATCATGTTGAACACCTCGGCGAGGTTCCAGCCACCGTCACCGGCGCTCAGGTTCATCACGATCGGATGTTCCATGATACCGGCGGCACGGATCATCTCGGCGGCCTCAAGGACTTCCTCATAAGTCGCTGGAATACCCTCAAAGCCGGCCTGCTCGAGAATGTCGGTCCGCGAGAACAGATGCTGCGAGTTGGCCATAAAGGCCACAGCCATGACATTGCCATCGATGGTGATCAGCAAGTTCGGCGAGATGTTTTCGCCGTATTTTTCAACCAGATCATTCAGCGGACGCACAAGGCCGTCATTCATCAGCTGAGTCAGCGTCGAGTTGGCCAGAATAACCGATGTGTATTCAGACGGGTTCGGCGTCAGGGCCGCGTTCATGATCTGGCGCGCCTCGGTTGTGTGGTTTGTCGAAAACTCAGACGCGCCACCTGCGCAATTTTCCTCGGCGGTGCCTGCAACGGCGTGGATGGCCGGGAAGTCACTGGCCAGAATTCGGATGGATTGACCTTCGGGACCGCAGTTCGCCGCATACGCAGCCGAACCCATCAATCCGACGAAAGTGGTTACGGTAGCTAGCTTTCTCAGAAACATCTCATCTCCCTGTTTCTCTGAAGTGTCGTGCGCGCCCCTGTCGCGCACAAAGTTCGGGCCCCGGGGCTGATCCCCGGTGATTTGCGGGGCTACTTTCAGATCCGTTCGCCGGTTTGGCCGTCAAACAGATGACAGATTTCGACCGGCACCGAGATCGACACCATGTCGTCAATTTCAGCCCGGAAATTCTTGTCGGCCTTCACGGACACCAGCGCTCCACCAACGCGGACCGAGATCATCGTCGCGTCGCCCAGCAACTCCTGGGTATAGATCGGAGCATTGATTTGCCCCCGCCCGTCTTCGGCAAGCGTGGCGTCTTCCGCACGGAAGCCGAGCGTAAGAGGACCGTCAGGTGCGTTGATATTCGCGATTTCCACGTGGTCGGCTAGAAACGTGCCGTTGCGGACTTGGCCTTCCATCAGGTTCATGGCCGGGTTGCCGATAAAACTGGCCACAAAGGTATTGGCCGGGGTGTCGTAAATTTCGGTCGGGCTACCCACTTGCTGCACGACGCCTTGTTTCATGACAACCACGCGATCGGCAAGCGTCATCGCTTCGATCTGGTCGTGGGTGACGTAAATTGTGGTCACCGCCAATTCGTGGCTTAGGTTTTTGATCTGTGCCCGAGTGGACACGCGTAGCTTGGCATCAAGGTTGGACAGCGGTTCGTCCATTAGGAACACATTGGGTTCGCGAACAATGGCACGGGCAAGCGCAACACGCTGGCGCTGACCTCCCGACAATTCTGCTGGCTTGCGATGCAGGAAGTCGTCCAGTTCGACCATGGCGGATGCGCGACGCACTTTTTCGTCATGCGTAGACGGGTCGATGCCGCGGACTTTCAGCGGGAACCGGATATTTTCGTAGACGTTCATGTTCGGATACAGAGCGTACGACTGGAACACCATCGCGACGTCACGATCCTTGGGCTCCATATCATTGACCCGGGTACCGTCAATCAGAATGTCACCTTCACTGGCGTCCTCTAGGCCGGCGATCATGCGCATGGTCGTCGTTTTGCCACAGCCTGATGGGCCGAGAAGAACCAGAAACTCTTTGTCGGAAATCGTTAGATCGAAATTGTCGACCCCGACAAACGAACCCCAACGCTTGCCAACGTTGCGAAGTTGAATCTCGGCCATTGAGTCCCTCCCTGCGGGTCGTCATGCATACGTTTGCAAAAAGCATAGACAACAAAAGAAACATCTGGCAAGCTTTTTTTGCATGCGCATGCAAAAGCGGATTTGCCCCTCATAAACTGCTCTGATGCAACAGTTAAAGCACTGAAAGAAATTGATAATGTCTTACGATGCCGAAAAAACGATCGTTCTTGAGTACTACGAGGCGCTAGGCAACGCAGATGAATCGGATGTCACTGACACGATGTCTAACTACTGCGCGGAAGACTACCTGTGGCGCGGATTCCATCCGTTTGATGAACTGCACGGCTCTGAAGATGTGGCCCAGAAATTCTGGCACCCTCTGAAGCACAGCCTAAAGCACCTGCAACGTCGGATGGACGTGTTCATGGCCGGTAAAAACGAGATCGACGGGTTCAGCTCGATCTGGGTCGTGTCGATGGGTCACCTCATGGGCCTTTTTGACAATGAGTGGCTGGGTATCGCCCCAACAGGCAAGATGGCGTTTCTGCGCTACTGCGAATTCAACAAGGTAGATAATGGCAAAATCAGCGAGACGGCGATGTATTTCGACATCCCTCACCTCATGATGCAGGCCGGGCTTCAGCCCTTCCCGCCACAGACCGCAGCCCATCTTGTTCAACCCGGACCGATGACGCATGACGGGCTGATGTTTGGCCCGCAGCCCGCCGAAGAGGGCAAGAAAACGCTCGGCACGATTAATGCCATGATTTCCGATCTGGGCCAATGGAACAGCGGCCTGAGCCTTGTGGACGAATTGCACCAGACATGGTGCGAAGACATGATCTGGTGGGGTCCTGCCGGGATCGGTGCGACTTATACGATCGAGCGCTATGCAAAGCAGCACTCGGGCCCGTTCCGCGCATCCTTCACGGACCGCTCAAAGACCAAACATATCTGCCGCATGGCTGAGGGTCAATATGGTGGTTTTTTCGGCTGGCCGAATTTCACGGCGCGACCCACCGGCGGGTTCATGGGCATGCCCGCCACCGACAAGGCCGGTGAATTCCGAGTTATCGACATATATCGACGCGACGGTGACAAACTGGCCGAGAATTGGATTTTCATCGACCTGCTGCATTTCTGGAAACAACAGGGGGTCGATATTCTGGCCCGTATGGCGAAGGTACCACGGACATGATTGGCTGTGTCGACGCGCATCACCACCTATGGGACCTTGAGACAGTGCACTACCCTTGGCTGATGGCGCGCGGTGTGGATAGGTTCTTTGGCGACCCGACGCCAATCCAGCGGGACTACCTGCTAGATGAATTCCGGTCCGAGGCCGCACCCAGCAGTGTACGCGCTTCGGTCCATATTCAAGTTGGGGCCGAAAACGGTCTGGACGAAGCTCGGTGGGTCCAATCCGTTGCCGATGCCAATCCAGATTGGCCGATGGCGCAGGTTGTGTTTTGTGACCTGACCTCAACCGACCTGCCCGCCCAACTCGACAGGTTTCAGACCCTCCCGACTGTTCGCGGCGTGCGCCAGATCGTTGGCCGCGCACCCGGAGAGGACGCGCAGACAGGCACCAATACCCTACTCGACGACCCACGTTTTCTGATCGGCTTGCAGGAAGCAGGGCGGCGGGGTCTCAGCTTTGATCTGCAACTCATCCCTGAACTGATCGAAAAAACCGCTCGAATTCTAGCACGGGCGCCGAACACGCGGATCGCGCTGTGTCACGCAGGCTCACCGCATGATCGCAGCGCGGCAGGCCTGAACGACTGGGCTCAGAGACTGCATGCGCTGTCTGATCTGCCGCATGTCTCATGTAAATTGTCTGGCCTGGGCATGTTCGACCACAAATGGACCGCGGAAAGCGTACGCCCAATTGTGGATGAGTGCCTCGCCCAGTTCGGAGCGAATCGAGTCATGTTCGGTTCAAACTTCCCGGTCGACAAGCTCTACGGTGACTACGCCTCTCTGATGCAGGCTTACCACGATCTGGTGCCCGCTGAGGTGCACTCGGCAGTGTTCAGTCAGACCGCTGCGCGTTTCTATGATCTTGAGCTGCCAGAAATCTCTGAGCTTGCGACGGTAACTTGAACCGTCCCACGATCTTCTGTCGTTTTCGGCCCGTTAGATGCGTTTGTTCTGCACGGTTGCTCAACACTTTGTGGGATCGGTATTTGGCTGACGGCGCAAGACTCTTTACCGGCTCGAAATAGCCGCGCAACTTGTCCGATATGACAACAAGCGGGTCTTCATATGCACTTTTGAAACGCTGTAGAAATCGCCTGGCTGCCTTTGCATTGCGCTGCTTCTGGACCAGAAGATCAAGCGTGTTGCCATATCCAGATGCCACTTGTCACTATGCCCGGGACGGTCACGTTTGATGCAACTCGCAAAAGGGCGGCCAAACCGGTTCACCCAAAGCCGAACGGTTTCCCGACTGGCAGCCACACGGCGTTCGGCATACAGGTCTTCAACATCAGCCGTACTAAAAGAAAACCGATGATACGCCCAGATCACATACGCGATCAATGCGCGTGGAAAGCGGAAGCCTTTGAGGTCGGGCATATCTGTTGGTATCTTCATCCAAATGCTCCAACCAACCCACCCTAGAAATTCAATTTGGTAATGCCACGCCCACCTCTGCGAGCGCGCATTCCCACTCCTGCGCCGACGTCGCAATAGCTATCGGGATATGGCAGATGCCCAGCCCCTGCTTTCAATGGCGCAGCATGCTTGTAGTGTTCGGGACGACCCTCATTCGCGTAGTTGCGCGCTTGTGTTTGAAGCCACGGCTGCCCAAGTTCAGCGTCAGGGTCAGTCAACAGGCAATCAATCATCATCCGCGAACTGAGTGCCGTCGCAACGCTGGTTCCGTTCATCGCCAGCGCCGCGCCGTCCCGAGGCCCGGCCCCCAGGATGCCTGATTTTGTGTCACTGTCGTCGCACGGGAAAATAACATCAACATCCGATTGACTATTGAACGCAGGCGGGGCGTGATACCCGGTGGCAGAGTATGTCGCCGGACGACCGTCAGAGTTGCGATACCCTCCAATCATAGAAACATAGGGGGTTGAAGCGAGCGCGTTATGGGTTCCCACCCGGCTGATTGGCCCGTTATCAAGGGGTTTGTCAGGTTCGCAATACGAATAGCTGTCACGCACATGTCCGCTTTCCAGGTAGTCGCGGTAAAGCCTGTGGTCGAAATACGCGCGCCTTGCGTTTTGCGGCAACGGACCGCCAAACAGATCAGCCTGAATGTATGCGTCAAATCGCAGAGTGTTTTTTATCCCTTTGAAAGTAAATTTCCAACGACCAGCGGGGGCAAGCTTTACCGTTGTGTTCCGGCGTTGGTTTTTCATCGGGAAAAAAACCAAAGTCGGCGCAAGGGCAACAACAACACGCAATCTAACTTGATCCTTGGCGCGCAAAGGCGACTGGTTCAGATTATAGTAGACCCGCCCGATCTGAGCTGAATTGTCCGGCGAACTTATTTGCCGCACTTCCGGAGCTCCGCGCCCTGGGTTTTTTAGACCGATTGGAATTTTTCGGCCGTCGGGAAGATCGATTTGAAGTTCAAGCCGCTCCAAGTAACCAGAACTCTTGTTGAAAGGTTCTGACCAGAACTCGACATAGGTTGAGGAATGATCGCTGGGCTGCACAATAACTTCGAAAGGCTCATGACCGTCCGGTTTGACCAGATCACGCCCCGAAACACGCATCAGGTTAGAGTTCCCTGCCGGCATGTTGACGAAGGTCTTCACCTTCCGTGGCCTACATTTCCGTTTGCGGTTCTTCAACGGCGCGTCATCGTCAAAATCACAGGCCCTATTGCGAATTTCGTTGCGGATCACCTGTTCCATCTCCAATGAACCATCTTTCGGCCCGGCTTCAAAACCGAATGAAAAGTTCACAACAACAGGAAACTGGTGATCTGCGTCAAAACCAGGACACTTAGCTTTGTGTTTGGCCGCGGAAATTGCATCAGCGAGGCGAATAATTCGGATCAAACCCAGAACTGCATGATATTGTAGAAAGTTCCCCGCGTGACCGTGAAGGAAAAGTGGTGGCAAGGATATAGCCACCAAATGGCAACGTGGGCGCCCATCGTCCAAACTCGCGCCCAGCGCGCCTGGGTTTATTCCACCCGCCACATCAAGAATATGCGTACCATGAGAGGCAGAAAGTTGAAGTTCTTTGGCGCCTTCCCAACTTGGCTTATCCGCGTCTACAGCCCCAGTCGCACGGTTAAAGCTTTCCTGATTCAAAGGGTTCTTCAAGTCTCCGCCGCTGTGTTTGCGAAGTTCTGCTTCGATCTGAACCGTTGAAAATTCGCGCCCGAACGGAAGATGCCGCGCACCTTTTTTGCGGGCATCTGCGCCTTGCAGCCAGGCCGCCAACAACCGCGACTGTCCGTTCTCAAACCGAAGCCGTTTCTGGCCCAGTGCAAAACTTGTATCAATCACTCCCAGAATAACGTCATCGGTGCGTATATGGGGGTAATCTTCCGCGTTGGCTTCCCAGGACTCCCAAGCATTGGGACTGAAATCCGTGTTGGTCGCGCCTTCGGGTAAAGGAACTTCAATTTTGCGCTTTTTCTTATCGTGCAAGCCAAAGATGTTCCGCTCTAACGGCTGAATGTCGATCCGGGTGCAGTCGTCGGAGCGTTGTGTCCTGCTGCCTTCTGCCAAGGCCCACCAATCCACGTAGGGGTCGGAATAGTCAGGCTGCAACAAGCTGGAAGGTGATGAAGTGGGTTTTCCCATATCACCACTCCTGATTTGCTTCATTCCAAAGGTGACGCGCTATGGATAGCGGAGCGAAGCCGCCTTTTAGTTCGGTCACATCTTTTTCTTGGGACAGTTCTAAAAACTCACTCGGAAGAAAATCCGGCGTGCTGTCTGAATAGCCCCAATACCTTCTGGGATTTGATTTCTGAACTCTGAGTTTCCGCGGCGCTTCGGCTTTTGGGTCGTTCGCGTCTTCACAAGCACTTGCCCCCAGATTGTAGATCAACTCTCCTAGAATGACGCCGATATAAGCGCCTGCTCGGCAATCAATTGGGAAATGCACCCCAGAAACAACTCGGTTTACTCCGATCCGATGGGCCAACAGGAAAGGTAATGGGGCTTCCTCTGTCCCGAATTTTACTTTCCCGATGTCGCCAGCAAGTGAGCGCTTCATGAAACGATGTAAAACCGTGGCCACCGCAAATGCTTCGATCGAATGACCGGCCGGAAAAGTCGAATGATCAGGGGTTTGAATAATTGGCTGAACTTCAGCAGCATAGTCTATTGGGCGTTTTTGGCGAAGGTTGTACTTCATCAATGCAGCCACATGGATTGCGACTGAAAGTGTAACGGACAAATACAAAAGCGTTTTACTGCGGCGCCCGTTGTCCAGATATGCATGTGCACCAAAGAAAGACAGCATATCGCTCAATTGAACCTGAATTTCTGGTATCCGGTCGGCCCTCAGGTCGGCATATGCACGGACCCAACGCAACTGATCTTCAAAATACTCTTCTCTAGGTCGTTTGATATTGACCAACATCTGAGACTTTGGGGTCCCTTCAACGTCATGCAAATACACAAGTTTGGCTTTGCCATCGGTGAAGCCGCCACTTTCGTTGGTCGCCCCCAGAACAGCCAAGCGGCTGCGCAATTCGCTATCGAGGATCATCGCCTTGGTTGGGTTTCGGACGTGCTCCAAGTAAGTCGCGTCAGTCGGGAACGGAGTCACCGGACTGCCACGACCAGTCCAATAGTTAATCAAGCCGTCACGAGATGTATTTAGCGCGGCGCTCAGAAGCGGGGACGCAGGTGAGCCCGCGTGCCTGCTGATAAAAACCTCGCCTGCCAGACCAACGTCACCAGCACTACCTGCACCCGGTCCGGTTCCGGGGCCCGTGCCCGGTCCGGTTCCAGGCCCGGTACCCGGCCCTGTCATACGTGTCATAACAATCCCCCCTGAGCTGCTAAGCTTAACAACAGTCAGCGCAAAATTGAGTGAGTCAATGCTGCAGCTCTTGCGCGGTGGCATTTTTGACGCATTAATAACGGTAGCCGATCCTAAGCGCTGTGATTTCTGAGTGCTGCAATTTAGTTCGAGAGGCTGTGGCATTGTGAGTATTGTCGCCCATATAACGGGCCCATTTCGGTTAGAGACCGACCAAGGCATTGATCTTACGCCCAGATCGGCGAAGGTCTGTGGCCTTTTGCTGCTGCTGCTCACTTCTCCTAATGGAAGTCGCGAAAGGGTGTGGCTGCAAGACAAATTGTGGAGTGACCGGGGCAAAAATCAGGGCGCAGGTAGTCTTCGTCAGGCGGTATATCAGTGCAAAAAGTCGCTTGGCGCTCAAGCAGCGCTTGTGACTTCGACAAAGCTCAGAGTGTCTTTGAACCTTAACGAAATACGGATCGATGACAGCAATTTCGGAGAGTTCGCTGAAGGGATTGATATACGTGATCCCGAATTCGAAAACTGGCTTTCATTGGAACGGTCGAGCCGCTCAGTCGATCAAAATGTGGTTCCATTGCGGCCGGCGAGCGCTCCTGAACCATCGGTGAAGCCACCTACAATCACTTTAGCCATCGAAACACTGCCCGGCCCAAACCCGTTGGCCGATTGGTTCACCGAGGTGACGGCGGACCAATGCTCTACAATGCTACATCAAGTTATCGGTGCAAATGTCATTGGACCAGAAACCGAAACTCAGTATGAGCCGGAGTTTCAACTGACGTTGAGCGCTGTTCAGAGCGACAATGGCTGGGTTTTCATGCGCGCCAGGCTGCGCGAAGCACCGTTTGGGCTGCAAATCTGGTCGGGACATCGGATCATCAAGTCCCTTCTGGAAAATCCGTTACAAAACAAAGATATGTCGCAAATGGTTTTCGAAATCACAGAGACCATTCGACATCGATTTAGTCAGCGTCGCGACGACAATAATGCTGGATCTCCTTTGATGAGCTCAAAGGCGATTTCAAGTATGTTTGCAATGACCGAACAGGGCGCGGATTACGCTGACCGCCTGTTGGCCTCTGCGTATGACAATGATCCCCACGCCACGCACCTTGCCTGGCGAGCGCAGGTTCGTGTTATCCAGTTCTTCGAACGCTACAAAAACGGGAATGCAAATATTCTTGAAGAAAGCCGCGAACTCGCGTCCCAAGCGCTCGAGAAAGAGCCCAACAACTCAATGGTTCTTGCGTTAGTTTCGAACAGTTTAAACTACCTTGAAGGTCGATTTCACGATGCGTTGTCCCACGCCGCACGTGCCGTCGAATTGAACCCTGGAAACCCTTTCGCCTGGTGGACACTTGCTGCTGCACAACTAAACAATCACGAGTTGGAATTAGCTTATGAGTCCTCTCAAAGATCAAGAGAACTGTTACGCGGTTCAACACTCGAGTTTTTGCCCGAAGCGCTGTTAGGCGGGTCTGCTTTGGCGCTGGGTATGGAACAAGTTGCCCTTCGGCATTTTGAGCGTTCGCTGAGTTTCAGACCAACTTTCAAACCTTCTCTTCGATATGCAATTGGCCTTAACGCCAAACACGGAAACTTGGACCGGGCGCGAAAGCTCGTTGTTTCGTTGAGCAATCAGGAAGAGGGGTTCAAACCTGACCAACTCGTGGAGGATGGAAAGTATCCCACTTCATTGCTCAGGCGGGATGAGAGCGTTGATTTTCAAGTTTTCCGAGACTTGTCCTGACTTTTCCTGCAAGGCCATTCGCAGGAGCCATGAGGCAGGGGACCCGACCCATCACAAATTGTATGTTCACAATGGCCCCCTGAAACACAGCACAAAACCTTAGAAATCAAGATTCATCAATTCCGCCATGTCCGGCGTCCATGTTCCGGTTGCAAAGCCAATGGTGTCATTTTGAGCACTGGCGAGCAGTTCTTTGGTTCGCGGGCCAAATTTGCCGTCGCTTAACGCATCGATTTGTTGCTGAAGCTTTGCCACCACCTCACCCTGCGAGCCATGTCGCAAGCAGGCCAAACGCGGCCAGTCAACCGGATTGGTGAGTGAATAGGCTGCTGCCTCGTGCCCGGTCAGCAACATCACATCATAACGTGACCCGTGTCGTTCCCCATCAAACCCGGCGGCCTTGCGGAACCGGCGCCATTCTCCTGTCCCGGTCGTATGGGATGAACCGCTGCCATGTTGGGTGCCCGGCAACGTGAGACATCCTTGCGACGAAAAGCTGACTGACAGGAATGCTGGATGGATATTGTCACCGGGTTTGGTCCGGTCCCAATAGTCTTGAGTTCCATAGGCCAAGTCATTGTGTGTGCGCAATGTCGTGACAGTGCTGGAATTGACTGGAAGCGGCCCGTTTCCCTGGCGCAAAACGAATTTTACCTCGCCATTCACCGTGGAAAAATGTGAGCCGACACAATATTCGTAACACCCGGTCGGCAGCATATTGCACAATACTTTCGATGTGCCGAAATTCACGCGGTTATAGTATTTGAGCATCTGCGTTCTGCGCGGCACGGTCGAGGCCGAGTACAGCGACAAAACACCCGTTACGACATCCGCGACGCCGATCACGCAGCGAAAGTTCTCATGATCAGGCGAGATCGGTTGAAGCTGTGCTTCGGTGACGCCTTCAAGGCGGGACCCACCATTACGAAGCTTGCATCCGCGCAACCCAAAAATCAGCTTATTATGACCATCTGTCACTGGCGCAAACCCGTTGATTTCGGCCAAGCCTTTCAGGGTCGCCAAGGTGAGCTCGAAGGGGTGATCCGCAAACTCTTCCGGAAGATGCCAGGTATCCGGAGCGTTTCGCGGCGACGAGGGCCAATAGGCGTCATGGGCCGACAATTTCGGTCGTGCCACTTGTGTCTCAAAGGCGCTGGGCAAAAGGATGGTCGTATCAATATTCTCCATCCATGCGTCTTCATCCATACGTTCCGCTGGCGTGAGGGGACCAATCGAAGCGGCCGAAACCGGAGCATTCAAAGGCAATGGATCTGATCCGTTCCTGGCTTGCAACAGCACTTGATCGACCTCAGCCGCCATGGCGCTTCCTACATTTCGTTTGTTCAGGATGTCTTTGAGAATTTCGCTGACACGTATACCCCGATTGGCCACGAACTGGCCTGGATTTGCCGGATCGGGCACCGCCATGTGATGCAGAGCAACTAACTGAAATTCTTCATTAAAGACTGGCGCTCCGGAAGATCCCGGTTCAGTGTCTGTGACATAATACAGAAACTGCCGCCGCCGCCCGAGAACCAGGTTTTCCCGCAGCGCAACTTTCTTCAGGTCCCCACGCGGATGTTGAATGATATTGACGTATTCGCGTTTCAAGGCCTTGCCGGACCGGGGCAACATTTCGATGTGGCCGAACTCTGAAAGGCTGCGGCCATTGCTGGATGTCGGCTCAACACTCACAATTGTATAATCGTGCGACACTGACGTCAGGAAGACTTCCTCTGTCATGCGAAACGTCGCCGGTTCGTTGAGCGTGCCATCTATGTCGAACTCATGCCCAAAGGTCACCTGAGAACTCCGCGCCAGACTTGGGTCGCCCAGTACATGGTTGTTTGTCAAAAGCAGATTGCCGCCAATCAAAAAGCCGGTTCCAAAGCTGGACCCGAACCCTGGCGAGCGTACAAATAGTCGTGCAACGGCGTTGCCCATCAGCGCACCGCGTGAAAGAACATAAAACTCGTCAAGGTTTCGGTCACCGATGACACGCTCATACGCGGAGGCTGCGTTTGGAAGGCGGTAATCCTGCCGTGCCCGTACGAGCTCCGGGTCGTCCGGCAGGTGTATTTCCTGCTCCAACTCCTTGAGATCAGCATGAGCAGCGGCCACGTTCTCAGAGCAAAGCGCAAATTCTGCGTCGGCATTTTTTGGATGTGGCACAGATTGTTGCTTGAGCCGATCATACAACGCGTTGCTAACTATGGCTTCCGGCTGTGGCGTGCCAAAACCAGGAATTGAGGCAGAATGACCTGCCAAACCTGAAATCGATAACCGCGTGCCAAGATTGCCAAGAACCAACAAGACTTTGTTTGCAACACGCTCGAATCCGGGGTTGCGCGGGTGAATCTCATCATACCAACTGGAAACGTTGCCTCCGACTGAGGTTCGCACATCGACATAACGCACGTTACCGGCAAAACCGGACGCAAACGCTGCCAGCGCGTCATTAAAACGCCCGACGATCAGCTCTACGATTTCACGTCCAATGCCGAGCGGGATACCTTTTTTATCCAATGGCTTGCCCAACCACTTACCGTTGTTCTGCGGCAAGGCGTTATCGTAACCGTGAACCAATACGACAAGCGAAGGCTTTGTGGCCAACGCGCTGTCGACCATGTCGCGGTAACTGTCCATTACTGTCTTCAGTGCCGAGTTGAATGCGTTTTCGTTCAACAGCGCTTTGGCGGTAGATCCGGGTTGATATGGTTTCAGAAGCTTTACAAATCGACCCTCGCCCAACAAATCATTCCCACCCATCGACAACATGAAAATGTCCGGATCCAGCTCGTGAATTTTATCTACGTGCTCGGATGCCAGCGCCATATTCGATGCAAGATCACTTGGCGCAGACAGCGAATAGGTCGGAAAAATCCGAGACACATTGTCGATCACGTCCCGAAGAAAGACAGGGTATTGGTGCCAGCTGTCCCCCTCTTCCAAGATGCGCAGCTTGTTCGGATGTTGCGCGATCATCCTTTTGTATTGTCCGTTTCGAATTCGACGCGCCCATTTCGTCACAACGCCAATCAGATCAACGCCTTCAAGCAGCTGATCTTCGAAATCTAACCCCTTCAATGTGACGGCGGCAGAGTAGGGCTGAATTTGATCTTCGGGTGCCAGCTCTTTGACATGTTCAGCCAGTAGCGCTTCGGCTTCTTCGAATTTTTCTGCATTAATAAGGTCTGACAGTTTCTTTTCGAACTCAGTGAGTTTCATAGGAATACCTTTTTTAACAGCATCAGTTCTGCGCAATTGGATCTTTTGAAAGCGCGAACGGCGTTCTGAATTGGTCACAAAAACCTCGACAGCCCAGCGAGGGACTGCGCCAGCTACCGTGTGTTTACCCTTGCCGAACGCGGAAAAATTCAGTGGTTCTATTGGAAAGACGCATTAGACGCGAGATCCGCAGCATTGCGTATCGGGTCGATGAGAAAATCCACCAGCAATCGGGTTTTGACACGTTTCGCGCGCTTTTGTTGCAGGCGCAAACCCTCATCAAAACGCGTGTTGGGGACTCACTCGTATGCACAACTCCACTGGTCACCGTAATCTCCTATCCCACACAGATTTCGCAATGACCACGATTCTAGGGACAGGCCGTCAGCGCAGCGTCAAACTGGCGTTAAAACGCCATTCGCTGACCCAAAGGGTTGAATTTTTGTTCAGCTAGATGTGAAAAGCCCTTTGCCTATGCCGCACTTTTCGTTGGGCATTCAGATAAATGAGGCCGATCATCACGGCCTTCTCGTCGACGTACTCGGCTGTCACACCGACCGTCATCCACGCGGGGCTTACCCTGGGACTTGAAAAAAGATTGAGAGTCGCGTCATTTGCGCGTCTCTCAACCAGAAAAGATCATACATGTGCACCGCTTGTTTTAGACGCGAAGACTCATGTGGTACGGCGAAGAACAATGGGTCCTTAACCTAGTTCTCCGGAGTATACCAAATCGGGGAAGTATACGCTCGTTCCTGCGTAGACGTGGGAACGTCATTCGGAATCTCATCGCCAAACCGGACTGCCTCATAGACTGTCCATCTTGGCGTTGGGATTTCCAGAACCCGCGCGTAGTAGAAAGCCTTTTGTTCGGGATCAAATTCCGGGTCGGTCCAGACGATTATCAATTCCGGCGCTCCGATAGAGTTCGTGAACGTGCCTGTCTCAACGTCTACGGTGTTGCCAACAGATGGTAACTTACCAGCGTCGTCGATAACGCGGTCATCAGACCAAACGACGTTAAACACTTGCTCCTGCGTCTCGCCGTCAGCCGTTAGCCAGCCCTTGACGATCTGAATTCTATCAAGATTGCCAGAATATGGATCCTTGAGGGCAGCGACGAGAAAGGACGGCGCAGAGGCATCGTCTGGCGCTGCTTGCAGATCTCCTCCCATTGGCACGCCTTTTTCATAGCCAATTTTCGCGGGAAGCCGGGATTGAGCATCAGACGCGTCGAAGTCCCATCCGCCAAAGAAACGTACGGTAATACGGCTGCCGGTTGTGCCGTATACTTCCTTGCGCTCCATTGCGTCAAAAATAGAATCCCGCGTGTTCTCCTGGGCCCAAACAGCTGCATAACCCGACGCCGCCATCTGCCAGCCTAAAATTCGCGTCGCTTCAAATTCGCCGACCACATGTTGCCAGCGGCCCGGTTCCGGCTCTACCCCCGAGTGTTTGCCGAAAAAGTTGTCTTCCTGCGCCGTGGCCAATGCAGTGTGGCTATCAGTCGATCCAACGACACCAAATTTGAAAGGGTTTGTCCCAAGCTGCTGTTCCAGTTTCAAACCATTCTTGAACGCTTCGCGCGCATATTCATACTGCAACATCCAGTCTTCCTTTGGCACAGGGCCAAGGTTCGCGACGTCCCAGGTTTCGTAATCT
Organism: Ruegeria sp. HKCCD7296; assembly: GCF_013110775.1. Lineage (NCBI taxonomy): Bacteria > Pseudomonadati > Pseudomonadota > Alphaproteobacteria > Rhodobacterales > Roseobacteraceae > Ruegeria > Ruegeria sp. HKCCD7296. The sequence continues at coordinate 123,743 of NZ_WVRF01000011.1, forward strand.
GCAAACTCATCGTTGGGACTCAGAAACGGATGGGCTTCACCGTCACCCTTTATCTGTGTGATCTCATAGAGAGGCTCCCATTTGGCACGCCGTTCCGCATAATCTCCTGTCAGCGGTTCCCCGGTGTCTGGATTTGTCTCGACCGGAAACATCAGACCGTTCGAGACATTCCCATTGTGCGCCAGCGCCAATACACGGCCGCCGGTCTCTTCTTCGTACCGCTCCATCCAATCCCACAGGTCTTCCGGATTGAAGGTTTCTGCTGTGGTGAACGGCAGCATTTGGCGGGCTCGAATTGCATCGTCGCGATAGATGACATTGCGGTGGAGGTTGTTACCGCCCTCGGTCGACGTCCATTCATACCCGATAAAGGCTGTGAAAGAGCCGGGATCATCAAACGCGTCAGCGGTTTTGGTAAAGTCATCCCAAACCGATTGCACAAAACGGCGGTCCGCTATTGCTTCTGGCAATGCACCACCGGATATGCCCGCAAAAGTCTCGATAACTTCCATGGTTGCACCCAAAGCGACGTCGCCGCCCTGATTCAACCGGTCATTCCAATCACGCAAAGTCGGATCACGCATGAGTGTGGCGTTACCAGCCACGATTTCATTCATCGCACCCATGGCGTCGGAATGGTCAGAGACCACGAGCCAATCAAGCGGACGGGATAATTTCGCCTGCAACCCGTGCGATGTTGTCACTTCTTCGCCGCGGGCAAAACGAAACGCGTCGGCAGGCGACAACAACACCCCAAAGGCACGCGCATCCAGCGAAAGTGAGGTGTGCAGATGTGTGTCACCCCAAAGCGGTCGGGTCGGGAAATCCCGCCCGGCATAAGGTGAAAATGTATCCGCTGCCTGCGCGCGCATGTCGGATTTCGAAATCGTCATCTCACCAACTTGTCCACCTTCTACGGCGTCCTGCGCGAGAATGGATGTTGCGGACATGAAGAAGCTAAAAACTGTGGTCGTGCTATACAGGATTCTCATAACGATATTCCTATCTTTGCAAATGATACCTGATGCGACCATTTTGAAACCGCTGCTGTCAAGTTAGTATCGTGTGCGCAACTCGGGCGCACGCTATCAGTGTGTGCGATCCTACTCGCGGGGTCTTCCAAGCTCGCTATGGTGTTTCAAACCGTGATCTTAAGGAAATCATGGATGGTGTTATATTTTGACTGAATCGCTGGGTGACAAGATATTCAGGCACAATCGCTGAGGCAGGGCATGCCACCTTTGGCCCGCAGGCCCGGATAAATTGCAAGTCGCTACCGCGCCGAACGACTGAGATTGTCTCAGTCAGAAGACTGCCCATAGCTTTGACTGTTCATCTTCTCAATCACAGCCGCCATTTCCTTGTCTGACAGAACAGGCGGTTCCCCCAAAGCCAATGCGTTAATGTAGATTTGCGAAAGTGTCTCGACCTCTGTGGCAAGCCACAAAGCAGCGCTCAGGCTTTTGCCGATTGCGATTTGCCCGTGTTGCCCAAGCAGACAGGCACGACGCCCCTCTAACGCGGTCAGAGCTTTGTCCGATAACTCTTGCGTTCCGAAGGTGGCATAGCCCGCACATTTGATATCGGTGCCTCCGGCAACTGCAGTCATATAGTGAAAACTTGGAATACTTCTGTGATGGCAAGCCAGCGCCGTCGCGTGGACAGAGTGGCAATGCACCACGGCATTTGCATCGGTTCGTGCCTCAAGAATGTCCCGATGAAAGCGCCATTCAGACGACGGCCTGGGACCCTGATAAGATCCGTCAAAAGCCATGTCCACGATGTCTTCCGGTGTCATCGTGTCATAAGGCATACCCGAAGGTGTAATCAGAAAACCGTCCCCCGCGCGTACAGACACGTTGCCAGACGTGCCCTGATTTATTCCGCTCGCGTTCATGGCGCGGCAGGTTGCGATCAGAGCCGTGCGCAGTTCAAGGTTTTCCACGTAAAAACTCCCGATGAATTTACCCAGCCACGTTTCCAGAGCAAATCCAACATTTTTTGGTACAAGATGGCAATCGTCTTTCCTGTATGAGCTTATAGCTTGATGCCGGTCATTATCTGTCACCTGCACTTCGTCAAAGACTTAGCATCTGCAGGCCGTGCATTACGCAACATATCAAGGCTTCGCTGGATTTCAGGCCGGTTTAGGTTTCGGCCTATCAAAACGATGCGGGTACGCCGGTCTTTGCCGGTCCAATTCTTCAACGGGACCGGCGGGTCAAATACGTGCTGGACGCCATGGAAAGCAAACGGCGATTCAATTCCCTCGAGAAACAAAATACCTTTCACACGCAGGATATCCCGGCCCTTGTAGGCAATCAAAGTGTCGAACCACTTATCAAAGACTGCATCATGCAACGCCTCGTCCAGAACAATCGAAACAGACGAGATATCTGTATCATGGCGTCGAAACTCGGAAGTGGTCCCAGGTTTTGTGTTTGAGGTTGACATGAGCCCTGAAAGGTTGCCCAGAGGATCATTTGCAACCTTGGGCGTCGTCCAGGAAATAGCATCCTGTTGACGGGCGTTTTCGCGCATGCTCGTCAGGTTCCGCAAGCTTTTCGGGCCAAAATCATGATCAGATGGGCGAACAATGTCGGCTGTTGGATTGAGACCGCGCAGCCGTTCGGTCACAGCTTTATTAGATGCTTCAGATACTAGGTCCGTTTTGGTTAGGACGATCAGATCGGCCACCGCGACCTGCGAAACGGCCTCGAACTGGGCATCCAATGTTGCAGGCCCATTCACCGCGTCCACCACCGTCACGACGCCATCCATTCGCGTATTTCGCGCGAGAAAAGGATCGACAAGCAGCGTCTGAAGGATTGGCCCCGGATCTGCGAGACCAGTGGTCTCGATCACAATGCGGCCAAAGTTGAGCATGCCTTCGTCGCGCCGTGCGAGCAACTTGACAAAGGTGTCCGAAAGGTCTCCGCGGATTGAACAACACAAACAACCTGACGACATCACCATCACATCGCCGTCCACCTTTTCAATCAGGTCATGGTCCAGACCCACTTCGCCGAACTCGTTCACAATGACGGCAGTTGGCTCAGAAGTTGGAACGGCCAGCAATTGGTTCAGCAAGGTGGTCTTACCCGCCCCCAGAAATCCGGTTAGCAGCGTTACAGGTATGCTCGGGTCATCAACCTTTTCTGACCGGTTTTTTGAGGCATGGGCCATGAACATCACAAGCTCAGTTTTGAAATAACATTACATCAGTATGGTGAATCAATTGGGCTGTCCAGTTAAGCTGCGCCGTTACATTCCTTCTGCCATATGTTCACCACCCGACCAGTTACAAAACAAGGGTTAACGCCCTGATGCAAATCTTCGACGGCGCGTTCCATTTTAACCAAGAAGTCCGACAGGGTTGGTATTCCCTGCGTACCGGCGTGCCGTTCCAAATCCTGACCTTGTTGTCACTGCGAAAGGCGAAATGTGCGGCAATCAGAACCCTAAAGAACTAACAAAAAACCTGTTTCTTAGAACCTAGGAAAGAATTTCAAAAATGAGGTTGCAAACCTACCTATTGATAGGTAGAGTTCGCATATTGCAATCCCAAACGGAGGCATTCCAATGAAGATTTATGATGTCGAGGGTTTCCCGAATCCCGCCCGCATTCGCATCGCGCTGGCCGAAAAAGGCGTTTCAGATAAAGTGGAATTCATACCGGTGGATGTGATGGGCGGCGAACATCGCACGCCCGAATTCAAGGCCAAGAACCCCGATGCGGCTGTGCCCTGCCTGGAACTGGAAGACGGATCACATATTGCTCAGTGCAACGCGATCACCGAATATATCGATGCAATGTTCGACGGCCCTTCGCTGACAGGTGTGACCGCACAGGAACGCGCACGCATCTCAATGATGAACCTGCGTGCGGAAAACGGTCTACTGAATGCGGTTGGAACCTATTTTCACCATGCCACACCTGGCTTGGGCCCGGATCTTGAAACCTATCAATGCGCCGAATGGGGCAATAAGCAGAAAGAGGTCGCCGAGAATACCATGGCGTATCTGGACTCTGTTCTGGCCGAAAACGACTACTTGGCCGGTGACACATTCTCGGTGGCTGACATAACAGCCTTTGCAGGATTGGCGTTCGCCGATTTTGCCAAGGTTGAAATTCCCGAAAGCCTGACCAAACTCAGGGCTTGGCGTGCGAAAATAGCGACCCGCCCGTCTATTGCAGCCTAAGCGAAACCTGACATTTAAGTCGAAAGGACCTTTCCCCATGGAACTCAACTCGGATTTCACGTCCCGTGTCGTTGTTCACTCCGACCAAATTGAGTGGCAGGCCTCGCCTATGAAGGGTGTGGACCGGCGCATGCTGGACAGGATCGGTGGCGAAGTCGCCCGCGCCACCACCATTGTGCGTTATGCACCGGGCAGCAAATTTTCGGCCCACACCCATACAGGCGGTGAGGAATTCATAGTCTTGGACGGCGTCTTTCAAGACGAACACGGCGACTATCCCGCCGGCACCTATGTGCGAAATCCTCCGACCACGGAACACACACCAGGCTCGGAACCCGGATGCACCATCTTCGTCAAACTCTGGCAGTTCAACATGGAAGATCGCACCCAATTCCGCAAAACCATGACTGAAGAGTTGGCTTCACCAGTGAACGGTGTCGCAAGCGCAACCCTGCACAGGGACGACCGCGAGATCGTAACGTACAGCCATCTTGACCCAGCTGCGACCTTGGCTTCGGACGCGACGGGAGGGATCGAGCTTTTGGTCATCGACGGCTCAATCACAACCGGGGGTGACGTTTTGGGGAAAAACGGTTGGTTGCGCCTACCCGAGGGTGAAGCTCTTTCCGCCGTAGCTGGACCAGAAGGCGCAAAGGTCTGGATGAAAACCGGGCACCTTCCCTTTGCCCAACCACCGGCGGTGTAGCATATGAAATCCGCTAATCCACTGGCGCTTGTCGCAGGTGCTGGGGCTGGCCTCGGCCAGTCTCTCCTTTCCCGATTTCAAGCTGGCGGCATGACCGCCGTTGGCCTCGGCCGAAGTCGACCGGAAAGCCCAGTCGGCACTTTTCATGAACTTGATCTGAGCGACCCTGAGGCTGTCGGCCCAACCATCGCGGATCTGATAGCGACCTATGGCCCGCCAAAAATCGTGGTCCACAATACTGCTGAACTGGTGATCGCACCCTTTCCCGAAACCACATTAAAGGATTATCAGCGGGCTTGGACATCAATGGTGCAATCGCTAGTGGTCCTTGGGCAATGCGTGCTGCAACCCATGGTGCGTGGCGGCGGTGGTACGCTGATCGTGTCTGGAGCGACTGCATCGCTGCGGGGTGGCCCGCGTTTTTCGGCTTTCGCGTCCGCCAAGTTCGCTTTGCGCGGGCTGACGCAATCACTCGCGCGAGAATATCAACCAGCCGGCGTGCATGTCGCTCATGTGATAGTGGACGGTATCATCGATACACCTCGTTCTCGTGATTTGCATAGTCTCGATCCGGCGAAAATGATCAAACCCGGCGAGATTGCCGAGGCGTACTGGCAACTTGCACATCAGCCGCAATCGACCTGGACACATGAGCTGGACCTACGACCTGCTTCGGAGGGGTTTTGACATATGCAAACTGAGACGTTGATCATTGGCGCTGGCCTGTCGGGCTTGTCGCTCGCGGTGCGGATGGCCGAAGAGGGTCGCGACTTTTTGCTTGTCGAGGCGCGGGACCGACCCGGCGGACGCATTCTAACCCAACGGGTCGGCAAAGGTTACTTCGATGTAGGACCCGCCTGGTTTTGGCCCGGCCAACCCCGGATTGCGGCGCTGATCAGCCAGTTGGGGTTGACGCTGTTCGAACAATACTCAATGGGCGCGCTCAGCTTTGAAGATGAAAATGGACGCGTCGAGCGCGGTCGAGGCTTTGCGTCTATGGAAGGGTCATATCGTCTCAAGGGCGGTTTGAGTGCACTGACCGACGCGTTGGCAGCCCAACTGCCCAAGGCCCGCGTGGTTTTGTCCTCACCCGTTGTGTCGCTGGCGCAGACCCACAAGGGAATAACGGCAAACACAGAGTCGGGGCAGGAATTCCAGGCCAAAAAGGTGGTATTGGCCCTGCCGCCCCGTGTGGCCAGCCAGATCACCTATTCCCCTTCTCTACCGCGGGAAACGCTTACCGCGATGAAGGACGTTCCCACGTGGATGGCAGGCCAGGCAAAGGCTATTGCCATCTATGACCGACCATTCTGGCGCGAAGCCGGCTTGTCCGGCGACACCATGAGCCGCCGTGGGCCAATGGTCGAGATACACGATGCTTCGCCTGACGAAAGCGGCCCGTATGCCCTGTTTGGTTTTATCGGAATACCACCTCACGCCCGCCGGGATCAGCGCCGCTTGCGACAAGCCGTGCAAGACCAATTGACCAACCTGTTCGGACCCAACGCCGCAAAACCGGAAACACTGCTGATCAAGGACTGGGCCTATGATCGCTTCACCTCTACCGAAGAGGATCAACTACCGCTATACGCACATCCGTCATATGGATTGCCACAGGCTTTGACGCAGATTTGGGGAAATCGCCTGATATTCGCCGGAACCGAGGTGGCGTCGCATTTCGGAGGCTATATCGAGGGTGCCCTGGAAGCAGCGGAAAACGCGTTTGCCCTGATCGCTGAAGAAAAGGTTTGAAAGCATGTCGGATACCAAAACTGCGTTACTGGATTTTGCTGAACATGCAGCACGCGCGCGAGGGTTTGACGGGTTTAGCTATGCTGACCTGGCAGAAGCAGTTGGTATTCGCAAAGCTTCGATTCACTATCACTTTCCTACTAAGGCCAATCTGTCCGCAGCGTTGATGGACCGCTATCACACTGTACTTGAACGCGAATGCCAGAAGATTGAGGATAAGTATGAAACTGGATCTGAACGCCTTCAGGCTCTTGTCCAGCTTTACCGGGATGCACTCAACGATGGTAAAACACTTTGCCTGTGTGTCTCGCTGATCAGTAGTCGCGAAAGCCTGTCTGATGAAGTTATCGAAAAAATCCGAGCTTTCAGGGCCATGATGGTCCAGCGGATTCAGTCGATCTTTGAACTTGGCCAGAAGGATAAAACGATCTCGGGCGTGACCAACCCGGCATCCGAGGCCCGCGCCGCTCTGGCATTGCTCGAGGGCGCGCATCTCACCGCCCGGGCGGAGGAAAACATCAAAACTTTTGATGAAGCCATAGGTATTTTGAAGTCCCGTTGTTGACCCAACGTTCCACCTGAGCGATCGCCAAGGCCGTCGGCGGAATGCTAGGTAATGAGTGTCTGCCGATACACCAGAAATCTATGAGTGGAAGACCACACCGGAAGAGTGACAGTGAGTCTGGCTTGGCCGCAATTTCTTCCTCTCTGTCTGAAGTGGGGTCCACATTTTGATGCCGTCATGAATTTCGGCCTTCAGCAATTCGAGAACCGCATCATGTTCAGCGGTAGATGGCAGGTGGGTCATTCGGGGCCGGGTTCCGGGCTCGCCGACAGTTCGTTCAGCAAAGCTTGGGCATGTGAAGCGAGAAAGGCATCTTCGCGCGCGCAAAGTGGCCGGCTTTGCCGCCGAGCATAGAGAAGAGAAAACAGTCATGATTGACGCGACATCAGTTCCTCCACTCTCACCCTTCTAAAGTTGGGCCGCAGTATGGGGTGTGGATCAGAACACCCATCACCACGCCTGAAAGGTTCTGAGCAATTGGATTTCCATGCCACCTTTTCTAAATTCGGAAACTGGAAAATCAAAACCCTGCGTTGGCAACCCAACTCTCAAGGTCAACCCCGGAGAACAGCCGAGTAGTGGTTTCGATGTTGTTGCCCCCTTCAGGTATCGAATTCTAGATGGAAATGGCCGGGGAACCCGGCGATACCTGGTTGGATCTGTCCGGCAGCGCCGGGCGCACGGCGCAGGTTTTTTTGGATCAGAAGCGGTTTCAAGATGGCAGGGATGATCGCCTGATTGATGGTATCACCAAAGCAGCGGTGCATGCCGTAACCCCAGATGATGTAATCCTTCCATGGGCGGTCAGTGCGGAACTCGTTGGGGGCTGGTATGTCAAGGCGGTCAAAACAGGCTGATGCGTTCGCGGCGAAAACGATCTGGCCTTTGCGGATTTTGGCGCGACGCAGGGTAGACGGTGCGATCTCGGTATCGTGCAAGGCTCGGCGGTAGATCACTGGGTTGAACGGATTGAAGCGTAGTGCCTCCCAAATGTGTTGGGCAAGAAGCGCGTCGTCGTCAGCGCGTGCGGCGCGTCGGGCTGAGACGAGCACTTCGGGTCGGTTAAGTAGCTCATCGAGTGCGAGACAGCTGGCCTTTGAGATGGTGGGAATGGCACCGATCAAAAGGCCGAGTAGGTTGTTGCGGATGCCCAGATCGCTCATCCCCGGCGTATCCGAGGATTGTAGCGCAAGGCAACGATTGAGGATGTCCGGAGTTTCGGTAGGGTTGGCCTTGCGTTCCGCGATATGTGCATCAAGGTAGGCACGCAGGAGATCGGCTTGTGCCAGCGCACGAGCTTCACCCGCAGCGTCAGCTCCAAGGTCCTGGAACAGGTACCAGAACAGGTTGGATGTCCATTCCTGCATTTGCGCGGGCTTTGCACCGCAGCCAAAATAGGTTTCAGTCATGTCCCAAGGCACTTCGAGCGTGAGGGATGGGACGATGTCGATCTTGCCCTTGCATTGTGCGATGATACGGTTGGCAAGATCTGCGGCGCGGGGTTGCACGATCTGAGCCACATCGCTCATCCGCGCGGCAAGGCGCATGGCGGACGTGTCGCGGGTATAGTCCCAGCCCGGCTGCATCCCGAGAAAGAAGTTTTCGCCTTCGGTCAGTTTACGCATGCGCGAACCGTAAACGACTTCAAAATCTTCGTTGCGGTTCAGCACATCAAGACAATCGGCGCGGCGGGTGACAATAGCAGTGCCGGTGTTTTCGTAGCATTTCATCAGCACGCGGTTGAACGTAAGATTAGGCCAGAAGGCGCGCAATACGGCAAAGACGCGGCGCTGGGACGCTGGCTTTTGTAGGTAAACGCCGATTCCGCCGGACATAAGCGATCCAAGGCAGCCCGGCAGTAGGCAGGCGAAGGAAAGAAGCCCCTCGCCCCACAAGACGAGGCGTTGAAGGATGCTGAGGAAGATGTTGGCAATGGCGGTAATCATGCACTGATGCTCCGATCAGGTGGGATCAACAATGCCCATGGCCATCATTCGCAGCGCGGTCATGGAAGGCACAAAGAAATAGTCACCTCCGCGGCATTCCACGAAGGTTTTGAGCTTACTCATAACATAAGGCGGTTTGTTGGAACTCGGGTCGGACGGAATCGTGTGGCGTGTGTGGTGGTCGTGATTTCCAAGAAGTGGACAAGTGTTGTTGCCCTGATGGAAATCGAGCCCGTATTGAATCCACTGTTGCTGTATGAACTCGAACTGCCGGAACAAGCTGGCCCCCATGATGATCATGATCACGCCTTGTTCGGTATCATCGTCCTTATGTTCAAAATTATGTGGCCCATAAGGCAGACCGCGCCGCAGAATGCGGCGGCGTTTGTTGAGAGCGCTGGTGGCTTCGGGGTTTTCGAAAGGTTTGCCCGTGGTTTCGTCAATGCCGCCCTTGTTCAGCGGGTCGAGATAGTCGCGGGTGTTCATGCGGCGCATATGGGCACCGCCTGGGCATTTGAAGCCCGTCATGTCATCGCCGTAGCGGAAATCCCGTGCCTCTGGAGACGCAATATAGGCGAGGTTTTTCTTGTAACCTTCGATCGGGTCGACACCCTCACCCCGGAAGCCCATCTTTTCGCCAAAGGCGACCCATTCGTCATAGGTGGGCACCTTCGAGAGCGGTACGCCATCGGACCACCGCCCGCACATTTTGGCGCGTAGGGTTTCCTTGGCTTCTTCGATGGGAACGTTCATCACCTTGGCATATTGTTCGGCCTCCTCGGCGACGACGGCATCGAAAGAACCGACATTTTCGTGCAATTTTCGAAAGGCGAAGAACGTGCCATTTCGCATGAATTCAGGAGGTGTGGCGGTGGGGGCAAGTTCCTGGCTTTCGTCTGGATGGCCAAGGATAAACTCTCCGGTGGCCAATGGTTCCCAGCCATTTCCCATCAACTTACCGCGCCCGATGACGGCAGATTTTTCGTCCTCGGCGCGCAGTTGGCCTTCGAAGACCGGATTGCCAATACCGTCGGTGAAACCAAAATGTTCCTTTGGGGTGGGAAGGATCGCGCCACCGATCTCTTCAAAGACGGCTGAGGCATCCTGATAAGGCTGGTCGCCCTCGGCACCGACACCGGTCAGGTGAGTTACGCCGCATTTTTTGGCGGCCTTGAGCAACCAATCTGTGCGCTCTTCCAGCTCAGGATGTGGGGTTGCAAGGTCGGTTTTGCTTTTGCTCTGCACATTCAGAGTGACCAGCACATGTACGTCGTCATCGCCAAAACCCAAAGTGCCAGGGGCGCGGCTTTTCTGCCAGATCGGGTCCCAGTGCTTTAACCAACTTTGGTCTTTGGCATCTTCGACCTTGGTCTGGTCGCGGTCACCAAGAATAAACGCCCGCTGGCGCATGCCCTCGATGAATTCGGCTGGCATTGCCTGCAGTGTGCGCACGGGCAATTGCAGGGCAAGCATTCCGGGAAAGGTAAGGGCGATATTTGTGGTGCAGGTCGGCTTTAGGTTTTTTTCATTCCAGCGGACAGCGGTTGTGACCTTTTGGCGAACTTCTTCAAGGAATGCGCGCCCGGCCGCGGGGTTGGGGAAATGAAAAAATACATAGCGGGCAAAGGGGAAGGAATGGCGGCCATAGGCGCGGATGACGTTCCCCTGAATGTCATTGAGATTAAGATTGCGTGTCATGTCGTGCTCATGTCTTTAAGAATTCACATTGCCGGGGTGGGTCGAGGAAATGACGCCTGGTTTTTGCGTTTTGACTCTGGTGTTCAGAGGTTCGTGCTCTGACATGAAGTCGCCAAAAGCCGCGTACAGATCTGTATCGGACTTGGCCTGGTTTTCGACAAAGAAGTCAGCGAATTTCTGTTGTAAATAGAGCGCCTTCAGAACTGAAGGTAGATCGTCATACTTGGCCGGGGCTAAGGGTTTTTCACCGTTTTGGATGGCGTAGCGAATGAAGATCACTGCAAGAACAAGTCCAAGCAGAATCGCGAAGAGACCAGTGGCAAGGCTGGAAAGACCCAAGAATGGCACGGTTGCGATACCGAAGAGCCAGAGCACTAGCGAGAACAGACCGATCGCCAGCGGGGCAACCGCGCCGATGATCAGTTGCGTAAGTGGCAGATTGTGGAATTCTGGCAGCTCCAGGTAGTAATCATGGAACGGCATCGTAGTTTCGACATGGCATTTGTCGAGGTAATCCCCGAACTGCTCTGCCGAATTGACGTGTTCGAAGCCGTAGCAGTTAGAGTACACCGCACGAAGCTCTTCTTCCATTGTTCTCCAGAGCTCGCCTGCATATGAAGCGCGCACTTCGCGTTGTTGTTCGGCGCTCAGAGTGGTGGGTAGCCGATCGCCATCTTTCAAAACCGCGTCCACATCCGCGCAGAATACCAAATAGGGCGTTTTCAGTTCATCCACATGCTGGGGAATGATCGGGGGAGGGCTACGCCTAAGGCGGGCGACCAACGTATTTTGCGTGTTGCGTCCGTTATAGACCACATCGCTAAGCACAAACATACGCGCCAAGTGGTTGCGGGTGTTACGGGCAAAGGGGCTGTTGAATTTGGTATGTTCGGTGGCCGGTGACTGATGAGCTGTGGGCAATTCGGCAAGCGCGATGCGAGCGCGTTGCTCGAAAGAGGTTTGAGGATCGTCCTTTGGGGCACCGGGTTTGATCGGGGCAAGCGTGGTCAGGAAAATATGGCCGGAATCGAGGTCGGGCATCAGCGATCTCCCTGTGGCTTTGGAGCGGCTTTGGCTGAAGCGCGTAGGGTGTCAAAGCCGGATTGTGCCTTGTTGACGAATTTCTCACGATTAACGTCCGCACGTTCGGTATCGAGGCTCGCGACGGGTCCGAAGCCAGGATCACCAAGGCCCTTTTGCATAACATAAGCGGCGTCGCGGTAGGCATCGGCGAATTCTTCGGGGGAAGATCTTCCATGTTTTTCAGTAAGGTCGCGCAGTTGGTCATAGATCAGCAGGCTGGTCTTGATGTCACGTTGGGCAGAGCCGGGCGTGGCGTTGTAGTAATAGTCGGTATCGATCTGGTTGTAGGTGATGTAGTTCTTGAACGGCGTAATCGGGATCGACTTGGGGTACTTGATCGAGGAAAACCAGAACAGGTCAAGACCTGACGGGATACCGTCGGAAAAGGCATCGATATACTGGTCCCATGTTCCGTTGAAGTTTGAGCAGAAAAGCACATAGTCGTCTTCTACCTGCTCTTTACCTTGGCCGAGATCGGGCCAGTCCTTGGGTTTGATGATTACCCAGCGGGCGAAGTGAATAAGTGACAGCCCTAGCAGTCCAAGCAAATTTGATGGAACTCCGCGTGCCGCCATGAACAGCAAGCGGTTGATCCAGGTTATTCTTGGATTGCTGGGCGTGACCACATTCATTGCATAGGCTTTACCGGCAATATTCGACATGGCGATCCCTTTCGTTAGCAAATTGATTTTAAAAATTGCGCATGCATAGCGATCCTAATTGAACGTTATCACTGCTGTAGAATGAGTCGAGGAATAATGGCGGTAGCTGAAGATGCTAGGTTCAGGACTCATAACGCGTAAATAACAACTGCTGCGTGGACGATTGCTTAAGGATGTGTCGCAAACTTTGGGCCTGGATTAACGAGCATATAGATTTCGATCTTTGGTGTCCGCGTATTGTTCTCCAACAGGTTTCAGCATGATTTCCTTGAAAGGCTGTCATTTTCCAAAGGATGCAGTTTTGTGCGCCGTTTACTTCTACCTGCGGCACACGGTTTCTTATCGTGACTTGAAAGAGATCATGGCGCATGGACGAAACCAATATTCGTGTGCGCGGGAAGTGGATGTATCTCTATCGAGCGGTCGACGAAGTGGAAAACACTCTTGATTTCACGCTGTCTGAGCGGCGAAATCGTCCAGAAGCCACCAGGTTCTTTGCCAAAGCACTGTCGTCAAACGGAATCCCAAACAAAATCGTTATAGACAAGAGTGGTGCAAATGCAGCCGGCAGTCGAGAAGTGAACAGAATCCTGAAGCGGTTCGGATGCTCTGCCAAAGTACAAGCGATCAGGTCCAAATATCTAAACAAAATGATCGAGTAGGATCACAGTTTCATCAAACGACACGTGCGGCACATGTGCGGGTTCAAGCCGTTCAGATCCGCCTCGGCTACTCTGGACGGCATTGAGGTCGCCAACACGATCCGCAAGCAGCAATTTCCCAGCACTACCACGTCGGGCTTTCTGCAATTTGTCGAGATCGCAGGATAGTCGTGTCCGGCAGGTCGCTGGCACGGGCCGTTCTAAAAGTTTGCGACACATCCATGCTCCTGACCCTAGATAGGATCTGTTGCAAACTTTTTGTCATTGACGCTCAAGAACACAGAGAGTGAATAGCGGCCGGTGTAATTCAGCCGAAAGCCAGCTCATGATCTCCTTTAAAGGCGCTCAATATCCCAAGGATGTGATCCTCTTTGCTGTGTTCTTCTACCTTCGATACGGCGTGTCATATCGGGATCTGGAAGAAATCATGTCCGAGCGCGGCGTTGCGGTAGATCACACGACGCTGAACCGTTGGGTGACGAAATACGCTAGTGCAATTGCCGATGTTGCGCGCAGACGAAAGGGACTGTGCGACCGTTCTTGGAGAATGGAGGAGACTTACATCAAGGTAATAAGCAACTGGGTCTATCTCTATCGAGCCGTCGACAAGCACGGCAAGACCCGCACGAGCTCTGAACAATCGTCGCCTCTATTCAGCAAACGATGTGGGTAGACTTCGGTTTTTGAAGAAATGCCGCGACCTGGGGTTTCCTCTATCTGACGCAAAGGCGCTTTTGGAGCTGTCAGAAGGGAGTACCGAAGACTGCCGATCAGTGAAAGAACTGGCCGAGGCACACATTGCCAGCGTTCGAAGCAAGATTGATGAGCTCAGACGTTTGGAGCGCGCCTTGAGTGAGCTTACGGCCAATTGTGATAGCGGAAACGTTCAATGCCCGATGCTGCAAAGACTTAGAACGATGGATGATATCTGACTCTGGCCGCTGGGCGGAATCAAAGAGTCTGAGATTTAGCCAGATCGCGTCAGACCAAGGTCTGTGGTGCGGTAACAGATTGTAGTTCATAGTCGATTTCACGATGAGAGTGAAAGTAGCTGACCTGACGATTGGCAATTGGTCGTTGTCGCGAGTGTTTCTTGCGGCCAGCATCGTTGTGATGGGCACTGCTACTGCAATCGTCGGGGTGTGGGTGTCAAATCGAATCCAGAACGCAGTCGTGCAAAACTCCGCTAACTCTGCGGCTCTATATATGGAAAGCGTAGTATCCCCGCTCAGCCAGGAATTGGCACATGGCGATCGCCTTTCAGAGCAAGCGAGCCTGGCGCTGGACGAGATTTTTATGACCCAACCAATGCGTGACCGCATCGTTTCCTACAAATTCTGGAAGCAAGGCGGTGTGATTGCGCATGCCTCGGATACAGACATCATTGGAAACAGTTTCAATCCAACAGATGACTTAAGGCGGGCGTGGAGCGGTGATATCTCCGGCTCTTTCGAAGAGCTTGATCATGCCGAAAGCGCCGCAGAGGCGGCATTGGGAATACCATTACTTGAAGTTTACAGCCCCATCCGCGAACTCTGGTCCGGCGAAATCATCGCAGTTGCTGAGTTCTACGAAAGAGCTGATCAGCTTGAGTTAGACTTAGCCCAGGCCAGGCGAACAAGTTGGTTGGTCGTCGGTTCCGCATTTCTGGCATGTACGATTGTTCTGTATTCCATCGTTGCAATTGGCGACAAAACAATTCGACGACAGGGGGCTCTTCTTAAACAGCGCCTGACAGAAAGTGAGAGGATGGCTGAGCAGAATGCGCTGCTGCGGTCGCGTGTGGTCGAGGCGTCAGAAAGATATGCCACGCAAACAGATCGGTTCCTCAAGAATCTTGGAGCTGAGCTACATGATGGCCCTGCGCAATACCTGTCGCTCGCCGCCCTTAGACTGGAGGCGGCGTTTTCCAAAGGGTCCGAAAGACCTAAAGAGGCAGAGGAAATTCAGCAATCCCTGCAAAAATCTCTTGCTGAAATTCGTGCAATATCGCGAGGGCTGTCCGCGCCAGATATCGACAGCCTGTCATTCGCCGATGTTGTGAAGAGAGCAGTGGAGGATCACGCCGAACACAGCCCGTTGCGACCGGAGATTTCGTTCTTGGGTAGCCAGGCCCCAGAGTTGTCATTGTCCGACAAGCTGTGCATTTTTCGGTTCCTTCAGGAAACGCTTTCCAATGCCGCGAGGTATGCCCCAGATTCCAACTGCACTGTTACTTCTGAGGTGCAAACCGACCGCATAATTATAAAGGTCAAAGACGACGGGCCTGGATTTAGAAAGTCAGAAGAATCCGCATTGCGTGACGATGGAGGCCAGGGGCTTATGGGCTTGCGAGATCGAGTCGAGAGCATTGGCGGCAAGTTTGAAGTCGTATCGAGACCGGGCGAAGGCACCACCATTGCTATGACACTCTTTCCCAGAAAGTTAGGCACATCATGACTACATCCGTCGTAATAGCTGATGATCACCCGATATTCAGGGATGGTTTGCGACGCACACTAGATGAAGCTGATGGTTTCAAAGTTTTGGCTGCCGGTTCCAATGCTGAAGAGGCAGTGTCGCTGGTCGGCACGCATCAGCCGGACATAGCTATTCTTGACCTCTCGATGCCCGGTGGCGGGATAAGCGCGACACGTAAAATTGCGGCAATGGAAAATCCACCCGTCATTGCAATCTTGACGGTCTCAGAGAACAGCAGCGATGTCGCGGACGCCTTGGAGGCGGGCGCTATTGGGTACATTGTGAAGGGAGTAACCGCGAGCGAACTAACCGCTTCCTTACGCAGCATCGCCGCAGGTGAAGGGTTCGTTTCTCCGGGCTTGGCCTCGCGGGTATTGCTGCAAATCAATGCTGACACCGGCATGTCTATTAACAGCAGCATTCTCGATGACCTTACGCATCGTGAGGAAGAAATACTTCGACGCGTGGCCAAAGGACTGAGCAATCGTGAAATCGCTGACGAGTTAGACCTTCAGGAAAAGACCGTGAAGCACTACATGACGGCAATCCTGTCCAAGCTTCATGCGCGAAATCGGGTAGAGGCTGCAATCATAGCCCATGATGTATGGAACAAAGCAGAATAACTTCTTTTTCTTTCAAGACGATGGCGGCCCTCACCAAGAGAAGCCGCCAACGAATCTTCGACTGGAGTTGCTGTTCAGTTAGCAACCGCCTGTAGCCTCCGGCGATCAGATGCCGTTGCGTTTCTCTCAACAACAGTCCGGTTGTACGGGTCTTTCAACTCGTAGCGCCCGAACTCGATCTCTTCCTTCCAACCATTGGCATAGTTAACTTCGATGTTGTTGCCTTGGATTTCCACTTTCGTGGGCCGACTTCCGGCAGTGCCGCCTTGCCCAGAGGAACGCACGCTGTCGATTGAGATACCATTCGCTAGAGACCGAAGCCTAGAGACGTCAGCGCCAGTCGCGGGGCGCTCCTCAACGGTTCGGTTCTGAGCATTCTTTCTCTCATACCGACCGTTTTCGATCTCTTCCTTGGTTCCGTCGGCGTAACGCACTTCAATGCCGTTAGCGCTTGTTTCGACCTTCGTTATCCCCGCCGAACCCGACGGTTTGCCCCCTGCTTGAGACCGATCCTTCTTTCCGCTAGCTTCATTGGAACGTTTGGAGTCATCATCGTCATCATCATCGTCATCATCATCGTCGTCGCGACCACTTTTTCCTGACCCCGAATTGTCATCACGGTCATCATCTCTGTCGTCGTCGCGATCATCATCTCTATCGTCATCACGATCATCATCCCGGTCATCGTCTCGGCCGCTGCTACCGGACCCTGAGTTGTCGTCTCGGTCATCATCTCTGTCGTCGCGACCATCCCCGTCGCTTCCCCTGCCGCTCTTGGCAAAGGCATATGACGGTTCAAAGTGTAGGCGACCATCGGCATCAAACGCTGGCACATAAGGCGTCGCCGCAATCAACGAAGCCAACGCCGCTGTACTAAGAAGTTGACCCAGCTTTCTTTGAATTTTCATTTTCGCCTCCAATTCTGAGCATCACGTTTCGTGACGTTGGAGACAGGTTACTTCTGGTTCGGCTGTCCCACATCGGGCTTAAGTCTGACGAATTTCAAGCCGAACGTCTTAATCAGATCAGTCAAGCCGATAGTGTTTTTGTAGAGCCAAATGACCAGTTTAGTGGGATCTAACTCCGTCACCCTTCAATTCGTCATCAGGTTCGAGATGAATGACAAAGACCGAACCCGGGTACAAACGCTCCAATTCTTCCTCGATGTCGTTGCATATATCGTGTGCCGCGCTGACTGGCATCGTGCCGTCCACAACAAGATGAAACTCCACGAAGATGACATTTGCGGACCTGCGCCCTTTGAGGTCGTGGTACTCTAAGGCTGCGCCGAGATTTGCTTCGATTGCATTAGAAACGGTCTGCAAGTCATGATCCGAAAGGGTCGCATCCATGAGGCCATCGACGGACG
The DNA here is from genome assembly GCF_013110775.1 of Ruegeria sp. HKCCD7296. Classification (NCBI taxonomy): domain Bacteria; kingdom Pseudomonadati; phylum Pseudomonadota; class Alphaproteobacteria; order Rhodobacterales; family Roseobacteraceae; genus Ruegeria; species Ruegeria sp. HKCCD7296. Next base: position 141,472 of record NZ_WVRF01000011.1, read on the forward strand.
CCCGAATAACTTTCCAGCCCTCCCACAAGATGTTCAGCGCAACAAGAATTGCCAAGATTGGGTCGAGGATCAACCAGCCGGTGGCAAGCGCCAGTATCAGACCTGCGATGACACCAACTGAAGTCATGACATCTGTAAAAATGTGCCGGGAGCTTGCCTCCAATGCAGGCGAACCCTCGCGCCTGCCGATTTTGAGCAATAGGCAGGCCCATGCGCCATTCACGCCCGTTGCAACGACGTTGACGACGATTCCAAGAAGCGGCGCATCCTCAAGATGCGGGTTTGGGAGTGCCAATACAGCTTCTCTGATGATCAAGAACGCCGCCAGCACAATCAGTACGCCCTCGACGACAGCGGAAAGATACTCGGCCTTTTTGTGACCAAAGGGGTGGTTTTCATCAGGGGGTTTATTGGCAACCCGAACCGCAAAGTATGCCAGCAACGCCGCAACGACATTCACGGTAGATTCCATTGCGTCCGACAACAACGCGACCGAGCCTGTCAGCCACCAAGCGAGAAGTTTCAGAGCCAGTACGGCAATGGATATCGGAATGGACCAAAGAGCGATTTTTTGTGTCATTTGGCCACGACCCTCAGTCAATCATGAACAGAAACTCGGTTGTTTGGTGAGCTCCGACGTTCAAAACCTAAAACAGGTGTTTGATGAAAAGGGAATAGGCCTTACGGCTTCCTACCGGCGACAGCATCAGATCCCCGCGGCATGGCGCCAAACGACTGTTACTCAGATGGAAGCCGCGTCGACGAAACGGGAACAGCTTTGAGATACGCGGCAATCGCCAAACGATCCTCATCCGTGAGGCGTGATGTGTTCTCGATGACCTCCACCATCTCGCCACCTGCGCTGTCATAGTCCGGCGTGAAGCCGGATTTCAAGTACTCGGCGATGTCAGCCTCGGACCAATCAAGCTGGTCTGAGGTAAGGCCGGGGATGCGACCTTTCCCGTTTGGATTTGGTGCACCTGTCAGCCAAAGGTCTCGTTTCAGACCACCTAAGCCATTTCGCGGCGTGTGGCATTCGGCGCAGTGACCCAACGCCTCCACCAGATACCGGCCTTGCCTTTGTTGGTTGGTCAGATCACCTTGGACTACCCAACCTGGCGACATGAACAAAAGCTTCCATCCCCCCAGTCCGCGTCGAATGTTGAAGGGAAAGTGAACCTCATGCGGAACGCTTGCAGTTGTGGCTGGTGGCAGAGTGCTGAGGAATGCTTGAAGCGAAACGATGTCATCCGCTGACATGTTGGTGTAAGATGTGTAGGGAAACGCTGGAAAATAGTGCTGCCCTTCGGCTCCGGTCCCATGGATCAAGGCGTTGGCCAGATCAAGGGCAGACCAGAACCCAATACCAACTTCTGGGTGACTGGAAATGTTGGGGGCGATGAACGTGCCAAACTCCGTCTCAAACCGGCGACCACCAGAGAGCATGAGCTTTTCTTCACCAACCGCGTCCGGCGCTGAATGACAGGATGCGCATCCTGCGGCGTGGAAAACGATTTCACCTCTGGCGAGATCTGGGTTCAAACCGTCAAGTTGAGATCGATCCATTCTTTGTGGTCGGGTCAGCACCAAACCGGCCAACCCAACCAAAAGTGCAACGAAAGCAGTGAAAAGGAAAAACCGTTTCACAACTATCTGCCAATTAGTCTTTCGGTGCTCTGTACGCTTTGTGACATGCCGAACAGCTTCCGCCCAGATTGCCCATCGCAGCTTTCAGGGCATCAACATCTTGTCCGGCCGCAGCCTGCATCGCAACAGCTGCGTCTGCCATGGCTTGCCCTTTCGCACCAACGTCAGGGAAGTTTTCCCAGATTGCCGGCAGCGCTCGGGTGGACGGATCGGACACATTGTCAGATCCCTGGGGCCACATCGCGGATTGGTCGATCTGCGTTAGCACAACAAGGTTGTTTGCAGCCCGTGTTGCGGCCTTGGCGTCATAATCCACCTCGCCTTTGGCCATGCCGCCAAGCGTACCAAGATTGAAGGCATAGAGCTGCATGATTGAGGTTCGAGCTTTCACAGCCGGGTTTTCACTTTCGTGGGCGATGGCTGTGCCAATTGCGGTCAATGACAAAAGACCCGCTGCGAAGATTGAGAACTGCTTCATCATGATGTGTCTCCCTGTTCAATGCTCCGAATGTTAGCTTGAACGAATTTTCTTGTAATTGTTTGTTATTGGTCGTCTCTTGTTAATTTATGAACAACGAAAACTGGGACGACATTCGATACGCGCTGGCGGTAAGCAAATACGGCTCACTTAATGCAGCCGCAACGGTCATGGGCGTCACGCACGCCACAGTCTTGCGCAGAGTGGCCGCTTTCGAAGAGCGCAATGGCTGCCGGATTTTTCAAAAAAACCCGTCAGGATATTCCGTTCTGCCCGAAGCTAGTGCGATCTTTTCTGCAATGGAAAGCGTCGAAGACGCAGTGCTGTCGGTGGAGCGAGCGGTTGTCGGGGCAAACCGGTCTCCTATAGGTCACGTGCGAATTACGTCTACCGATAGTCTTTGTCAGATTGTTCTCCCTAGAATACTCAACGAAATCTCACGCCTTTACCCAGGTTTGAACCTGACTCTGCTAAGCCAGAACAGCCACCATGATCTTTCCCGACTAACAGCAGACATTGCTGTGCGCCCTTCGATAAAGCTCGGGGAAGGGCTGATCGGGGAGCGTGCAGGAACGCTGTCCTTCGGTGTCTTTGACGATGGTAGCCCCAATCGCAGGTGGATGAGGCTAGACGGGGCGTTGAGTCGTTCACTTCCTGCCAAATGGCTGGCGCAGAATGTAAGCGCCGACGAAATGACCAATGGAGCAGACAGTTTTCTGGTGCTACAGCAGATGGCGGCCTCGGGAGCTGGTAAAACCTTTCTGCCGTCATTTTTTGGCGACGTGGATACCCGCCTTAAACGGTCACAGGACGTGAATCCTAAGATCGAGGTTCCGCTGTGGGTCGCAACGTTAGAAGAAATCTCGAAAACTCCAAGGTTTGCTGTAGTTCAGAAGGCACTAGTCGAACGCATATCGGAAGCGCTAGCTAAGTGATTTTGGGCAACTGAGACTTTCGAGTTCCTAAATTTTTGACTTTCCAAGTTTGCAAAGCCCAGTCGGAAACGTTCGCATTAGGCTACTCCAATCAACTATGATTGCTACGGAGAACGGCAAAACTGAGCCCAAACTGCACACGAGAAGAATCTAAGGCGATCCGGCTTGAATTGATCGATTCACAAGTTTCTAATCTTCGGGAATTTGGGAGATTTGCGAGAATGAGTATCCTCCGCAGTTTTGCCGCGTCACGGGGCGCAACAGTCTTTCAACCAGGTCAAGCATGTCCAGGCTTCATCATTCTGTCAGAGGGATCAATTCGTGTAACGCTTACAGGCCCGAGCGGACGCGAAGTGGTCCTTTATCGTGTCACGCCGGGCGATGTATGCCTCCAGACTTTGTCATGCCTGATAAAGGACGAGGCCTACGGCGCCGAAGGTGTTGCAGAGACCGACCTGACCGGGCAACTCGTGCTAGCGCACGAGTTTCGAAAAAAGCTCGCCGAGGACGCTGAGTTCCGAGATATGATTATGTTGTCCGTTTCCTCGCGGTTTTCGGAGTACCAGCAGTTGATTGAAGATGTGGCGCTTACGAACTTCGATGCGCGGCTCGCCAAGGCGTTGATAAGGCTTGCCTCTTCAGACAGCAGGGTGAAGGCAACCCACTCCGAACTCGCAAGCGAAACAGCCTCAGGTCGCGCCTACGTTACTCGCAGATTGGCGGCGTTCGCAAAGAAAGGCTGGGTAAAGCAGCATGAGGACGGCATCGCCATACTTGATCGCAAGGAACTGGAACATGTTGCCGCAAGTTAACGGTGACTCTGTCACCGTCTGTCGACGACGCAAAAGGTTAGAATTGGGCATCAATCAACCAAGGAGGATTTAATGATGTCCAGAAATGAAGGAACACTTGATCGCTCACTGCGTATCATTCTCGGCCTTGTGCTGCTGTCTTTGATCTTTGTCGGTCCTCAGACGATGTGGGGGCTTATTGGCATCATCCCACTCATCACAGGTCTATTTGGCGTTTGCCCGATCTACTCCGCTCTAGGGATCAAAACGTGCAGCGTGAAAACGAACTAATGGAAGCTGCATTTCTCGGTATTGGGGGCGATGTCACGCCCTCATAGATTCTCAAGTTGAAGCCCAGTTCACCTTGGCGTTGTCGATCCCAACTGGACTGAGGGCGATCTCAGAATCTTGCGAACCTCGTAAGTCCGCTTCGTCCCGCGAAGCCACATTCGCAGGGTCTTGTTTTGAATGTCCGCTTCGGGCTGCGAACAGTCATAGGCGCGGGAAGCAGCGAAGGTCGAATGCGAGCCCAAAGTGCCGGATGCTGCGGTTCGCACAAATGTCCGAAACGCGCTTTGAAGCGGCTATTAAACTTTGCTTTGTAGTCTTTCCAGTAATGGATGCTGACGATTGTGTCGTATTTTCACTTGATTACAGAGACGCGTGTGTAGCTTGTGTTCATTGATTGTTGTGCTGGTGCAAACTTCAGCTAGGCTGACCAGCGTCGCTCGTTGACGCTCATCCACTACCGCTCCTTAATCGTCGGCGTGGCCTGCGTCGCCATCAATTGCCATTGGGTGTCGGCGGCTGAGGCAAAGCTTGCTCGATCAATGCCGAAGTCCGGATCATCCTTGTTGCAAATAGTGGGCTGTTGTTCACCTAGGGCAGCGGTTCGTCGCGCAGCGCGAAATTCGGCACCAAGCCCGAGGCACACCCAGCGTTAACTGCAGTGTCAGGTTGATCGAAGAAAGCGCCAGCTACATCTCTTGCACATTGCGAGAACAAGGTTGCACCGTGTCCTGTATTCGGGAAGCGCACGAACTGTGATCCGACCAGATTGTCGGCGGCCTGTTCCGACCAGGACGTCGCGGTCTGGATGTCGTTCGTTCCGGTGAAAACCATGGCAGGAAGGGACCCATCGCCGGTGACCGGTGCATGGAAGTCCTCTCCAAGGGTGCCAGTCGGAAACCCGTCACAGGCACCGAGCTCGTAGGCCATCGTGCGCGCCTCCCGCACTGTCAGCCCCGGGATGCGATAGCTTTCGATGCGCTCGCGGACGCGTTCCGCGCTGTTGAAGGGGACAGAGTCATTGCAGGTGAACATGCGCAGTGCGAAGGCCAGTTCGTGGAGCTGCTCGCTGAAGCGGTCCAGATTCCGCAGTCGGCGAAAGATCTCGGAAATGTCGTCCGGCGTCATTTGCCCCACGAGCGATGTCAGGATCTCTGCATCGATCCCGGAGAAGTGTCGGCCCACGAACTGCCCGAGTTCGACGGGCGTTGCGGGGCGCAGGGGCAACGCGACGCGGTCTGCTGCATAGGTGTCATCGAGTGTTGTGCTGTACGGAACATCCTCGAGCTCGCTGAGTGTACGCAGGAACACCGCCGCCAGTGACTCGTCGGCCTCGCTTGCCATGTCCTGGGCCTGCCGGGCCAGAGTCTCGGCGCTTTGCCGGAGTGCATCGCTTTGAGATACAAGTGCGTTGGCCCGATTGAGCATCAGGCGCGCCGGAATACTTGACACGTCTAGTTGAAATGCTGGCGGGGAAGCAGTTTCCGCTTCTGCATAACGCATGAGGGAAAGGGCTTCGAAGAGCGCAGGGTCGCCTTGCGCTAGGTCGTGGATCATGCGCGGCAGGTACCGAACCCGCCACTCACCACCCGCTTGGTTGGCCGACGAAAGGATCAACTGTTCCAGGCTCGCTGCTGTGACCGGTAATCCGCTCTCGGTGGTCAATGGCTGTGCGGAAAGGGCCGTGAATACTCCGTTGAGCGTTTCAACGAGATCGGGATAAGCCTCGGCGCAGGTTGGATCGGAAAGACACATCCCGTAGATGCCGAGGAACGCTTCCTCATTGGTTTCGGGAAGTCGCTCGCGCCAGGCCACATCTGTCGGCAGCACAGAGTCGAGGAGGATCGCGCGCAGACCCGGCGGGTTCTGCCGCAGAACCTCCAGCCCAAGACGTGTGCCGTAGGAATGACCGTAGAGGTTGAAACTGTCGAACCCCAGCGCCTCGGCCACGTGGACGACATCGCGGGCATTGGTGACCGTGTTGTACTGCGACAGGTCCACGCCTTGTTCATTAAGGTGAGCCGCGCACAGGGGGATAAGGTACTTGCCAGCCGCGGCGCCCGGGTTCATCCCCGATGCTTCGGCAATTTCTCCGGCGGCGGCGAAGGCCGCATCGCTGTTGGCTGCGAAAACCTCGTTGCACTCGATCTCCCCCGGGGAGAAGCCCGATCCGCGCTGATCGAAGACAACGATATCGCGTCGGGCGCGCAAGGTTGCCAGTCGTTCCGCGAGCGTGTTCGTCAAACTGGCCAGTTCACCGCCGCCGGGTCCACCATGCAGGTAGATGATCGGATCGGCTGCGGGTGACAGGCTGGTCGACCGCAAAACTCCGTACATCAACTCGATCTGACTGCCGTCCGGGTTATCATAGTCGGCGGGCACGCGAACGATGCCGCAATCGAAGGTTTCGCCTTCAATCTCGGTCACAGTCTGGGTGATGACGTCCGGGCAGGGAACGGGCTCTGGGCGCACCGACGACGTTTGCGCGTTGGCCGCGCCATGGCAGCAGACCTCAGCCATCAGAGCGATAAGTGTAATCGTCGCCCCACGGCGAAACGAACCGCTACAAAGTACAACCAAACTATTGGTTGAATGACCACTCCATTTAAGGATGCCTTGCGAGATGTTTACAAGTTGAAACAAGTAACTCTTATTCCTGCGTTATACGCTAAGCGGTTGGTGGCTTTGCGCAGCCTAGACTGGTCACCTCATTGACTCCCCTAATTTGCAGTAAAGCAATTTCGCAGTTTTTTTTTCGCTACTGTTCACTCCCAAGGAAGCTCTCGGGCAATGCCTTTTCGCAAATGAAGGAGCCGGATCCCCGTGCGCCCTCAACCTTTATGGGAGCTTCCCGAGCGTTCACCACCATGAAGACGCCCTCCATGCCATACACGGCCTGGCCACTGGTAAGGTCGGCTTGATAACGCAGCCGAAGCACATTTGTGGTGACGGCCGCGCGAACGGTCGCGTGAGCCATGCAGACACCGTCGACGCAAGCCCAGACATCTTCACTCGTGAAATCTTCCTCGCTCAGGAACAGGGCTACGTTTGCCGCGTCGTCAGCGTCCCGCACCGCGAGGCGCATGGGCTCGACACGAGTGGCGCTATTGTCATCCTCGGTCCATGCAATAGCACCGGTGCAGGTCGTGAAGGGGCCTCCGAGTGCGTCTTCTATCAACTCGTTGCCCGATGCAGTCGTCGCCAGAGTTGTCGCCGCGAAGAGTGCGCCGATACGCAGGGGGGAAAACAATGATTTCATTTCGTACTCACTCTCTCAGATTCTAAAGAACCTTGGCGCAATTATCTTCGCCGCCAACGACCTCGCCAGGTGCGTCAGTGTCAAAGATCGCTGCCGCATTCGCCGCAGTTTGCGTCAGGCTCTGATCGATTTCTTGGCGCGTCAGTGGCCCCTTGTCTTCGGTTGCCTGTACTGTCATGCAGATGCCCGCCGATGCCCCTGTCGCGATACCGATCCCGGCCGCCGTGCCGCCGATCAGCGATCCATCGAAAATCGCGCCACCGATAAAGCCGATGATCAAGCCAACAATTCCAATAATCACCTTACCCAAATCTTCTCTCCCTGCTAGAACGCGACGGCTTTCAGGGCCAAACCAAGTTAAGGATGAACACGGCCGCACCTATTCCGAAGAACAGCGGCCAACTCCATCTTGGGCCACCCTCCTTGTGCGGCACGTAGAGACCAGCTTTGTGCATGCCGATCATCACGACAAATATGAGAACTCCCGTTAAGAGCGCATGTGCAAGATCAAAGTGCATCTGACCCTCCCTTGTCTGGTTTTGTTTTTTGAGCTTTGTCGCTTCTAAAGTAGCGACAAAGCAATGTCAGGATAAGAATATTGAGCAGCGGCACAAAGGCCGCCAGCGACGGCAACAAAACGTCCGGAACGCCATCTGACCACAGGAGCCATGGCAAACCTAACGGCAACAAGAAGATGCCTGAAAGCGGATCCTGCTCCTGACCGAAGAGTCCGAAGGTTCCGATCAGAAGCAACGCCAAGGCCACGAGGTACAATACCCCGACGATCCGAATGACCCAATTGCATAGCCCGGCCATCTATTCGTCAGTTCGCAAACTGAGAGAACGCCGTGAAAATGCCGTTGTCTTCCTCCCGGCACCCCCAGCTTTCACCATCGACCATCATGCCGACGAAAACACGATTATCCGGTCCGGCTGTGATCACCTCACGGATTGAAATAGTTGCATATGGTCGTCCGACCCTGATCTGTCGAGTGCACTCTTCAACCATGCCCGATGGTGCCACGATATCTTCGTTGCTCTGCGATATCTCAACGCATCCTGTTATGGACATGGCTATCGCAGACGCAACGAAGGCTCGCTTCGTCAGTTGCACGCAGGATAGTTGGCGCGATCCGCTTCCGTCACATCTACCGGGCACTCAGTGTTCCGATTTGCTTCCGAGATATCTGCTTCGGTTGTGAAGGACTGCTCTTCGGCGCATCCCGCCAAGGCAATGAGGACGAGAGAAGTGGCTAGGATTTTGTTCATGGGTTTTCCTTTCAGGATTTTGGGAACGGTGTTTGCCGGCTGAGTGACTCAGCAATCTCCGGCTGGAAGCATGGTCACATCGGAGTAGCGACCATCGGATGTGGTGATGCGAGCACAAGCGCCTGTGCTGCGATTGAACCAAAAGGCCGTGAGGCCATCTGTTCTGATCAACTCATAACCGAGATTCTGAATGCCCATCTCAGCTTGACCGGCGCGCGCGCCTTCGAAGGCCGTCAGATCCGATGAGCTTCCGACGGACGGTTGCCCGGTGGCAGGGCTGGAGGTGTCCGCGCATCCTGACAACGCCACGAGAGCGGCAGCGCCAAGCAGCTGTTTTGAGTACGAAGTCATTCTATCCCCTTCTTTTGTATATCAGATTTGTCGGCTAAGTCTTTTGGCAGAGAACCCCAGGTTTCAGAGGCAAGGTGAAGCGTCCGTCCTAGCAGGAAGCAGACCCGGTTCGCGACCGCCTTTCCGCTTGCAATTCAACGAGCGATTCTTGAATAGAGCTTTCTGTTTTGGCTGCATCGCTTGCTGTTGCATTGGTAGCGTCGTTCCACGCTGCAAGTGCGGTATTGGCCTCTGCTGTCCGCTGAGCGTCCCGGAGGAAAACCACGCGCTGCAATTGCGAAACATTGGAAGCCAGACCTCCTGAGGCCTCCGCCTCTTCCAACGCTTGTAGCGCACCAGGGAGGTTACAGGAAATTGCAAGCTCATTTGCGCGCTTCACCGCATCGCTATCGCCCATGCTGAGTTGTAGGGCGTTGCCCGTCGTGCAAGCGGAAAGCGCGATGGCCGCGGCGGAAACAGAAAGCAATCTGAGCGACGGCCAAAGGCCAATGCCTTTCTTTCGCATGTTTTGGCTCATTCAATTCCAAAGATCACATTGAAGGACTGAGCGCCGTTCGATGTATTGTAAACTTGGACGACATGATCTCCCGATTGCCACAACTGGCCCCGGTACTCCTGATCGGCGCTCATCTCGTCTAGCAAGACGGAGCCATCAGGATTGTAGATGACGTAGGTCATTCCTGGCCCATTCGCTGCGAGCCGGAAATAGAAAAACTGACCGTCGCGCGCGCCTAGAACATAGCGTCGGCTTTCCTGCGGTAACAGTGAGCCTGTCAGTTCCGCTCCCGAGGTTCCTGAAGCGAATGAGACGCGTTCTGTACCAGAACCGGAGGCCCCGGCCATCGCGCCGCCTCCGTCATCAGCAGCCTGCGCAACGGTCAGTTCGGCCACGACCCCGTCGTTCGAGACCAGACAGCGCCAGACGGTATTGCCCGCATCTTGGAACATGATCAGCGAGTTTGCTTCGGAATACTCCGAGGAGATGACGGTTCCGCTCTGGCCATCGGGACCACCGACACTGCGTATCTGGTCGATACAGCCATCTATAGCCGCTTGGTCGACATTCGCGGATGCAGGCCCACCAAGGGACAGCGCCAGAACGGCAGAGAAAGTCGTGACCAAAAGGGGCTTGTTCATTTTGTCGTCTCCTTAAACGCTGTTTTCGATACCGTTTCGGGTGCGTTGGCTCGCTGTTGTGTTGCGCCGCGTGGGGTCTTGGCGGCCTTCAGAAATGCAATATGTGCCACCATTTGCGGGATGACGAATCTTCGAAAAGCTTGCACAAGAAAGGGGAGCAGGATATCCAAAATTCGCTATGATTATCCAAAATCCGCAGTGTGCTAGTAATTTGCACGGCCCGACCGGAGACGGCGCCAACGCATTGATCGGGCTCGCACCTTCTGTGCTACGCAAGGCAGCCGACAATGCATTGCCAACTGCGGTCGGGAGCTTCAAGCTGAGTTCCTTCTACAAGGGCGATCGTTCAAATTTGACAAGGCGGCAGTTCTCAGGATCTGCTCCACTCCAACTGCATGACCCAGTCGATGGAGAGGCGGCGGTCGCGATCAGCGACATCGGCCTGATGAGCTTAGCCTACATCAGATCGACTGGGCATAACGTGGTCGTGCCAGAATACCGACGGCCCAACCTTCTTGTGTCGGTCACCGGCACTTTGTCGAGTAGTAACGGTCATATGCAGTTCAAGCGAAATAGCGAATCCTGGATCCTGTTCGGCCGCGGGAAGCGCGAGACGACTGTCATTTCTGAGCGGAACGCACCATACCAAGCCCTTGTACTGTCCATGCCGTCCAACTTCCTGGGCGACCGCCTGGACCGCGTGGAGGCGCGGGGCGGAATGATATGGGGTGACGCAAATAGTTCAGATGACTTGCATCTGGCCAAACTCACGGTTGCACTTGCAACGCAGGTCTCCGTTTCCACGGATCGGGAAATGGAAATGCACTTGGCGGATGCTTGGAAGACAGTGGTTCTTGCTCAGTTGAACCGCTGCCTCGACATGTGCTTCGGTCCGCGCAGACGCACTCACTCTACCATCGCGCGAGACCTGTCCAGTAGGCATGTCAAAAAGGCAGAGAAACTGATCTACGAACAACCCGATAAAATTGACACCCTCCGGGACATTGCGCTTCATGTTGGCGTTTCTGAACGAACATTGCAGGCCGCATTTCGCAAAGTTCGCGGGGCCACGCCGATGCAAGTGCTGGCCCAAGCTCGACTTCATCACGCTAGGCGAGCCCTAATTGACCCCGAAGGACCTGTCACAGTATCGGCTGTCTGTGCGATGTGTGGCATTGAGCATCACGGAAGGTTCAGCAGGCTCTACAGGCAGACCTTTGGCGAACTTCCTCGCACCACACTCCGATTGCGACGGAACAAATGACCGCTAGATATCTGGCTGTTTAGCTCGGGCAGTTTTCAGGAAGCGTGTTGCACGAATGAAGAGCAGAAAAACTGTCGGTTTGGTCTCTTGGTCACTTCGGCAATCGAGGTTGGTGAACAGAGTTTGTGAACCGTTGAAATGACCCTCCTTTGAAGAGTCAGCCCTCTGGACGTCGGTTTGATCGCCCTTGAAGGATCGGACCGATTGGCAAACTTATCCAATGGATTGGAAGTTTTACATATACACTCTGTTTGCGCTTCGCCCAGCAAGTCCACAAAGCAAGGTGGAGCAGACCTTTGTCATCGCCGCCCGAACGGCTGAAATGTCCGCGACTCGGACATAGCCGCATTTTTCGTCACCGTCCGCTCCTGCGCGAAACGGCCGTTCATGGTCGGAAAATTCAAATCTCGCTTGAAATGTCTGCTAACCGCACCTTATCAGTCACCTGAGCAAAAGACTCGGATGACAGGGTCGAGCCCAAACGGGGCGCTCAATTTAGCTCTCAAATTTAGCACTTGCTCGGATGGCGCGCAGTTTCCAATACAACTCTCAGTACGCGGGCAATTTCCTGTTCGGGCGCTGCATAGATGCCATGTGATTTCTTGTTTCGCCCAATGAACAAGGTAAGCCCCTCAATAGCCGCAGTAACGTGAAGTGCAAGTGCATCGCAGTCGTCTTGTGGCCAGTCGGGACGGGTGGCTCCTATCAGCCCTGCAATCACCTGTCGCTCCAGCTCGTGGATTTTGTCCATCAGCTCGGCCGCAGCATCGTCATGCAATGAACGCGCCCAGAGTTGCGGGAAGAATGCAATCTCTGGTTGGCGCAAGTCCTGAACAAGGAGCGTTACCACCCGTTCGAGCGCAGCTTGCGGTGTTGTTTCGCTCATCTGCAGACACGTCAGGATGTCGTCAGCATAGTTCGCAAGCTGATCGCGAACGAGGCTGTCGAGGAGTTCTGACTTGGTCTTATAGTGATACGTCAGGTTGCCGACGCGCATATCCAAGGCGTTCGCCAGATTCCGCATCGTGTAGTCTTCTGCTCGGGTGCCGATGAAAAGCGCAAAGGCCGCATCAAGTATCCGCCGCTTGGTGCTGTCACCACTGGAAAGCCCGCGGGGTTCCTTTGCAACCGGGCGCTGCACGACCAAATCCTGTAGCAGGTGCGTTACCCTTTCGGGAATGTAGCTTTCAATCTTCTTGTCCATCGATCCAGTTCACTTTGCGTTTTGCAGGTGAGGAACATCACCATGGGCCTGTTTCAATTCTGACAGTGGTCGTAACGCAACATTGACACAGATCACACTGCTCGCCAAGATTAGGACGATAGTCCTAATGACACATGCGTGAGTCGATGACCTATGGGAAAGGTCGTTTCACGAATACTCGGACCAAGACGGGAGCACCCAAATGAGAAGTCCACTCAAACCAATCCTTATGTCGGTGGCAGCTTGTGTACTTTGGGGCGGCTCATCTGTGGCCCAGACCACTGAGCAACCCAATGTCGTATTGATGATGGTCGACAACCTCGGCTGGGGCGAGTTGGGCGTCTACGGCGGCGGAGAGCTAAGGGGGGCCGCGACCCCTCGGCTTGATGCGCTGGCCGCAGAGGGGATGCCGAACCCTGACTTCGACGGGATCACAGGCAACGGCCATTATGCAGATGTGCTGGCCGAGATTGACTTCCGCACAGGGCAAGTCCTCGATGCAATCAGCGACCTTGGCGTTGAAGACAATAGCGTGCGGCGCACCGACAACCCTGTTGCGGCCTATAATTCCATTTCCCGCGCTTTGGCGGACAGTTTCGTGGAAGAATGGAAAACCGTTGATCCGGACGTCGAAATTGTAGTGCGTGACGTCGGATTGACCCCGCCGGATTTCATTTCCAACGATTGGATTGCGTCCGTTTTCACTGCGGAAGAGGAACGCACTCCTGAACAGAACGCTTTGATTAGCTTGTCTGATACGCTAATTGACGAGCTCGACCGCTCCGACATCCTGCTGATTTCGACACCCATGTACAACTACGGAATGCCCGCAGCCCTGAAGGCTTGGTTTGATCAGATTATCCGGATCAATAAGACATTTACGTTTGATTTGGCGCGTGGCGACTTCCCTCTGGAACCGATCATGTCAGGCAAAACCCTGGTGCTACTCACATCGGCTGGCGAATTCGGTTTTGAGGCCGGTGGAATTCGCTATGGCTCGGGTCACCTTTCTGCGCACATCAGCACTTTGCGCCCGTACCTGGGAGCAGAACGCATGTTCGAAGCTGCGGCCGAGTACCAGGAATTCGCTGACGAGCGTCACGAAGCTTCGGTCGCCTCAGCTCAGGCCCAGGCACGTCATATAGCTCGTGAGCTAGCCTAGTCTCGGGCCAGTTTATGGAAAGTAGAACCTGAGGAAAAAACAGGTTTTACATTTCCAACTGATCGCAGCTCACGGTGTGTGAAGCAGGTGGTTAGCTGCAGGTCGGTTCCAAGCCTAAGCACTCGTAGCCCATTTAGGCCTCTATGCTTGGATTGGTTTGCTTGGCAACCCTATCACCTCTCGGATGTGGTCAGGCAGATGAAGATTTTGTGCGAGGATATCCGCCTTTTCTGACAGTGCTTC